>JAFTSJ010000037.1 GCA_017467335.1 Alphaproteobacteria bacterium
GAAAGGAACAACCCCCTTGGCGTTGGCAATTAAACGAGCATGCAAGAGTAATAAAAAAGAAGATTGGAATACTGTTGGATACATATTAGATCAAGAGGGTGTTGATTTGAATCAAACAATAAATGGTAAACCGTTAATATTTGTTTTGATAGAACAAGGTCACCTGTTATTGGTTAAAAAAATGATTGAAAAGGGTGTTGATTTAACTGTTAAAGATGAAAAAGGGCGAACTCCGCTTGATTGTTTATTGGATGAACAAAACTGGAAAACGTATGATGGAGAAAAAGCCTGTTGTATGATTATTCAAACAATGATAGAATATGATAAGATTCCATTTGATATTGTGGAAAATGTTTATGGACGTTTGTTAGAATTAGGAGCAGATGATATTTTATTAGGTTTAGTTGCTTCACAAGAATACGAGGATTGGAAAAATCACAATAAAGATACTGAATGTGCAAAAACAAATTTATCGGCGGTGTTGAGTTCTCATCAAGAAAGTATTTATACAGAAGAGTTTGCGACACCTGAATTGCAACCTGTTTCCTGTGCAAATGAAAAAAATTGATAAAATACGATACAATATATGGCAAAGGAAAAGATTTCTTTGCCATGTTTTCTTCCGTGAAAATTAAATATACAGTATAAAAAAATATATCAAAAACCGTTCTTTGGGATTGACAAAAGAAACGTGATTTTGTATATTCAACGCCATGAATTTAATTAAGAAAGGAAGGAGACAATATGTCATTAGATTCATTTTTCAACCCGAAAAGCATTGCTGTTGTCGGTGTTTCTAACGACCCCTCAAAATTAGGAGCCGTTGTTTTCAATAATGTTATTGATGCCGGATTTGAAGGTAATTTATACGCTATTAATCCGAAATGTGCCGGTCAGGAATTGTATGGTAAACCATGTTATGCTTCGGTTAAGGATTTACCGGAAGCAATGGATTTGGTTGTTGTTGTTGTTCCTGCTAAATTTACAATGCCGGTTATTGATGATGCCATTGTTAACAAAACAAAAAATATCAGCATTATTACGGCCGGTTTTGGTGAAGTCGGTAACCATGAATTAGAAGACGGTATTGCTCAAAAATGTATTGAAAACGGTATCAATTTATTAGGACCGAACTGTTTAGGTCACATTTCAACATTTGATAAAGTTAATGCCAGTTTTGCTGATGGTTTCCCAACACAAGGAAATGTTGCTTTTGTTTCTCAATCCGGTGCTTATTGTTCTGCTTTGATGGATTGGGCTCGTGAAAAAGGGATTGGTTTTTCACACTTTATTTCAATTGGTAATAAAGCATTATTGGCAGAAGATCGTTTGTTATCGGCATTAAAAGATGATAAAAATACGACCGCTTTTGTCTTTTATTTGGAATCCTTGAAAAACGGTAAAGAGTTTTTGCGTGTTTTAAAGGAAGTTTCTAAAACAAAACCGGTTGTTATTATGGAACCGGGAAAATCACAAAAAGCACAAGCCGCCAGTTTGTCCCACACAGGTTCGTTGGCTCCGAACTATCGTGTTTTGGAAATTGCTTTAAAAGGTTCCGGTGCTATTCAAGCCTATACAACACGAGAATTATTTAGTTTGTTGGAAATTTTACAATATGCTAACCATCATGAATTTGACGGTTCTGTTGCTATTTTGACAAATGCCGGTGGTGTTGGCGTTTTATCCAGTGACTTATGTGAAGATAATGGTTTGGATTTGGCTCGACCCAGTGAAAAAACAATTGAAGTTTTGAAAGCATCGTTACCGGCAGAGGCTTCTTTGGGTAACCCAATTGATGTTATCGGAGATGCTCGTGCAGATCGATATGAAACAGCTTTAAAAATTTTGTGTGAAAGTGGCGAATACAAAAATATTCTTGTTTTATTGACGCCTCAAATGGTTACGGATTCAACCGGTACGGCTCAAGCCATTGCCCGTATTGCTCCACAATATAAAAATGTAAATATTTTTGCTGTTTTTGTCGGTGGAGTTAAGGTTAAAGAAGGACGTGCTATTTTGGATAAAGCCCATATTTTGAACTATGAATATCCGATTGATATTATTCGTCCGCTTGGCTTGTTAAAAGCCCAAATGGCTTATCGTGGTGTTCAAGACGTTGCTTGTGCTGTCAATGAAGTTCCTCAATCCATTCGTGAAGCCGTTGCTCAAGCCAAAGAAGAAGGATTGGCTTCTTTACCACAACATGTTGTCAATATGATTATGGATCATTATGGTATTGACTATCCGAAAAGTGGTAATTTTACGGATAAAGCCGAAGCATATGCGTTCTGTCAAAAAATCTTTCCGGCTCCGGTTGTGTTGAAATTATCAGCTCCGGACGCTTTGCATAAAACAGAAATGAAAGGTATTTATCTGAATGTCCATGATGAAGCCACATTTAATGAAGCATGGGATGGTTTGAACGGATCTATTACAAAGTTCCAATTAAAAGGTGCCAGTGTTTTGATTCAAGAAATGATTGTTAAAGCAACAGAAACAATTATTGGTGTCAATACAGATAGAAACTTCGGTCGCATCATGGTTTTCGGAACAGGCGGTATTTATACAGAAGTTATGAAAGATACAACACTGCGTATTTTGCCTGCTGCAGATTTTGACAGTATGATAAAAGAAACAAAAGTTGGTATTATTTTGAATGGTGTTCGTGGTGAAGAACCCAAGGCTGTTAAACCATTGGCTGAAACATTGAAAAAAATTCAACAAGTTGTTTTGGAAATCCCTGAAATTACGTCAATTGACGGTAATCCGGTTTTAGTTACCAAAGACAGAGCCGTTGTCGTTGACTTTAAAATGTTGTTGAAATAACTTAATTGAAGAAATCTTCGGCGGAATACATTTGATGTGTGTTTCGCCGATTTTTTTATGATATGCGATATAAAAAAGAAAATTTAATATCTGATATGAGACAGGCAAAATTAAAGCCTGTAACGATTTGTTTTTTGACTCAAAAGTTTGTTCAAAAATCAATTGAAAATACAGTCATGTACGATTCAGAAGAAGAATTGTATATTTACCTATATATGCTAATGCAGTGGGCTGTTTTAAAGGATATAGAAAAGCGTATTGATTTTGTTCATGAATTTAAAATATTTATTCGGTATCGCCGTTTTTTAAGTGTTTCTCAAAATAATATTATTCAGATAGATAAAATTGGTAAGATTGAAATGATTTATGTATCGTTATTGACAGAGTATCGTTTACTGCTTCAAGAACATAAATATATCTTAACACAAAAAATATTTAAAAATTATATTTCAAATAAAGATGATTTAAAACGCTTGTTATTTGATATTTTAACCTGATAAATTTTATCGTATTCAGTATAAAAATATTAGACACATAAAAATATTTGTGTTATAATGAGTAAACATGAATAGGTTGAGGAGGTAAGATGAATTATAGAATGGTGGCAAGCCGTTTATCAACCGCACTTCAAAAATTAGAAGCGGCAGGTATTAAACTGTGTTCAAAAACAAATTTTGGAGAAGATGAATTTTCTAATAATGCTGATGTTGAAGCATTTACAACTGGTAAGCGTTTGCGTTCTTGTTGGTATAGTTACGAAAATCCATGGTCAATGAAAAAATGGGATGAATTGAAACCGTGGGAACGTAAAAAGGTATTGGATGTTTTAAGAGAAGTTTGTGCTTATGAGCATCTGTCGTCCAGAAATTCTGAAAGAGCTATGGTTCGGGACATGATTTTATCGGCCATGGGAGCTCCCGGATTTGAAGATGTTGATGTCGCAGCATGCAATGCAAAGGAAAAAATTACTTATGTTGCGGGGAGTGCTCCATATGAATTGGATCAAAAGTTTGAAGCCTTGGTTGCACAAGTTGATAAAGAAGCCGCCCAAGCTGATAGTACCTCTTTTTTTGAATTATTTAATTCTACAGATGGAACTTTGAGTGTTACACAAGAAGATGTTCAGGAACGTTTGAAGGCAGGGGCAGATCCGAATTTTGTTCCGGTAGATAAGGACGGTAAGCCAAAAGGATTACCCCCTTTAATTGTTGCTGCTCAAGCGGGACGTATGGATCTTGTTAAGATATTGCTTGAAGAAAAGGCTAATCCCAATATTTCTGTTAAGCAAGGGACGGTAATTGTAACCCCATTATCGGCAGCATTAAAAAGCGGACAATTTGAAATAGCACAAATGTTGGGTCAACAAGAAAGCCATCTTTTTGATGCTAATGCTTTGTTTGAACAGGCATTGACTAAAAAAGATTATAAATTAGGTCGCATGTTGATTCGGGAGAAGTTAATTTCACAGGATAGTCTTCGCAAAATGGTTGAAACAGCCATTACAAACGGAGATGTGAAACACTTGTTAACACTTTTAAATATGGGGGTTGCAGTTGATACACTTGTTTTTGATGATGAACCAATGATTATTGGGGCGATTCGAAAACAACAATTTGAAATCGTTGACAAGCTAATCACTGCGGGTGCGAAGGTTGATGCTACTCCGAACGGTGGAGAAGGATTTGATTTGTTGGCGATTCTTGCACAGTATTCAACAAAAGATTCACAAGAATTAGTAGATAAAATTAGAAAACGCATAGTGAAATATAATAAAGAAGAAGATAAACGAGCCAAAAATCCTGAAGAATTGTCAGTGGAAGTAAAGCAAGCTATCGTTCAGAAAAAGGTAAACAAACAGGAATTACTTTATCTGGGTATTGATTACAAATCTTCTGCTTTGATACAATATGTGCTTCAAACAAAAGGATTTAATGTTAATGCGATTGATCCACGTACGGGATTAACCCCACTTCAAATGGTTGTGGCATTAGCTCCTGATTTAACAATTCGCATCAATGAGAAAGATGAAAATCTTATTTCTTATTTAATTCGTATCGGAGCAAAAATTGACGGTGTTGGAAAAGCCGGTAAAACACCATTAGAAATTGCTATTGAATTTGGAAATGTTCAAGCTGTTGCTCAACTTGTTAAGGAAGGGGCTTTTGTTAGCGATTCTGTATTATCTCAAGTTATTGCCAGCAAGCAAAGTGAATTGTTTTATGAATTGGCAAAAAGTCATAATATAGGAACAAATGCACTAGGGGCGATAGATATAACAAATTTGATTCCATCGGCAAAAGGTGATTCCGGTATTTCGCTTTCTGATGTTGATAATCCGCCTGATGTTGATAATTCGCAAACACCCCGATTTAAACGCAATGGTTCGGAATGGGAAGTAACCACTCCTAAAAGCAGTATTCATCATGGTCATTCACAGCGTTGGTCGTTATATTTGGCTATGTATATGCAACATAAGGCAATGATCCTTGATGTGTTGGATGAAGCTCAACATACAGGTGTTGATTTGAATACGGCAGAACAAGATACCGGCAATTCAAAAATTTGTGCAAAAGACGTTCAAAATGTTATCACTTATGCACTTAAAAATAAGGATTTAACGTTGTTAAACGATTTAAGACAACGTGATATTTCTTTTCAGGCTATTGATTTTCAAGCCATATTAGAAACAAAAGATGTAGCAATTATCGATTTTATTTTGGAAACGGATTGTGTTGTTACAGAAAAGCATTTGGAATATCTTTTTTCAAAAAAGCCTGAATTTGTTCAAGAAATTTTTCCAAAATTGTTTGAAAAGTATAAGGATTTGTTTTTAAGTGCGAAAGAATCTGCTTCATTTTATGCTTCAGAGTTACTAGATTTCGGTATTGAGAAAGGAAACAGCAGTATTGTGGACAGTTCGTTAACTTTATGTCGGGAAAAAGGTATATCTGTTACATTTAAGGAATTAACACAAGCTGTTTTAGCGGCTTCAAAAGATTCTAATTATAATTTGACACCGATTTTGAATGAATTATTTGAACGTCGCCGTGATATTTTTTATGATGTTCCCCAAAACGAAAAAGGCGAAAATGATTATACAAAAACCCCGCTTTTTCATTTGATTCAAAATAAACATGTATCGGGAGTACAGAGTTATATTGCACTTGTAACGGGTAAAAGAATTCCAGAAGCCAATGGAGGAGGTGCAGAAAACATAAATTTTGAAATAAGTTCAATATATGTTGATGAGGCTGTTAAACAAAATTCTCCGGAAATTTTAAAAATTTTGTTAGAGAATGGCGGGACGCCTTCTGACAATAATTTAACAGATGCCTTAGTAAAGGGTAATTATAAAATTGTTGATTTACTTGTTTCACATAAGGCAACGGTGACAATAGAACATATTGATTCTGTTTTGAGGAGTAATCATTCTCCTGAAATTAAACGTGATTTGCTTGGTATCCTTTTTTCTTCTTCAACGTTAAGTGATGAGGTAAAAGGCCATATAGAATGGGTAAGTACGTTTCCTTACTATCGTGACATTATAACACGACCATACGGGCAATATCTGATTGCACACAAGCCGACAGAACTTGAATTGTCTAATGAAACGGACTCGTCTTATGTTTTTCAAGTTCCGGTTGAAGATTCACTTATCTTTATATCTGAATCCACTCGTGGGTTAGATTCCTATTATCGAGAAAAGGGTGATATATCAGGTTGGTGGGAAGTACTTGATTTAAAAGATTTATTTTGTACTGATGGGTGGTATGATGATGAACATTATCCTGCTTGGAGTAGTCCTGAAGTGGGCGGTCTTCGGACACAACTTAACACCTATAGTCATTTAGCTAAAAATGGCTGTGTGAAGGATAATTTCGCAGCGTTTAAAGAACACCGTTCACAAACGTTGAAAAAAAGTATTCAAAAAGTAGACTCTCAATTAAGCAAAGCGAGCACACAAGATCAAAAGACTGCGTTGGAAAAACATAAAAAACGTTTGGCAGGGGAATTATTCTGTTTGCAGCAATCAAACAGTTGGACTGAGTTTGGTCGTCTTACAGGTGAATATGTGCCGTCTAGCACATATGATGAAGTCTTTTTAAACACGGAAAAGTACGAACAATTGGATGAAGATAACTTGCAACAAATGAATTGGACGATAGATGCAATAACTCAACATCCGGATGTTCGTTATGAAATGATGCAAAGTATATCATGGGATTTGACACAAAGCCACGAAGGACGATTGCCTGAAATACCATCTTTTTCTGATGAATTTAGAAAAAATGTAGAAGAAGGAAAAAATGCTTATATTGCACATTATCGGGATGGTTTGTATAATGAAAATTATGACAGAATTGGATGGTTCAGGAATTTATTATTTCAAGGATATGATAATCAAGCCGGTATTTATGAAAGTGTTGCAAAAGCTCAAGCCCGAATTGATTTGTTAACGGATATGATTTCGGCGATTGATGCTTCTCCGATTTGGCGAGAAGTGTGTGCTTATCATGATGCAACAACGAACAATATTCAATTTAAAACTCAAGGTATGTCCGGTGTTCTTACAACAATGCAAGTTGAAGATGAATCTGAAGCGGATAAGAAAAAAAGGCGTGAATTATTTACATATGTTCCGGATCTGACTAACCGAGAGATAGATTTAACAGATGAAGAACCATCTCTTACTTTAGCACTTACGATAGCAGATAAAACATTAACGGAACTTGAATTAAAAGAACGTCAATATCAGCTTGTTGTTAAACTTGTCAGAGAATATCAAGAATATCGCGAATATTGTGAAAGTATAGAAAACGCACAAAACACTCTTCAAGAAGAACCGATGCTTTTAGTTGAATGTTGTCTTCCTAAAGAAAAAGCAGGCGAGCTTTCCTTGCGTTGGCAAGGTGTTGTTGTTAGAGATGAATCTTCCGGTGGTAATAAATTCAAAGTTGTACAGGATTGTAAATTCTTTAAAAAAGATGGAAGCCCTGTTGAAGAAGTTAAAGATGCTGATTATTGTCAGGGGACGGTTTTTTGTCGTGTTTCAGATTTGCCGAAATTACAGGAAGCTGCTAAGGGAGACGTTGGTTATGCCGAAATTAAGGGAGGTTATATTCCTTGTTCTGAAGATGAATATAATGAAAATTTAAAATGCGTAAAGACGGATGAGTATGGTACGGGTGACAATCCGATATATCTGAAATGGGAAAGACGATATAATCAAGTGGTACCTTTAGCTGGTAAGGATGATAGATATATACCTGAAGGGGAAGATTTAAGTGAGGAGATATATCGTTTCATTCCTGCTGAACAAATTCAAAAATGGGAAAAGGCAAGAACGGCTTCGGCTAAAAATATGACAAGAAGTAGGGATATAACATTTGAATATGCAGAGGGCATGTATCTTGAACGGCTAGCAATGATGTATAATTATACATCTGTCATGGTTACCAATAAAGATGTAACGGCAAATGTTGCCTTAGCGGGGCAGATTGCTATTGGTGTTGGGACTTGTTTTATCCCCGGTATTGGAGCCGGGCATATTGCGGTTCGTTTTTTAGCAGATGGGGCGATTGGTTTTGGTGCTTATGTCACAGTAGAACATGCAATCACTGCTATGGGTAGTGACAAGGTTAATTTAGGTGATTTTTCTGCCGGTGATGTACGTCATGTATCTTCTGATGAAGGATGGTGTCCTGAAATGATGGCTTCACTCGCTGATTTATGTAATGGAAAACCTCAACGTGATATTGATGAGCAAATTAAATGGGAAGAAGAAAAAGCAAAATTGCTAAAACAACGTGTTCAAGAACGTCAAATTTTATTTGATGAAGCCCTTGAATATATTAGAAGTAGAGAGAAAAAAACAACTCATGAACAATTTATTTGTGATGCGACTGATGAAAAGAAAGTTGAAGAATTAACACGTAAATATAAAGGCGTTGAAAAACTGTTAGATACGTCTGTATCTGATGAGGAATGGGCAGAACGATGTTTATTAAAAGCTGCCCAAACAGGAGATTATTTTTATTATTTGTTTTTATCTGAAAACAAAAACGAATATGCCGTTGCAGAGGAAAATAAGAAAAAGTTTGAAGAATCATATAATGATAGTGGAGCAGATCAGTTGATGGCATATGTATCGGCTTCGGATAAACGCATACAGGCTGAAATAGAATTACGCGGTCGTGATGATGTAATTCGTATGTATCAAAACGCATTGAATACAGAAGAATTGAATTTGCAAGATAAGAAACGTCAAGCTCAAAAATCTTCGGTAAATGATTTGATACTTAAGATTAAAAGTGGGACTAACAAATTACCTATTAGTGAAAACAATATAAATGCTGAAACAGAGTGGCAAAAATGGAATGCAGAAGATCAACATACATGTTATTTGGATGAAAAAAGGGATCCAGAAGCCCGAAGGTTTGTTTTAGGTGCTGAAATTCCAACGATAACTCCATTAATGTTTGCTTGTGTTAAGGATAAATCAGGTAAGATGATAAAGGCACTAATAAATGGAAACGAAAATGGAAAGGCTGATGTCAATCAAATGGTTGATACAGATAACAATCCTGCTACACCATCATTGACCCCGCTTTTAGCAACTTTCAGAATGCATTTATGGAAACGGGAAAATAATAAGTATGGACAAATAAAGAATTTGCAGTTGTTAATAGAAAACATGAATCCAACAACCATCAATCATGCAGATAATGAAGGTAAAACGGCATTGTATTATGCACTTGAGTTGTGGACTAAAATACCAAAGGATAAAAAGGATAAAAAGGCAGACTGTGAAAAAATAATTCAATTGCTTATCCAACATGGGGCTAACATCAATCATGCAGATAATGAAGGTAAAACGGTATTGTATTATGCACTTGAGGTGTGGACTAAAATGCCAGAGGATAAAAAGGAAGACTATGCAGAAATAATTCAATTGCTTATCCAACATGGGGCTAATGTAGAGGATAAAAAAGTCCAAGAGTTGTTAGATGGATACCCAAAGTTAAAAACGTTGGTGGATGATGCCGTGAAAGCAAAAAAATTGGAAAACGGTACTGCCATTTCCTGTACATCTATACTTCGTCAAAGTGAAGAAAATCCTTTGGAGACTTCTGGACAGACGAATTTTATGGCTCAATATGGAATAACATGTTCGGATGATATAGACAGGCCTTTAAATACGGATGTACAAAGAAATATTATATCTTGACAAAATATATAATTCGGATATAGAATGGATAAGACACGTTTTTTGGGTAATAGAAGTGAAAGGAGTATCAATATGACAGAAAGAACAAACCTTGATTTCAAAACCGGTTCTATCAGCGATGCAAATGAGGCTACTGAGGCTTTATTTGGGGATATTGGGGAAAATATGTCGATTATAGAAACAGGGATTTCTGGGACTACTCATGAGCGCTACGCGGGTAAAATAGTGGGTACTTTGATGGGTGTTGCTTGGGCATTTGGTCGGACGAGGACAAAAATCACGGATAAAATTGGGTCAGCTTCTAGGTCAAGTGGGCGTTATTTTGTTGATCCGATAAATGATTATGCATTGAAAGATAATTTTGGTGTATATGACAATGCAGAGCTTCCTGATGCATTAAGAATAAAGAACAATGAACTAGATGATCCTGGCAAAGTAAGACATTTTAGGGAGAGTTGGGAGAAAGCTACTATTTTTGATCAAATTAACGAAGCCTTGTATCCGGATGGAACAGTTAAAAGCCAAGTTAAACTAAACGAAATTATGGAGGCAAAGTTTGGAAATTCTGTGGATCAAGCGATACAGAATAAAATAAAGGCAGCCTTCAATCAGGATGGAACAGTTAAAAACAGCGCGGTACTAAAAGAGGTGGCATATTGGCCTGAATGCAGAGATTATGCTCTTAAACATACAACGACTGATGGAAAATTACGGTTTTCTAATGGAACAGTAGTGAACAATTCTAAAAAAGCGAAAAGACCAAAACTAAAGACAGTAAAACCGACTAATCGGCTGTGGGGCGCAGCTAAGATACTTGGTGGGTTTGCAGGTGGGACCGTAGTAGATACTGTGTCGGCAGAACGTATGGATTTTACACCCGAGTTAGGCGAAAATGATAATCTTGAACTTGGCGATAGTAACATAGGGGTGGTAGAGACGTTCAGAAACGTAATGAATAATTATGGTGCTGCTCTCAAAGATAATCCCGATGCACTTAAGGCGTTGGCAACAGAGGTACACGGACTATTGGCGAAAGATGGATATATGGAACTTGTTGGGGTGAGTGATTCAGAAGAGATGTTTCCGACCTTTGTTCGACTTTGCATGGAAAAGGGATCGCTATCTGCCGTTTTGAAAGCTTCTAAAGAAGAGAGGGAGAGGTTGGGTATTTCTGAAGACTACTATACGTACATGAATGGTTATAAAACAGCTTGGCAAAATATTTTAACTAAAATGAAGTCAAAGAGCCCAGAGGTGTGGGATCTTTTGTGGACGAATGAGAGTGCTGTTGGTGAAATGGCTCAGGATGTATCAGATGTGATGGTTGATGCTGCGTTTTATGATTTATTGATACGAGTTCGGGATACAATCAACAAAAGTAAAGATAACTCTCAAACAAATGTACAGAATGTCTCTGAACCGGGTAATTTTATGGCATCTTATGGTCAAAAGGTTTTAGAAATGTCGGAAGATAAAGGTGTACTTTACTCTCAAAATGATAGAATAAGTTAGTACTAGTTCTGATTTATTAAATTTGATTGATTTTATTTTAGTGTAATAGGCAGAAGAATTATCATTCTGCCTATTTTAGATTGAAATTGAATTATAAAAATTTCTTATAATTTGAAGTACTGTTCAGATAACGTATTAAGATTATAAATTTTTTTAGATACAAATATATTTTATCGAAATATTATAAAAATGTTTGACGTTATCATGTTTTTGTGTTAGAATAAAAAAAAGTATCCGTTTGGAAGATATTTGTGATTATGTAATAGGAGGTATGGTTATGGCTGAGGAAATAGATTTAGCGCAAGAGATAAGACGTAGTTTAACGGGGAAATTTAACGAAGGGAATGTCAATAACCCGATAAACATTAAATCTACAGACCGTCTAAATGGAGAGACAATGTCGCCACTTTGTTACATGTGCTATCTCCTTAAAACCAATGATTTGATACCGACGGCGCTTACGTTGAAGGCAGATGTGGGTTCACTACATAACAATAAGACCCCATTGATGATTTTTTTGCAGGAATTACATAATAAAACAGAGGTAAAACGTGCACATGTTGATGTTCTCGGGTCTCTTATTGAGGCTACTGCTCAATCAGATAAGATTAATCATGCAGATAATGAAGGTAAAACGGCATTGTGTTATGCACTTGAGTTGTGGACTAAAATGAAAGGGGATGAAAAGAAAGACTGTGCAAAAATAATTCAATTGCTTATCCAACGTGGGGCTAATGTAAAGGATACAGAAGTCCAAAAGTTGTTAGATGGAAACCCAGAGTTAAAAACGTTGGTGGAAGGTGCCGTGAAAGCTGTGCAAGCACCAGAGGAACAATCACCAAAAGATCCAAATGAAGATGTGAAGATTGGTGACCTAGTTCCGGTTGATGGTACGACAACAACCGTAAAAAATGAGACAACAACCATAGAAGATCTGGAGCCAAAGTTAAAGGGTTTATATAAAAAATATGTTGCCGGTACGATCAGTGCGGCCGAGCTCGAGGAAATGAAAAAGTTAGAAGGTGAATTTGTCTCTGTTGCAGGGGACAGGGGTGAATCAATGCGTTCATTATTGGCTGAGGCTGGTCGTGAATTTGCAGAGACAGAACGTCAAAAATTGAGTACTCAGGTTGAACAAGCAAAAAATGCAGCCTATCAACAAGGATTTGAGGCGGGTAAGAAACAGTCTGGTGGTGGCGGTTCTGGACCTGAACCCGGTAAAGAAAAGGAATTAAAAGAAAAAGAAAATTTACCGCCGGAAGCTGTTGTTCAACAACCGGAAAAAGAAAGTTTTTGGAATTGGAAAAATATTTTGTGGCTTTTGGGAATTGCTGCTACTTTGGGGTTGTCTTTGTGGTTTGTTAAACGAGAAAAAGATAAAGTAAAAGACGCTAAAAAAGAAACAGCAACATTACAAAAAGAAGTTAATTCTTTGCAAAATCAATTGGATGATTTAACAAAAGATACAGCAACATTAACTCCGGTTGATACACATGATGGAGCAACATTAGCCAGTAGTGCTATTCGTTATACCGATTCGATTGTGAATGTATCCAGTCGAGCTGATAAATCAAATTGTTAGATTTTCAGCATGGATATAAAAAATGTGAAAAGATTTTTCTTTTCACATTTTTTTATGATGTGAAATATAACTATCAGGGTCATCAGATATAAAAAATACTCATAAAAGATTATAAAGACAAAGATAAAAGATATCAAATATAAACACTTATAAAATTATATCAGATATTCAAGAAATTTAATTCGTCATAAGTGAAGATTGATTTTAAATGATGTTCTTTGTGTGTAGAGGTATGCTTTATTTTTTTATATCACTTAGTAACATCATTTTATTCCCATATGTATTGTGTTGCAATATCAAATCGCCTGATAATGTTTTATCGGGATAATAATATTTTTTTGTAAGGTTATCTATATTCTAAAAATGATATGAATAAAAATAACCGAATGTCAAAATATGAAAAAGTAAAGGAAAATAATAATTTTGATATATAAATAACCAATTAAGGACATAAAAAAAAGATTATCTGTTTCAGATAATCTTTTTCTATGTGAACAATGTCCACTACGGTAAGTAACAATGCGTTAATAACCTTCTAATTTTTCATCAATATTGTTCCCCGGTAAATATTCAATAATCGGGCGTTCAATAAAAGTATAAGTGCCAAATTCTTCTTTATTATAAGCATTCATACAGGCACGAGCAGAAGCAACCATAATGTTGGCTGTAAATTCAGGATTTGTACCGGATACAGTATATACTTGATTAACTTCCATACCTGTTCGTTCAATCGTGGCGGAATGATGTAACGTGTTGTATGGATGAATGCTTTCAACCGGTATAATTTCTGTCGGGTCAAATTTAAAATAGGGATCAGACAAAATAGCTTGTTTAATTTGTTCTAAATCAGCCCCTTCTTGTAATTCAACGTAAACACGGCGTTTATGTTTGCCACGACCATTAGCTAACGTTAATGCAACAGCATCTTTAACGCCGGCAATTGATTTAACTTGTGCCGTATGCCCCATGCTTCGACCGCCTTTTTCTCCACCAAAAGTTGTTGTCGAATGACCGGTTAAAGAAACAACTTTCATTAAAGCACGAACAAGTGAATCCGTCCCTGGATCCCAGCCGGCAGAAATAATGGAAACAACTTTTTTAACTTTCGCAGAAATATCCAATTCCCGTCTTAAAGCCGCAATACGTTGGTGTTCATCATATCCGTCAACCGTGCAAATGCCCAATGCGTGATATTCTTTAACACGTTGCGGAACTTCACGAGACGGAATACACAATAAAGCAACATCAACCCCTTTTAATTGTGTAATGTCTGAGACAATTCGGATATTTTCAAGTTCCGGATCATCACAATGTGCCATGGATGTTGCACGGCGAACAACACCGGCAAGAACCATATCAGAACATTCGGAAATAGCTCGTTTACAGGCTTTTCCGATATTACCCCATCCGACAATTGCGACTGAAATTTTTTGCATTAATATACTCCTGCTATTTTATTATACAAATTTTTATAATCCGTAGAAGATTTATTCCATGAATAATTTTGTTTCATCGCCATTTTACGCATCATTTTGATATGTTCCGGTCTGTCATACCATGTGGCGTTAGCCCAACCGATTGTGTTGTAAAGGGCTTTCGATGAAATATCATGGAACTTAAACCCTGTTCCGACACCGTAATATTCGTTATAGTTTAAAATAGTGTCTTCCAAACCGCCAGTTGCCCGTCCGACAGGTAAAGCCCCATATGTTTGGCTGACCATCTGTTTTAAACCGCAAGGTTCATAAATTGATGGTACCAAAGAAAAATCTGAACCGGCATCCATTAAATGTTCTGTTTCGCTGTCAAAACCGATTTTGACGCCAATACGACCGGGATATTTCTTTGGCAAAGAGTCAAAATAATTTTGAATCCATCCGTCACCGTTACCCATAATGACAAATTGACAGTGCATTGTATTTAAAACCGGTTCAATACATTCGGAAAGCATTTTGACACCTTTTTGTTCCGTTAACCGAACAGCCATGGAAAAAATCGGTTTATCACTTGTATCTAAATTAAAATGACGCACCAACTCATTTTTATTACGGGCTTTACCGTGTTCTGAATCATTCCATGTGTATTGGTGCGGAATAATGCTGTCATTTTGCGGATTCCACATTTGCGTATCAATACCATTTAAGATACCGACTAAATCATGTTGTCTTTCACGAAGCATGAAATCTAAGCCGGCTCCGTATTCGGGTGTTAAAATTTCACGTGCATAATTCGGTGAAACCGTATTTAATTTATCAGCAAAACGAATACCCCCTTTTAATAGGTTAATGCGACCATAGTCTTCAAACGCATTCGGATTAAAATCTATCCAGTCAATTTTTGCATACGGTAAAACATCTGCCCCGAAACGACCTTGATACGGTAAATTATGCAACGTTAAAAGACTCTTTGTGTGTGCAAAGAACGGGTCGTTATCGTGTTTTAAATAATAAGGTGTCAATGCTGTTTGCCAATCATGAACGTGCACAACATCGGGACGGAACCCTAAATCTTTGGCTGTTTGTAATGCGGCTCGTGAAAAAAACGAAAAACGATATGCGTTATCAGCGTATTCTTGGTGTGTGTTGCAATCGTCATACAAACCATGTTGGCGATATATCGGACGACCAAAATATTTATTAAATTCAATAAAATATGTTTCAACACCCGGAATAAAATCAGATTGATGAACACTGAAAAATTCTTGGCAGTTACCCATATTAACACAGTTGCCGTGCATACGAGGATATAAATTAAATTTTTGATAATCAATACATGAATATAACGGAATAATTACCTTAACATGAACATCATGATTGGCAACCAATGATTTGGGTAATGCTCCAACAACATCGCCCAATCCTCCTGTTTTAACAAAAGGTGTCATTTCGCTTGCTATAAATAAAATATTTTGTGTCATTTTTCCCCCTTTTTAATCGTGAGCTCATTATAAAGAAAAAAAAGTCAGGTTGCAAGCATTTATTTTATTTTTTTTTACTTGCTTTCATTTTTAAAAACAGATACACTTATTCGAAAAAACAAAGTGAAAGTTGATTGGATATGACAGTATTAGATGTGGGTGAAACGGTCAGCGGTAATCGTTGGCTTCAAAAGGAGTATGATATAAGATTGGCAACGGCGATACGGCAGAAATTTTATTTGCCTGAAATTGTTTCAAGGATTTTAGCCTCTCGTTCAATCGGTTTAGATGAAGTTGATGAATTTTTAAATCCGACACTTAAAAATCATTTACCGAATCCTTTTACCTTAAAAGATATGGAAAAGTCAGCTCATCGCATGGCACAGTCAATTTTGAATCATGAGCCAATCGGTTTAATGGGGGATTATGATGTTGACGGAGCAACATCAACGGCTTTATTGAAAATGTTTTTAGAAAAATGCGGTGTACCGGTATATTGTTTCATTCCCGATAGAGAAGACGGGTACGGGCCGAATGCTTCTAAAATGAAAGAATTTTACGATAAAGGATGTCGTGTGGTTGCGACATTAGATTGTGGTATGACGGCATTTGAACCCATTGCATACGGGACACAATTAGGGTTGGATGTTATTGTGTTAGATCATCATGATGCTGATGAAACCCGTATCCCGAATGCGTATGCCATTGTGAATCCTAAACGTTTAGATGAAGATATTCATCATCCGTGTCATTATATGGCAGCAGTCGGTGTTGTTTTTTTATTTACTGTTGCATTGAATGCTGTTTTGAGAAAATCAGGTTTTTATCAAGACAAAGCCGAGCCGAATTTAATGGAATATTTAGATTTGGTAGCCTTTGGAACCGTGTGTGACGTTGTTAAATTGCAAGGTGTTAACCGATTATTTGTTAAGTCCGGCTTAAAGCAAATGAAACAAGGTAAAAATTTGGGATTGCGTGCTTTGGCAGACTTGGTTAATTTATCAGAAGTTCCGACTTCGTATCATTTGGGATATGTTTTTGGTCCTCGCATTAACGCTTGCGGTCGTGTCGGGAAATCAGATATTGGTATGCGGTTATTATCGTGTTATGATTCAATAGAAGCATCTGTTTTAGCACACGAACTTGAAAGTTTGAATTTAACCAGACGTGAAATAGAAACAGCTGTTTTGCTTGAAGCGATTGAACAAGTAGAAAAAGAACCGATTGATACGCCGTTTTTGGTTGTTGAGGGTGAAAATTGGCATCAAGGCGTTGTTGGTATTGTCGCCGGTCGTTTGAAAGATAAGTATAATTTACCGGTATTTGCTTTAAGTATCGAAAATGATGAAGTTAAAGGCTCATCTCGTTCCGTACAAGGGGTTGATTTGGGAACGCTTGTGATGAATGCCATACAGTTAGGGATATTATCACGGGGAGGCGGACACCCCATGGCTGCCGGTTTTTCTTTATCAAAGGAAAAATTACCGGCATTTAAAGCTTATCTTCGGGAAAATGTTAAACCGGAAATGATTGCTCAAGATTTATCCGTTATTTCGGTTGATGCCGTTTTAAATTTAGGTGCTGTTAATGATGTGTTACTTGATGCGTTATCACTTCTTGCTCCTTATGGAGAAGCCAATCCGGAACCTAAATTTGTTTTGAAAGATGTGTGTGTAACACGTGTCAATATGTTGAAAAACGGTCATATTTCTTGTACGTTAACAGCTCAAAACGGTAAAAGTATCAATGCAATAGCTTTTAGATGTGTTGATACGGCATTAGGCGTTAGTTTATTAAATATGAAACAACAATATATTCATGTTTTGGGGACGTTAAAACGAGATACGTGGCGTGGCCATACAAAAATTCAATTTCAGATTATTGATGTAACAAAACCGTTGTAAATCATATTCGGGATGAGGATGTATAATCAAGTGGGTGTTTTTTTACTTGCCTTTTATCATAAACTCGTATAAGAAATAAAAACAATGATGGCACAACAAAGGAGAAAACAATGGTTGTCGGATATATTTTGTCGATTATAATCGGTTATTTATTAGGATCCATCCCGTTTGGTTTGGTTTTAACGAAAATGGCAGGCTTGGGCGATATTCGTCAGATTGGATCCGGCAATATCGGAGCAACAAATGTGTTAAGAACCGGTCGAAAAGATTTAGCTCTTTTAACGTTGTTGTGTGATATTGGTAAGGCGGCATTTGCAGCTTATTTGTGTCAATGGATTTTTCATTCGCAGATTATCGGCGTTGTTGCCGGTGTATTTGCCGTTTTCGGGCATAATTATCCGGTTTGGTTAAAATTTAAAGGGGGTAAAGGGGTTGCTTCTACATTAGGATTAATGTTTGGTGTGACGCCGGTGGTTGGTGTTTGTACGTCTTTAACATGGTTGCTGATGGCGGTTTTGTTCCGATATTCCTCACTATCGGCTTTAACGGCTTTAACGTTAGCTCCGATATATGCTTTTTTCCTTGAAGCAGACAAACGAATCGGATGTGTTTATTTTTTACTGACGATATTATCTTTTTACCGTCATAGAAGTAATATTGTTCGTTTGATTCATAAAGAAGAAACAAAGATTAAATTTAAAAAGAAATCTATTGAAGAAAAATAAGGAAAATTGAAATGACAGCATTAACTCGGGAACAATTTTTCAGATTACAATTGGCGTTTAGTGAAAATGTCGGACCGATAACATATAGAGATTTATTGCGTTATTACAAAAATGCTGAGGAGGCGTTATCTCATGTGGCTGATTGTGCCGTTAAAGGTGGTAGAAAGCGTCCGATTAAAATTGCCGATAAGGCTTATGTTGAACATCAAATTGAATTAGCAACTAAAAAAGATGTATCTATTATAACAAATGAAACACCCGAGTTTCCTCGTTTATTACGAGAAATAGAAGATTGTCCGCCTTTTTTATTTGTCAAAGGGCGAGGCGATTTTTTAGATCGACCGAGTGTCAGTATTGTCGGTAGTCGTAACTGTACGATTAACGGTTTGAATTTGGCTCGAACAATAGCTTCGGATTTGGTTAAAAATAAATATGTTGTTACATCTGGTTTGGCTCGTGGTATTGATGGGGCAGCTCATGAAGGAGCATTAGCTTCAACAAATGAAAAATTTGGAACCGTTGCTGTTTTAGGAACAGGTGTTGATGTTGTTTATCCACGTGAAAATGAAAAAATTTATAATCAAATTATTGAACGTGGATGTGTGGTATCAGAATTACCGATGGGAACGAATCCATCCCCTCGTTTTTTCCCCAGACGTAATCGAATCATTTCCGGTTTGAGTTTAGGAACGGTTGTGATTGAAGCACATGCTTTGTCAGGATCATTGATAACGGCACGGGAGGCTTTATCTCAAAACAGAGAGGTATTTGCTGTTCCGGGATCACCGCTTGATACAAGAAGTTCCGGTCCGAATGGGTTGATTAAAGATGGGGCTCATCTTGTTACATGTAGTGATGATATTTTGAAAGTTCTTGATTTTAATACAACAAAAACATTACTGGATGTTTGTGAAGACAAGACATTTGATAAACCGCTGTCTTTTATATCCGATAGTGATTTGAATAAAGCTCGTGATGTGATTGTTTCAAGGTTATCACCGGAAGTGACGGGTGTTAATCAGTTAATTCGGGGGACGGGATTGCCAACAGAGTTGGTCAGTATTATTTTAGTTGAATTGGAATTAGCCGGTAAAATTGAACGTTTTGCCGGACAACGAATTGCATTGATATACGATAATGAATGGGGAAATTAAATGAAGTTAGTGATTGTGGAATCTCCTGCAAAAGCGAAGACCATCAATAAATATTTAGGTAAGGATTATATGGTTATGGCCAGTTTCGGACACATTCGTGATGTGCCAGCCAAAAATAATTCCGTTCGACCGGAAGAAGATTTTGCAATGGATTGGGAAGTTCAGTCTCGGGGCGAAAAAACCGTTCGTGATATGATTAAGGCCTTATCCAAAGCTGAATCATTATATTTGGCATCTGACCCTGATCGTGAAGGAGAAGCAATTGCATGGCATGTTGTACAAGAATTAAAACGCCGCAAAAAATTGCCGGAGAATTTACCTGTTTATCGAGTTGTTTTTCATGAAATTACAAAAAATGCTATTTTGGAAGCAATAAAAAATCCTCGGGAAATTGATATGCAGTTGGTTAATGCCTACTTGGCACGGCGGGCGTTAGATTATTTGGTCGGATTTAAAATTTCTCCTCTCTTATGGCGTAATTTACCGGGAGCAAAATCCGCAGGGCGAGTTCAATCGGTTGCTTTACGGTTGGTTTGTGAAAGAGAAGATGAAATTGCTTCTTTTAAACCGGAGGAATACTGGACTTTAAACGGTCAATTCAAAACAATTCGTCAAGATGTTTTTAAAGCTCGTTTAACTCACTATAACGGTAAAAAACTGACAAAGTTTGACTTGAACAATGAAACGCTTGCTAAACAGGTTGAAAATGCTGTTAAACAAAGCAGTTATTCTGTCGGAACAATAGAACGTAAGCAAACAAAACGTAATCCGGCTCCTGCTTTTACGACTTCAACATTGCAACAGGAAGCCTCTCGCAAGTTGGGATTTGGAGCCAAAAAAACAATGCAATTGGCTCAAGGTTTATATGAAGGGGTCGATATTGGCGGAGAAACGGTTGGTTTGATTACTTATATGAGAACAGATAGCGTTGCTTTATCCCAAGAAGCTATCACAGCAACCAGAACCTTGATTGAAAAAGAATATGGAAAAGAATTTTTACCGGATAAGCCTCGTTTATATAAAAATAATTCCAAAAATGCTCAAGAAGCCCATAAAGCCATTCGACCGACAAATGTTTTACGGACACCGGATTCGATTGCTGGTAGTTTGTCATCTGACCAACGCAAATTATATGAATTGATTTGGAAACGAACGGTTGCTTGTCAAATGGAAAGTGCTGTTTTAGATAAAGTTGGGATTGATATACCGGCTCAAGATGGACAAACACAATTTAGAGCCACGGGGCAGACGATTGCATTTGCCGGTTTTATTAAAGTTTATAAAGAAGATATTGATGATGCTAAACAAGAAGATGATGAAAACGGGTTGTTGCCTTTGATGAATGAAGGAGAAAAATTAGATACCATATCTGTTTTATCCGAACAGCATTTTACGGAACCGCCTCCTCGTTTTTCAGAAGCCAGTCTTGTGAAAAAATTAGAAGAATTAGGAATTGGTCGTCCATCAACATATGCAACTATTTTATCGGTATTGCAGGAACGAGCTTATGTTAAGTTGGTTGCTAAAAAATTTATTCCTGAGGATAGAGGACGTATCGTAACGGCATTTATGGAAAATTATTTTACCAGATATGTTCAGTATGATTATACAGCCTTAATGGAAAATAAATTGGATGATATTACGAATGGGGATGCTCAGTGGAAAGAGGTTTTAACGGATTTTTGGGGTAGTTTTGATTCAACGGTACAATCTGTTCCAAACAAAATGGGAGAAATTTTAGAAAAGGTATCAGCTTCTTTAGAAAAACAAATTTTTCCGACCGAAGAAAGTCGTAAATGTCCGGATTGTGAAACCGGAAGTTTATCATTACATATCGGTAAGTTTGGGGCATTTATCGGATGTTCTAATTATCCGACCTGTAAGCATACAAAGCAGTATGCTTCATTAACGCCCCCTCCACTGGATGAAAACGGACACCCTCTTGAAACAATAGCCGAAGATACAAATAAGGAACTTGGCAAAAATGAAAACGGCATTGTTATCTTTTTGAAAAAAGGTCCGTATGGTTGGTATGTTCAGGAAGGGGATGGAAAGCAGGCTAAACGAACCGGATTGCCGAAAAGTATGAAGCCTGAAAGTGTAACAATGGATGTAGCATTGAAATTGTTGGCACTGCCTCGTTTTATCGGATATGATCCGGATACGAAAGAACCGGTTGAAGCCAGTATCGGTCGTTTTGGCCCGTATGTTAAACGAGGAAAAACATTTCAGTCGCTAGAAGCCTCCGATAGTATTTTAACCGTTACATTGGAACGGGCTTTGCAACTTCTTTCACAGTCGAAAACCAAAAAACAAGCGACAGAAATCGGAAAATGGAATGATGACGTCATAACGTATCAAATTGGTCGATATGGTCCTTATGTGAAATGGGGAAAATTGATGGCATCTGTCAAAAATAAAAATGATGTTCCGACATTGGAAGAAGCCATTCGCTTGCTTCAAGACAAAATACATGAAAAATAGTTAAAAAATATTTGCAAAATCAAACTGATTGATGTATAAAGGTCAACAGTTTCAATAGTAAGGATAGGTAAAATGATAACTTTTTTTAATAAACTTGCAAATTCGTGGTTTGCTAAATTTATTTTAAGTGCTTTGGCATTGAGTATGTTGGCTTTTTTCGGGTTAGGCGGATTGGCAAATGTTTCTTCTTACAATGTTTCCAAGGATGTTATTAAAGTTGGTCAAACCGGTGTTTCATCAAATCAATTGATGCAATCATTTGAACAGGCCAGAAAATTTCATTCTCAATTGAGAGGCGGACAATATTATTCACCGGCACAGGCCATTGCCAATGGGGTTATGGATCAGGTTATTCAACAAGAAATTGAAACAGCTGTTCAATCTGAAATTTCGGAAGGTCTTGGATTAACGGCTTCAAATGAAGCCATTCGAAGATACATTGAAAAAGATAAAATTTATCATGATGCTGCCGGTAATTTTGATAAAAATATGTTTCGAACTCATTTGTCATATTTAGGCTTAACAGAAGTTCAAATGGCTGGTAAGTTGAAAAAAATATTGGCTTATAAACATTTTACGGATACAATTAAACAATTAGGATATTCTCCCGAAGCATTGGCAAAAGCATCTTATGCTTATAAGAATGAAAAACGAGACGTTGAAGTTTTATATGTTTCTCCGGATAAAATTAAAGTTGAACAAGTTCCGTCCGAACAAGATATTCAAGATTATTATGAAGCCTATATTGAAAATTTCATGAAACCGGAATATCGAACATTAACGGTTGTTTCTTTATCTCCTGAACAAATAGCGAATCAAATTCAAATTGAAGCTGACGAAATTGATTCGGTTTATGAAGAACAAAAAGAAACATATAATAAACCGGAAGAACGTGATTTGTATCAAATGTTTTTCAAAACAAAAGAAGAAGCGGATTTAATCAAAAAAGAAGTAACAGCACAAAATTTTATACAATTGGCACAAGATAAAGTCGGACAAACAAAACAAGATACGTATTTTGGTATGACTTCGAAAGCTCAATTGATGGAAGAATTAAGTGATATTGTCTTTAATGCTTCAAAAGGTGATATTGTTGGTCCGATTGAATCGAAAAGCGGTTGGCATATTTTATGGGTAAAGGATATAAAACCGGCTGAAACGACACCTCTCGCAACAGTTAAGGCTGAAATTAAAAAGACATTAGCAATGGGTAAAGCATATGATGAAATGCAACAAGTATCACGCCGTTTGGAAGATATTTTGGGGGAAGGTAAAGATTTAATAACAGCTGCCAAGGAATTAAATTTACCGATTATATCTGTTGAAAAAGTGGATATTACCGGCATTCAAAGTGATGGTAAAGAAGTTGAAAAATCTTATTTGAATTCGGAATTATTGCAGGAAGTTTTTGTATTAAAAGTGGGTGAAGTATCCGGTTTAATTCAAAATAATGACGGTTTTTTAGTTGCTCAGGTTCAAGAAATTATACCGGTTGAAGCAAAGCAATTAAGTGAAGTTAAAAATGATATTACAGCTCTATGGGTACAAGAAAAACAAAAAGAAGCTTTTCCTGATTTAGTGAAAGAAATTACGCAAAAAGTTCAAAAAGGGAGTGATTTGAAAACACAGGCTACTTATAACGGTTCTTTTGAATTTTTTGATATGAAAGATACGTTACGTACAACGGTCAATCCTGAATTTGTAGGTATTTCAAATGCCATATTTGCTCAGGAAAAAGGACAAGAAAATGCTCAAAGCATTACCTTGGGGGACGGACAAGTTATTGTTGTTGTCAAAGATATCAAAAAAGCTGATACAAATATTTCATCTGATTTGTTGGCAACAGAGATGATGTCAACCCGAGAAAGAGTAGGGCAATTATTAAATGATGAAACAATTCAAGGCTATGTGTCTCGTGTCGGTTTTGAAATCAATCAAGGGGTTCTTCAAAATATTATCGGAACATACCAAAGTCAAGAATAAAATATCATTTTGGGTGGTATTTAGAAACAGTCTTTCAGACAGAAAGGCTGTTTTTTACTATATAAAATTCTAAAAGAACAATAAGTAAAAATGGATGAATTTTAATTATCTGATGTTATTTTATCATCGATTGGTAATTTATTTCTGTTTGGCAGAAAGTGTTTTGCTATAAAAACTGCTTCTTAATCTTTTAAATTATAGGCGGTACAAGGGGTGGTATTTGTTGTTTTTACAGGTGTTGTAAAATTTATTTAATTATGGGGATTTGTAACAAAAACACCCCTTTAAAAATGAAAACCATCCATCTTTAAAAGGGTGCTTAAAACGGTAACTAATAAAAATTAGTCTTGATTATCCGTTGATTTATCTTCAGCAATACGAGCCTTTTTACCGAACAAGTTGCGTAAGTAGTAAATTTTTGAACGAGCAACTTTACCACGGCGAACAACTTCAATGCTGGCAACATTCGGTGAATAAATCGGGAAAATTCTTTCAACGCCTTCGCCAAAAGAAATTTTACGAATAACGCAAGATGAATTTAAACCATCATTATGACGGGCAATACAAACACCTTCATAAGCTTGTAAACGTTCACGACCTTTGTCTTCAACGATTTTGTACATAACACGAACAGTGTCACCCGCTTTAAATTCAGGAACTTTTTTGCCGAGTTTGGCAATTTGTTCATTTTCTAATTCTTTAATTAAGTTCATTGTAGATTCCTTTCTTAATTTTTTTTCTGAGCCAGATAGTTTGCCCACAAGTCTGGTCTTCTTGTTTTTGTTAATGCAATTGATTGTTCCAAACGCCAATCTTGAATTTTGGCATGATGTCCTGATACTAAAACATCTGGGACGATACGTCCTTGCCAATTTTGAGGTTTTGTATAATGCGGATATTCCAATAATCCGTTTTCAAAACTTTCTTCATTCATAGAGTGCATATTTCCCATAACTGCCGGTAATAAACGTATAACAGCATCAAGCATTGTTAAAAGAGCAGGTTCGCCACCGGATAAAATAAAATCTCCGATACTTATCTCTTTTACTTGCCATTTTTCAAGAATACGTTCATCAATACCTTCAAATCGTCCACAGATAAAAGTCATTTCTTCTTTATTAACCCATTCGTGAGCCGTTTTTTGTGTAAAAGTACAACCACGAGGAGATAAATAATATATATCACCCGTTGTATATGTTGCTTGAATGGCAGAATCTAATACATCCGGTTTCATAACCATACCGGCACCGCCACCAAACGGGGTATCATCAACGGATTTGTACTTATCAGTTGCAAAATCACGAATATTAACAATGTTTAGGACACATTTACCTTCGGCAAGGGCTTTTCCGGCTAGGGAGTAACCTAAAAAACCGGGGAACATTTCAGGATAAAGTGTCAATATGTTAATCTTCATGTATGACTTCCTCCATCCCGGACGGTAAATTTATTTCCATATATTGATTTTCAATTGAAACAACTGGAAAAGTTGCATCAGAAAAATCAAACGGATAAATTCGACCGTTATTTAGTTTGATATTGATAATATCACCGGCGCCAAAATTTTCAACCGAATCAACTTTACCAAAAATTTTATTATCACGCATAACATTCAGACCAACTAAATCACAATAATAATATTCATCATCAGAAGCAGTCGGTAATTGTGAACGATTGATGTATAATAATGTTCCTTTTAACGATTCGGCTGTTGTTCTGTCATTAACACCCTTGATAGATGCTAAAACAATCCCTTGTTTTTGACTGTGTGCCTTGATTTGAAATGATTCTTTACCAAACTTATCCGTAACAGATTGAAACGTAGCAATATCCAACGGATTCGTTAAGTACGATTTGATTTTAACCGCACCTTTGATACCGTGAACATTGATAATTTGACCGACACAGACGAGTTGGGACATAACTTACTCCTATTCGGCGGAGGTTTCTGCTTTGGCTGCTTCTTCAGCGGCACGAGCGGCTTCGGCACGTTCTTGAGCTTCTCTCATTCTTTCTTGTGCTTTGGCTTTCGGAGCAGATTTTTTCGGTTGT
Source organism: Alphaproteobacteria bacterium (assembly GCA_017467335.1). Taxonomy (GTDB): domain Bacteria; phylum Pseudomonadota; class Alphaproteobacteria; order CAAHEQ01; family UBA3637; genus RGIG4140. The sequence goes on from JAFTSJ010000037.1 coordinate 26,368, forward strand.
TCACGAATAACCGGTTTTTCCGTTAAACCGACAAGAGCAAATAATTTTTGAACACGTTCTGTTAATTCGGCTCCTTGTGCCATCCATTTTTTAGCAGCTTCTGTGTTGATACGCAAAGCATCAGCGTTATCTTTTGGCAATAACGGATTATAAAAACCCAATGCTTCAATAAAGCGACCATCACGTGGTGCACGTTTATCGGCAACAACAATTTTGTGAACCGGACGTTTTTTTGAACCGCCACGGGCTAAACGAATACGTACTGACATTTAATAATTCCTTTCTTACGTTTTTCAATTTTTATTTTACCGTTCAAAAACCAAAATACACCACTAGCACCAATGCACGAACCATCGCGGATTGATGTATCTCCTTAGAGACTGAAAAAGCATTTCAGTTTATGAAAGATGTTCCCTTATAGCATTTGCTTTTTCATATGTCAAGAAAAAAAATATTGTTTAGTTGTTTTTGTTTGATGTTTCAACACGTATGGTTAATAATTCAATACCCGGATAGCGTTGCTTTGTCGGGGGATTTGTATCAATATTAAAATCCAGTTGAATTGTCCCGCTTTCAATTAAATCCGCTGATATAGGAAATGTTTGTGTATCAATTGTTAATTCGTTATATCGTTTTTGAAAGACTAACCGGTTATGACTACGAACAGTTAAGGTGCGATGTGATTGTGGCGGTACCGGAATGACATATTGTATCGTTATATTGACAGATTGATTGTGTATTTTTTCGGGTTGTAATTTCAGTTGTCCAAAATCTTGTTCAACCCACACATGATTTAAAAATTCTTCCCGTATCTTATTACCGGCAACAAATTTATTCATAGCTTCAAGAAATGGAATCGTTTGATTTAAAGGTGTTTTTTGTAGTTGAGAAGGATTATCAAAATAAGATGAAAAATTTTCGTTTCCCCATTCTTTATATTTTTGAGATATACAATCTAATTCATATTCTAAATTATAACCGATTTTTTCAAGAAGTGTTTTTTCCGATCGAAATAATGACCGACCTAAACCATATTGTCCGTTAAAGTCAAAACCGACAGCATCTAATATCGTTGGTGCTATATCAAGATTTGTATATTGATGTGGATATGCTGTCATTTTTCTTGCCGGATTGATAATGGAAAAATAAATTTCACGATTAGGTATCTTTTCAATATAAGAATCAATATTTGTTGCCGTAACAAGATGATCTCCCATAATGACAATGGTTGTATTATCGTAAAACGGTTGTTCTTGTATCCATTTTACAAATTCACCTGCTTCTTTGTCTGAACAGATAACAGCATCTCGATAATCATTAAATGTTCGTTGACAGGTTTTGTTAATATTGCCAACCGGTTGATGTGTATCGGCTTGCACGGTTACTATCATAAATGGTTTGTTTGATTGGGCTAATCGATTGATTTCATCTTTAGCCGCTTTGTATAATTGTCTATCGTTTAATCCCCAAGTTGAAATAGGCGGTTCATCGTATTGTTGTAATTCACGATAACCGATAGCTTTTTTAAAACCGTGTTGTAAAGCAAATTTATCTGTTCCGGTAAATTGGATACGGGCTGATTTCATTAAAACTGTTTCATATCCTTGTTCTTTTAATGTTTCTACCCAACAAGGAAGTCCGGGAATAAAAGAATGATAGGTCGATAAATCAACAAACATATTATTCAACTTTAAAGGAGCACCGCAAAAAGAAGACATTAAACTGGTAATGGTCCATCCGCATTGACGCAGTTGCTTAAAACCTGAAAAAGAAATGTTTTCTTGTTGTATTTGTGTTAGTTTGGGAGAAAGATTTTGTTCTAAAATTTGACTGTTTTGAAAAGATTTTTCATATGATTCCAGAACAATAATAATCAGATTTCTGCCATTTGTTTTTACTTGAGGAATAATATGGTACGTTTCATATATATTTCCGATGACAAAACGACTTCTGATAAAATCAAATAAATGCCATTTTGTAATAGGATAAGATAAACATAATAAACCAATCAATACACAAACAAGCATGGGGTAGGGAACTTTTTTTTGTATCAATCGATATAACAAATAAGCTACAATCAAGCTGACACAGAAAATTAAAATAACACCACTGACAATTAAAGAAACAGCAACCCCATTAAGCGGTTGGGCTAAATTAAGCATAATCTGTTCCCACTGAATATTCCCGAAATTTTGATTAACCCAAATGGTGGCAATAAAACCGGCTGTTCCTAAATATAAAACAGTAAAGACAAAAAAGATAATTATTTTTTTTAACATTGTATTATTCTTTGAACGATGATTCTTGTATAATGTAATTCGGACGTTTTTTTGTTTCTAAATAAATCAATCCTAAATATTCTCCTAATATACCCATAATCATCAATTGAACACCACCAATTATTAAAACAGATACCAGAACGGATGTCCAGCCGGTTACCACAAAGTGATTGGTAAAAATTTTCATATAGACAACATAACAGGCATACAAAAAGCCCAGCAAGGTAGTTAAAAATCCGACAACACTTGCAATACGCAAAGGCATAATACTAAATGATGTTATTCCCATCCAAGCCAATCGTATCATTTTTGATAACGTGTAACTGCTTTTTCCGGCATGACGTTTGGCAACCTGATAGGGAATACCGATTTGTTTAAATCCCATCCAAGTAATATATCCTCGTAAAAATAAATCTCTTTCCGGAGATTTATTCAATATTTGAACAACTTTTTTATCCAATAGACGAAAATCAGCAGCCCCTTTGGGCACTGAAACAGAAGTCATAAAATTAAGAAGTTTATAATATAAATTAGATGTTTTTCGTTTTAAAAAACCTTGATTTTTATTTTCTTGACGAAGCGTATATACAATATCGTAGCCATCTTGCCATTTTTGAATAAGTTGCGGAATGACTTCAGGCGGATGTTGTAAGTCTGCATCAATGGAAATAACAGCATCACCCGTTGCTTTTGCTAAACCGGCCCGCAAAGCATATTGATGTCCAAAATTGCGGGAAAAGGATAAGTAGTGGATACAATCATTTTGTTTTCTTAAATTTTTTAATATATTTAATGTATCATCTGTTGAACCGTCATCCACAAAAATAATCTCATAAGATTTTGATGGTATATTTTTTTTTAATTTTTCCAATAAAACAGGGATATTTTCTGCTTCATTGTAGGCGGGAACGATAACGGATATTTTTGTGTTTAATGCTGTCATGACAAACCTCTTGGACTTTATTATTAACTTGAATTGTATGTATTTGCAAGTTTTTTTGTTAACAGGTCGTGAAAAAGATAACATTGTTTTGTCATAAAAAAACATTGCAATCAATTTATTATCTGATGATTGCAATGTTATTTTGAATAAGTGATTTATTTTTGAATTGTTTGTCGAATAGATGTTGTGGAACGAACGGGTAAATCACCTTTTGGCTTTCTTTGACTGATTTTATATTCAATTCCTTTGCTTTCAACAAATTGTCGTTTGATATCGCTGTCTCCGTCTGAATTAACGAAAAAAATATCCGGTTTGACTTGGTCTAAAAGAGAGGCAAAGTCTAAAATACCATCATCCGGACCAATGAAAACCTGTTTGACAAATTTAATAGATTCCAACATGTATTTTCGTTCATTTTCTGTATATAAAGTTGAACGATTTTTCAGTTTTTGTACAGTTGCATCCGAACCGATTGATACATATACATCTCCTAATTCGGCTGCTTCTTCTAAAAAACGGATATGTCCGCTATGTAAAACATCAAAACAGCCTGATACAAATACTTTTTTTGTCATATATAATACTCCTTTTTACTTTACACCATTGTCAATCAAACGTTGACGATATTCAGGTTTCCAATCAACCGGTTCATCTTTTCCGAAAGTACGACAATACGGTTCAATCGGATATAAATGAGGATTGGTATCTAATGCCGCTTGTCTTTTTTCCGAATCGGCGAATAAATAAAGGGCATAACCCCCATGACCGCCACCGCAATATTTATGACCCAGCGAATCTTTGATATCGGGTAAAGGCAACATGCCTTCGTCTAATTGAAGTTTATAACTCATTTGGACAGCTTCCGAAACAATAAAAATATCTTTTGCTATGACGCCGATACGGGCAACTCGACCGGCTTGGGCAATTTGTTCAAAATTACGTTGCACGTTTGCTAAACTGGGCGTGTTGTGTTCAATGCAAGTATCTAAAACAGCCATACGACCACGCAAAAAATCACCGGTATTTTTACAATCTAATACCGGATAATCTCCGGACGACCATACGCAAGCTCCCGTTTCCGCAATAACGGCAGGATCTTGCCAACCGACACCTAATCCCAATTCTGACTTAACGGGATCCCATCCGTTTAAAACACTCCAACCACCGCTACCGCCTAAACCGGCTCCTTTACGGTAAAGCCATTCATTCATGGAAACTGTTGGGGAAATAGCACAGTTAACAATATAAGCACCGTCAATTTTATTTTCAGGAACATCCAGCCAACCGCCGGCAAAATCAACACGTAACGGAACATAATTCGGGGCTTTTATTTTTTGAATAATTTGTGTGCAGGATAATTGATTAGAGTAAGGAGGTGTTTTTTCCAACATAATATATTCAATTCCCATTTGGGCACAGAGTGCTTTTTTTTCGGCACTGTATTGGTCATCGGTTGTAACGGCTAAAATGTCCGGTTTATAAATGTCTATTTCATTTTCAAATTCAAGCCCTTTACGGTTACCACGGCAAAATACAACTTTATCAACAATATCCAACGCAGAAAGAACAGCCATTTTATCCTGATCCGTCATGGCAGATTTCATACGATAAAGCTTCCACAATGTTTCCGAATCCGGAATGGCAACAATCAATTTGTTGCCCAGTTGTCGAGCATCTTTAAAAAATTGAATATGACCGGCATGCAAAATATTAAAAGCCCCCGAAATAAATACAGTTTTCATATATTCCTCTCTTTAAGTAAAAAACAACTATTTTGCACTATAATACAAAGTGTGTTTATTTTCAACATGAAAAGTATTCTTTACTCAAAAATGATACATGTTGGATATAGATAAAAGACAGTTATTGTTAAAATAAGTCAAATAAAACGCAAAACCATATAATTAAGGCATTTATAATGGATAAAAAAACTAAAAAACTGCCAATATCTTTCGCTTTTTTGGATAAAGGATGTTGTTTTTGAGAAATTCTGTCAATAACAGTTTCAATAGCGGTGTTGGCTAATTCCATCATCAAGATAAGCATTAAAGAAGCAATTAAAATGCCTTTTGTAAGTATATTTATTGGTAATAAGAATGATAAAATTGTTCCCCCAATGAATAAAATTAAATCCAAACGAAACGATTCTTGTGTGCTAACGGCTATTTTAAAACCGTTATATGAATGTATAAAAGAAAATAATAACCGTTTGATACCTGTCTGCGGTGTATTCATGCTACCTCCGTAAACAAAAAAAAGTCGCAGATACGCGACTTTTTATAAAACTGGTAGCGGAAGAGGGGATCGAACCCCCGACACATGGATTATGATTCCACCGCTCTACCATCTGAGCTATTCCGCCATTCGATATGGGAACTATATACACCCAAAAAAAATGCTTGTCAACAAAAAAGTTGCATTTTTCAAAAAAATATTTTACAGTACATTTATTGGATAAACGAATTGAAAGGGAAAAGAATGTCTGAAGTATTTTTTAACGGGGTTGCCGGTCGTCTGGAAGGACGTTTTCACAAATCAGAAAATCCACGTGCTCCACAAATATTGATATTACATCCTCAACCGTTACAAGGCGGGACGATGAATAATCGTGTGACATATGCGATGTTTCAGGCTTTTGTTAATATGGGCTTTTCCGTTTTAAGATTTAACTATCGTGGCGTTGGTAATTCACAAGGGGAACTTGATGGTTCGGGTGTGGGTGAATTAGCTGATGCCATTATTGCGTTGGATTGGTTGCAAAATTTAGATTCGGAAGCAAATTGTTGTTGGATTGCCGGTTATTCTTTTGGGGCATGGGTGGCTGCACAATTATTGATGAGACGTCCGGAAATTAAAGGATTTGTTTTTGTTTCTCCGCCGACTGATATGTATCCGTTTGATTTTTTAACACCTTGTCCTGCTTCGGGATTGATTATACAAGGGGGGGCTGATACAATTGTATCCGAATCATCAGTTGCCATGTTAGCAGAACAATTATCCGGACACAAATATCTGCGTGTTGAATACAAAGTCTTGCCAGAGGCTGATCATATTTATTCGCGTCATTTAAAAGATGTTCAGGATTTGATTACCCAGATTGTTCCGGAGTTAAAAGGTCGCCCGAGAAAGGTTGTTAAAAAAGTTAAAAAAGCAACTGTTTCAACGGTTATATCCAATGAAGACTATTGATTATATTGATGTGTTAGATGCTTTTAAAGCCTTTGACATACATACAAAACGTTATACGGAAAAAAATAAAGAATGGCTCAGTTGGAAATATTTTCACACATTAGATGTTGTGAAGACGGGGTTTGAGATTATTCAAAAAGAAAAGATATTGGCAGAAATGTCGGAAGAATCGCATAAACGCATGGAACGTTCTTTGCTGTTCCACGATATTGCCCGTTCAAAACAGATGATGCCAAACGGATGTATGATACCTCATTTTGTCCATGGGGCAGAAGGTATGCAAATGCTTTTAGAAAAAGGGGAACAAGATATATCCGTTTTGTCATCGGTGTTGGTTCATGATCAACTTACGATGAATTTTTTGGAAGAACAAGAACATATTCTGAAACAAGACATTGTTTTTCAAAAGTTACCTGAATTAGTTCAAAAAAGTGTTTTAACAATAAATCAATCGTACCAATCTTTGTCTGATAAAGAAAAATTATTTGTTCGTCAAACATGTTTTTTAGTAAAAGATGCAGATACATTATCAAATATTTTGAATTACCAACAATTATTAAAAATTGAAAAAAATACGGATATTTTTCATATAACACCGGCCGTTTGGAAGGCGGTATCTGAACGTCAGTATGTTCCATATAAAAATGTTGCGACTTTTTTAGATAAAATATTGGTTTATATGGCGTGGACTTGGCATTTTTATTATGAAGCCACGATTCGCATTTTATGGCAATCAGATATATTAAATCATATGAAAGAATATGTTTTGTTTGAAATGAAACACAACGGTTATACAAATCGTGTGGTAGAAATTGATGTATTGTTAAAAGAGTTAATTGACAATATACGCCAATTTCATGAAGTAAAGGTGAAACATCATTGATTATTTTCTGTTCGTTATATGATTTAGTTGTCATGTTGTTTGTTTTGAAAAATATTTGTACATTTTTTTGTTGAATAAATAAATTTTTTGTGCTAAAATAACTGAAAGTATAACATGGTTGATAGAAGGAGGAGGTTAAAATGACTGATACAATACAAAAAGAACCTAAAAAAAAGAAATCTCCTGCCCAAAGATGGGTTAAAAGAATTTGGAATATGATACCCAGTATGAAATCGCTGATAAAAGGGGCTGTATTTGTTACGAAAAAGTTTTTAGTCCGGAAATGGGAAAATGTGCAAAAAGATATTGCTGATGTGATTGATATCTTGAAACGAACCAAACGGACATTAGGAGCATTTTCTCCACATCAGATTAAGACGTCACCGGCTAAGGCGATTGATTGCCCATTGAATGAATGTCCGATTATTATTAAAATTGAAACCTTAGGTGATAAAGGTCGCTGCATGCACGGTGCGGCGGCGTATAAAGGCATTATTGTTGATAGTGACGGCGAAGGACACAACACGACCGATGATGGTCGGATGGAAGAACCGGAAGATACAAACGGTCAATATTTTGTTATATATCCCAGTCGGTTGGGTATTGATGAAGAAAAATTATTGCAGGCAATGAAACAAGAAGCTGCAAAAACAGGAGATTATGATTTTTATACGAATAACTGTATTGATCATGTCATCAGACCGTTGCAGGCAGCCGGTGTTCAAATTGATTTAGGAGAAGTATCAACGCCCAAAGAACTGTGTCAATGGTGTGACAATATTTGTTGTACGCAAAAAGCCGGTTATTTGTTGAATGAGGAAGAATATCAATCCTTTTTAAACCGTATTGAAGAACAAAATAAAAATGATATGGAACAATTGTATTTGATTTCTTCATTATACAATATCATAACTCGGCATAAGCCTAAACAAAGACCGATTATTCAAAAAGCAAATGAAACGGCAAAATCTTCCTATCTGTTTGAAAGAGGTCGTATTGAACAGATGTGTTACGGATAGCAAATAACGGGTGTTGGTACAACACCCGTTTTCTTTTTTTAGATTCGAACGCAATGCTACCAAAGTCAGTAGGGAATGTTTGTTTTATTTTATGACGAATGGTAACCAATTTTTTATTTTTTCCTTGGCTCGTTGTGTGTAAAGGCGTTTTCTGTCTTGACCTTTAACCTTTTTTGTATAACCGGATAAATCCAGTTCGGGGAAAATACCGAAATTGATGTTCATCGGTTGAAATAATTCTTCTTTTCCATCAATCGTAATATGAGATAACATAGATCCGAGGGCTGTTTCTCGAGGCGGTAACGGCAAATCAGGAAGAGCCGTAAATAAACCGGCCAATAATCCGATAGACGCACTTTCAATATATCCTTCACAACCGGTTATTTGTCCGGCTAGTTTAATATTGGGTCGTTGTTTGAGTTGCAATTTCTCTGTTAAAACACGAGGGCCACAAACAAATGTATTTCTATGAATACCTCCTAAACGGGCAAATTCAGCATTTTTTAATGCCGGAATTAAACGAAAAACTTCTTTTTGGGCTCCATATGTTAATTTTGTTTGAAATCCGACTAAATTCATTAGCGAACCTTGCTTGTTTTCTTTGCGTAATTGAACAACGGCAAAGGGACGTCTGCCGTCTTCGTGCGGATTTGATAAACCAACCGGTTTCATCGGACCGAATAAAAGCGTTTGTCGTCCTCTTTCTGCCATAACTTCGACCGGTAAACACCCTTCAAAATAAGGTGTATTTTTTTCCCAATCTTTGAATTGAACACGTTCTCCAGTTAATAAAGCATCAATAAATTGATTGTATTCATCTTTTGTTAAAGCACAGTTTAAGTAATCAGTTCCATCTCCTTTATCATAACGGGATTGATACCAAGCATATTTCATATCTATACTATCTGTGTAAACAATCGGAGCGATGGCGTCAAAGAAATGTAACGAATCCTGTTGGGTTATATTTTGAAGGTCGTGAGCCATTTTATCACTGGTTAGCGGACCCGTAGCAATAATAATCGAATCCGAATCGTTATCAGGTACTCCCATTTCGTTTACTTCAAAAGAAAATAATGGATGAGATTTAAGTGTGTGGGTAATCATTTGGGCAAATTCAGTTCGATTAACAGCTAATGCACCACCGGCAGGGACTTGTGTTGCATCGGCACATTTCATAATCAAAGAATCACATTGACGCATTTCTTCATGTAATAAACCGACTGAATTGATATTCGAATCATCAGAACGAAGTGAATTTGAACAAACTAATTCTCCAAATAAATCAGTTGTATGAGCCGGTGTTGATTTTTGTGGACGCATATCAATCATATGAACGGGGATATTTCTTTTTAATAATTGCCAAGCGGCTTCCGAACCGGCTAAACCGGCACCGATAATCGTTACTTTTTTTGTCATTTTTGCTTTCCTTTTTAATATAAATATGCTATAACATAAAAATAATGAAAAAGAAATATTTTTATAGCATTGTTTTTATATTTTTCGGCATGTTATTGTTTGACATACCTGTTTTGTCGTATGAATCTAAATTAAGTAAAGAAGATTTAGCTGAAATACAAAAAATAAAGAATCATAATAAGCAACAGTTAGAACAGCAAATGACACTGGAACGGTATCAAAAAGAACATCCGAATTCTATGACCCCGCAACCGGAAGAATATTGGGATTTGGCTTGGCATGCTCGTTTGGCGGATTATGGTGATGAAGAAAGTCAATTTGTTATTGCTCGTGCTTATGATAAGGGGCAACAAGTTGATCAAAATCCGAAAAAAGCCATTGCTTTTTATGAAAAAGCAGCTGATCAAGGACATATTGATGCTTGTATGCGTTTAGGGGAAATATATTCTGAAAATAAGTGGGTTAAAAAAGACGAAGAAAAATCGTTATATTGGTATGCCAAAGCCGCAAAAAACGGTTATGTTCAGGCTCAATTGAAAGTGTCTGAAATCTGTAAAGAAAAGGGAGATTATGTATTGGCTGTTTTGTATTTGGAAACCGGATTAAAACAATTATTTCCTCAGGCTGATAAATTAGAAACATATGCTCCTGATTTGGTTGAATTAAAACGGTTGGCTCAAATGCAGAAAAAAATGAATGACAGAGGTGTTTATCGATTCGTGTTGCATGAAAGCGGTCTTTCAAGTTTTCAATCCAGACAATTGCAACAAAAGAATATCAATCGTTCACCAATGCAACCGTTTAAGCCTCAAAAACGTGTTTTAAAAGAGGTTCATCAATGACCAAGCGAAACGAGTGTCCGATATTTTCGGCTCCGATGGCTGGGGTAACGGACAAGCCCTTTCGCTACATATTACGCCGGTTTGGTATGCAAACGCTTTATACTGAAATGATAGGCGTTAACACATTGGCCTATCGACATCCTTCAACGTGTAAAATGATACATATTGCTGATGAAAAAAATATTATTGTTCAGTTGGTTGGTGTTGATGAAGATAATATGATAAAAGGGGCAAAAGAAGCCGAATTCAACGGAGCAATCGGTATTGATATCAATATGGGCTGTCCGGTTAAAAAATTGATTTCAAACGGAAGTGGGGCGGCTTTGATGAAGGATATAGATAAGGCGTGTCGATTGGTTGAAAGGGTTAAAGAAAGTGTATCTGTTCCTGTTAGTGTTAAAACCCGATTGGGATGGGATGAACAACATATAACGATAAATGAATTTGTTCAAAAAATGAGTCAAACAGGTGTTTCGCACATTACGATACATGGTCGAACCCGAGAACAAGGCTATGCCGGTCAGGCTAATATAACAGCGATAGAACAAGTGGCTCGTCAAAATTTAGTCCCCATTATTGCCAATGGTGATATTACAGATAGGCAAAGTGCTGAAAACATGTGTAATAAAGAATGTTTTTCCGGTTTGATGATTGGACGGGGAATATTGGGAAAACCATGGTTATTACAAGAAATAGAAACAAAAAAAAAGCCGTCATTTTGTTTAAGTGATATTGTACTGGAACATTTAGATTTAATGTTGCACTATTACGGAAAACATGGTTTGTATGTTGCTCGAAAACATCTTGCTTGGTATGCTCGAGGTAAAAAAGAAGTTGCACAATTTTGCCGAAATATATATCTTGAAGAAGATGAAAAAGAAGTTAAGCGACAAATTATCTCTTTTTTTACAAATGCCGAAGAAAAGGAATAGAACATGAAAATCATTATTGCCGGAGCCGGACAGATAGGTGTTGGATTAGCAAAATATTTGCGTGCTGAAAACAATGAAATCGTATTGGTTGACAGTGATTGCGAACGATTAGGAAATTTAAGTGAACAATTGGATATTCAAACAATTGAAGGTTCGGCTGCCTATCCGGCGGTTTTGGAAAAAGCAGGAGCACGTCAGGCTGATGTTTTTTTAGCGGTTACCGGTTCTGATGAAACTAATATTGTGTCGTGTGGTGTTGCCCGTTCTATTTTTAATATTCCAACACGTATTGCACGCATATTAGCTAGCGAATATTTATCACAAAAATATAAATCTTTTTTACAATCACAAAGTATAGATGTTGTCTTGTCACCGGAGATGGAAACAGCACGTCGTGTTTTAGAAAATTTATCTGTTTCTCATTCAGTTGACTTTTTTAATTTATCGGAAGGCATTGCCAAATTGATTGGTTTAAGATGTCGTAAAACATCACCATTAGTTGGAAAAACAGTCAATGAATTAAGAAAATTAACAGAAGGCTTTAACATTCAATTTGTTGCCATTAAGCGTCGTCAACGTTTAAAACCGTTAGAAGATACCGTTTTACGATTTGGGGATGATATTTATTTTGTTGTTGATTCAAAGCATGTCAGACCGATTTTGGATATTTTTGCATATGAAACGATTTCACCGAAATACATGGTTATTTTTGGAGGAGGAAAAGTTGGTTATCAATTGGCTCGTTTATTAGAACATACATCATATGCACAAGATGTAACAGTTGTTGAAATGAAAGAAGAACGAGCTCGCTATTTAGCAGAAAGATTGGAAAATACGCTGGTTATACATGGAGATGGTTTGGATGATAAATTGGTTGATGATTTAAAGTTATCTAATTATCAAGTTGCAATCGCAACAACTCAATCGGATGAAAGTAATATTTTATTATCATTATTGGCCAAAAGAAACGGTGTTGAAAGAACGTGTGCTTTGATACATAATCCTCTTTATGATGATTTAGTAACGGGTTTAGGTGTTGATGTAACGATTGAACCCAATTCTGTTCTTGTATCAGCTATTTTGCAACATATGCGTAAAGGACGTGTACGTAGCGATTATTTTATTCAATCCGGTATCGGGGAGATTTTGGAAGTTGAAGCATTGGAAACTTCTAAAATCACGCATGCTCCGTTAGGCAAGATTAAAATACCGGCAGGTGTTGTGATAGCCGGTATTGTTCGAAATGGAGAATTTATTATTCCTCAATCGGATTTTATTGTTCAAAAACAAGATTTAGTTATTTTATTTGTTGAACGGGGAAAAGTGCGTGAAGCGGAAAAATTGTTTACGGTCGGATTTAATTTCTTTTGATGATGAATAATAAAATTTCACTTTGTGGGATACCAAACGGGTATCAAGGTATTGTTTTAAAACGATTGTTGCAAACATCAACGATACATTGTCATATTGTGGCCAATGACAGACAATTATCCTTTTTGCAAGAAACAATTTCGCTATTGAATCCGGATATTCAAATTTTGGTTTTTCCGAATTGGGATACGGTACCATATGACAGAGTTTCTCCGAAGTCAGAAATTGTTTCGGAACGAATTAACACTTTGATAATGTTGAAAGAATTATCAAAATTGAATACATTTGAACAGCCGGTTCTTATTTTAACAACAACGGCTGCATTGCTTCAAAAAGTACCACCGATGTCTTTTTTTGACAGCGGCGTATTACATTTAACATCCGGTCAATCGATTGGCTTTGATTTTCTTAAACATTATTTACAACAAAACAATTATGTTTCAAGTAATGCTGTTGTTTCTGTGGGCGAATACACCGTTCGGGGCGGACTTATAGATATATTTCCGACCGGGGCTTTACATCCGATTCGAATAGATTTTTTTGGAGATGAAATTGATTCAATCAAATATTTCGATGAAAGTACGCAACGTACGTTGAAATCGATTGATAAGATAACATTAAAGCCTGTTTCGGAATATCGTTTAACAACAGATAGTATTTCGCTTTTTCGAACAAAGTATCGAACGTTATTTGATGATGTACAAAACGATTATCTGTACGAAGCAATCAGTAATGGAATCATGGCACAGGGAATCGAACATTTTTTACCGCTTTTTTTTGAAGAAATGGCAGATTTGTTTGATTATTTACCTAAATGTACATTTTCTTTTGATTTTCAGGCTCTTGAATCATTGTCATCTCGTATAGAGCAAATTACCGAGTATTATGAAGCTCGTCGAATTGCTTTAAAAAATACAGATGGTCTGACACAAGAAAAATATTGTCCGATATCGCCTGATTTGTTTTTTTTGACGCAAGACGAAGTATTAACAAAAATTGAACAATATCAATATTATGTTTTTTCACCATATGTTGAACCGGATAAAAAAGATGAAACAGGTCGAATAGGGCAAACATTTGTTGATGTTCGTGTTCAGGAAAATAAAGATGTCTTTGATGCTGTTATTCAACAAATTTCAATTGAAAAGCGTTCTGTGATATTAACAGCTTCAACATTTGGAGCAGTGCAACGGCTTATCGGGGTTTTTCGAGAACACGGTTTGAAATTGTATGAAGCCCATACATGGCAGGAAAGCATACAAAATGCTCCGGCTATTTTGGTTGCTCCCTTTGTCAATGGTTTTTCTGATAATTCTTTTGTTTTAATAACCGAAACAGATATGTTTGGAGAACGTGTTGTACAGACACAGCGTAAACCGAAAAATAAAAATTTTATTACAGATGTTAATTCGCTTAACATAGATGATTTGGTTGTTCATCAAATACACGGTGTCGGCAAATATATTGGTTTGTTTCCTATTAAAACGGGACAAATTACACATGATTGCATCGGGTTGGTTTATGCCGGCGGTGATAAATTATTTGTACCGGTTGAAAATGCTGATGTTTTGTCAAAATACGGTTCGCAAAACGTGATGTTGGATACATTAGGGTCATCATCTTTTTTACAACGGAAAGAACGAGTTAAAAAAGATTTGTTTGTAATGGCTGAACGGTTGATTAACATTGCTTCTCAAAGAGCCCTTAATCGTACGGAACCGATATTGATACCGCATGGTACATATCAAGAGTTTTGTATGCGTTTTCCTTATGTTGAAACGGAAGACCAATTACGAACAATGCAAGAAGTTGAAACAGATTTATCATTGAATCGCCCGATGGATAGATTGGTTTGCGGAGATGTAGGTTTTGGAAAAACGGAAATAGCATTACGGAGTGCTTTTTTAGTTGCTATGGCTGGTTTACAGGTTGCTATTGTGGCTCCGACAACTTTATTGGCCATGCAACACGCTCAAACGTTTATAGAACGATTTAAAGGTTTTCCCATCCGTGTCGGAACACTTTCTAGATTGGTATCATCAACGAAAAGTAAACAAATCAAAAAAGAGTTAGCCAATGGAACGTTAGATATTGTTGTCGGTACACATGCTTTGTTAGCGAAAACAATTTCTTTTAAACGATTGGGTTTGGTTATTGTTGATGAAGAACAACATTTTGGCGTTGCTCATAAAGAACGTTTAAAAGAATTACAAAAAGGTGTTCATGTGTTAACATTGACAGCTACGCCAATACCCAGAACGTTGCAGTTATCCTTGGCCGGTGTTCGGGAGTTATCTATTATTGCAACGCCACCGGTTGACAGGTTGGCTGTTAAAACATTTGTAACTCCTTTTGATGGGGTCATTATTAAAGAAGCTATTTTAAGAGAACATTTTCGAGGCGGACAAATATTTTTTGTATGTCCTCGTATTTCTGATATGGATGAAGTTCGTCAGATTTTGAAAGAATTAGTACCGGATATCCGTGTTGTTGAAGCTCATGGGCAAATGGGGGCATCTTCATTGGAAAAAATTATGCAGGATTTTGCTCAAAAAAAATACGATATTTTATTGGCGACAAGTATAATTGAATCCGGATTGGATATGCCTTCTGTTAATACGATTATTATTTATCGAGCCGATATGTTTGGTTTATCGGCATTATATCAAATGCGTGGTCGTGTCGGACGAGGCAAATTAAGGGCGTATGCCTATTTAACAACTCCACCGTATGCTCGTTTAAATACGGCTGCCCAAAAACGCTTGAATGTAATGCAAAGTTTAGACAGTTTAGGAGCCGGATTTACGTTAGCAAGCCATGATTTAGATATTCGGGGAGCCGGCAATTTATTGGGACAGGAACAATCTGGTCATATTCGGGAAGTAGGGGTTGCTTTGTATCAAAAAATGCTTTCAGATGCGATACAGACTCTTAAAAAGAATAATTCAAAAGAAGTTGTTGAGGTGTTTTCTCCTCAAATTTCTGTCGGATTATCTGTTTTTATTCCGGAAACATATATAACCGATTTAGATACCCGAATGGATTTATATCAACGCATTGGTCATATTGAAACACTAGAAGAAATCGATTTGTTTAAAGATGAGTTGGTTGACAGATTTGGTTTATATCCCAAAGAAGTAGATAATTTATTTTTAACAATACGATTAAAAATACTATGCAAAAAGGCTCATATAGACCGTTTGGATATTGGTGAAAAAGGAGCAACAATTTCTTTTCATCAAAATATTTTTCCTAATCCTACCGGCTTGATAGATTATATTACTTCTCAAATGGGAACGATACGTATTCGATCGGATCAAAAGTTAGTTGTTTTACGACCGTTTTCCACAATTGAAAATCGATTAAAAAGCATAGAAGATATTATTATGCGGATTGCAAATCTGGTTTAAGTAAAATAACTTGACAATAGACTGTAAATATGATATTTTCCCTTATATGTCAAAATTTTCAGATAAAACAGCAAAAGGATAAATGAAGATGAGTGAAGATAAAAAAACGGGTGAATTTTTATATTTTGAAGAAAAAGACAATGCAATTTATTCAAAAGAAACCGGTCAAAAAGTGGTTGATATCAATGATGAAACGCATATTTATGAATATCAGGATAACGGTTTGCTGAAAGTCAGCACGGCAGATACGTGTGTATTATACGATTATCGGGGAAATTTACTGCCACATTTTGAAAACGGAGGTAAATTTATTCATTTTGGCCGATTTAATAGTTCATTTTATACTGTGAAAACATCTGAAGGAGAACAATCATATCTTATACCATGTATCAGACGAGGCTCTTTTGTAATTGAGAGTGATGAGAAAGCAGGTCAATTTGTTGTTTCAACGGTAAAAGGTAAGGAAATAGGAAGCGGTGTTGATTTTAATTTTTATCAACCAAATCCTTTATGTTTATATATTGGTATTAAAAATAAAGATGATATGTGGACTGTTTATGATGAAAAAGGTATTCCTGAACCGAAAATGACAAATGTTCGTTGGGTGGGATGCCATAGTTCCACAGATTCTTTTGACATTCGTAAAAATTTGTATTCTGATTATGAAACTGTATTAACAAGACGACAAAATCGCAATCGTCTGGCTACTTACTCAATATGTGCCGCTTTGTTTTGTTTAGGTGCTTTATGGGTAAGTCGGTCGTGTCAGAAAGAAGAACAGCAATTGAATGAATTTGCACAACAAGACGCGACATATTTAGGTGCATCAGATGGTGTTTTGTTGTTTGATACGGATGGTGATAAGGAAACGGCTGAATTAGGTGCTGATTTACACCGAAAATCTCGGACTAAAATTATGGGTAAAATGTACAAGAAGGAAGGTCAATGTCGCAAAATTACTCATTGGTGCGATATAACCGGATTGTCCATTCGTTCTTTTGATAAAGTAAATGAAAATTAAATATCAGTGAAAAGGTTTGGTAATGCCCAAGAAACAACATAATGACAAGATGTTAAATTTTCAGGAAGTTAATGGTGCTATTTATTCAAAAGCAACGGGCAACAAGATTATTGACATGGCTGAAGTCAAATTTATTTGTGAAAACAGGTGGTTGGGTGTCTTGGTTGTTAGTAAGCCTGATGCGAATATCTTATATGATTATCGGGGAAATTTATTGCCTCATTTTGAAAACGGAGAAACTTTTAAATATTTTTGCGGGCGTGATAATCGGTATTATACTGTTAAAAAGGGTGAAATGGAAGAAACATATCATATTCCATGTATTAAACAAGGTTGTTTGATTGTTGAGTATGATGAAAATAAAAAACAATATACACTATCGACAATTAAAGGAAAACAAATTGCTGTTGGAAAGGATATAACACCATATAAAATAAATGAACGGTTGTATTTATGTGTTAAAAATAATGACGGACGTGTAACAGTTTATGATGAAAAAGGTGTTCCAGAACCACAAATGACAAACGTTGATGAAGTTCGTTCGTGTGGTTGGGATTTTTTAGAAATTCGTTCAAGCAAACAGAATTCTGATTATACGCAGGTTTTAACAAGACGGCAGATGAGGAACAAAAAATTGACACGAACACTTTTAACAACTTTGGGGGCAATAGCCGTTGTTTTGGGCGGCAAGTGTTGTCAATCGTACATACAGGAGTTGGATGAGATAAAACAACAAGATGCAACATATTTAGGTGTGTCAGATGGTGTTTTATTGTTCGATACGGATGGTGATACGGATACAGCGGAAATGTGTGTTGCTTTGGCTGATACAAATAAATCGGAAATTATCAGAAGTATGTATAAGCAGGAAGGAAAATGTCGAAAAGTTGCTCAATGGTGTGAAAGAACAGGATTATCAGTCTGTGTTTTTGATCGTGTGAATGAAAATTAAATATTGAAAAGGATTTATAAATGACAATAATACCTAATGAAGATGAATTTTTTTATTTTAAACAGATTGGTGATGTAATTGTTTCAAAAGCAACAGGGAGAATTATCACAAAATTAGATGAAAATACATTTGTTGAAGAAAATGCAGAAAACGGCTTATTAGTCGTTAAAAATACAGACAAAAGTGTTGTGTGCGATTATCGGGGTGAGTTATTGTCCCATTTTGAAAATGGTGCTTCATTTAAGGAATTTAGTCGTGAACGGGTTGAAACACGCCATTATATTGTAAAGACAGAAGAAGGCGAGAAAAGATGTCATATTCCATGTATCAGACGAGATGATTTTGTTATTGAATATGATGAAAAATCACAACAATATGCATTTTCAACAACAAATGGAAAGCAATTTGCCATTGGTAAAGATTTTGAATTACATAAAATAGATGAAGGTTTATTTATTGCTATTCAGGATGAAAAAGAACGATGGACAGTTTATAATGCAAAAGGCATTGTTGAACCTCAATTAAAAGACGTTGTCTGTGTACGTGTTTATGAAGAAAATAAGTTCCATGTTCGACGAACACCTGATTCTTGTATGGAACCTGCTTTGACAAAACAACAAACACGTCGCAGAAATGTGAAACGGGGAACTCTGATAGGGTTGCTTTCGTTGGCAGTCGTTGTGGGTGGCAAGGGTTGTCAGGCATATATGGATGAATTGCGTGCAATTCGTCAGCAAGAAGCAACATACTTAGGTGTATCCGATAGTGTTTTATTATTTGATACGGACGGTAATCACGCAACGATTGAATTAGGTGTGTCTTTGACAGATAAACAAGATAAAGTTCGTGTTTTGGGAAGCCTGTTTCAGCAGGAAGGACAATGTCGCAAAGTGGCTCAATGGTGTGATATGACAGGATTGGCGACATCTTATTTTGAAAAGGTAAATTCGAACTAAAAAGATAGGAATTAACATGTTTGAAACAGATAAAAATTTTGAAATTATTGGTACGGAAGTCTATCATAAATTAACAAATAAACTGATTGTTGATTTGGGAAAAAACGGGGCTGCGTTAGAAACACCCATGTGTTTGTTGGTACGTACATCAGATCAATCCAAGAATTATGATATGGCGTTTGATTGCGATGGTAACTTACTTAAAGGAACAGGTGAAAACGATTGTGTCGGTGTTTTCCCGTGTGATAAAAAATATCAGATTCTTCATCACAGCGGACGGGTTACAAATTATTTTTTTCCACTTATTAAAACATCGTTTTTTCATATCAGACATGATGGTCAAAAATATGTTTTTTCAACAAAAACAGACCGTGAATTTGCATCGGGAACAAATTATCACATATACACAATTGATTCTCGTGAATACTTAGCTGTTTGTCAGGAAAATACACAACAAGATGAAAAGGGCGTTAATTTAAGTGATTGCAAACGTTGGACATTGTTTAGTGCTGATGGCGTAGTTGTTCCTGAAGTATCAAATGCTCGTTCAATTCGGTTGGCTGATAATCATTTTTTTGTTGAAAATGAAAACCATGATGTGAAAGAAGTCCCCGTTCTTACTTACGAAAAAGAATCTTTTGGTGCAAAGCGGTGGGGATGTTTGTTTGCCGGTGTTGTGACATGTGTTTCATGGATTGCAATTGCTCAACTGTCACGGTGTTTTGTTGAGGATGTATCGGTTAAGCAAGAAATTCCAACATGTTCGGGTTTAAGCATTGATAATGAAAATGAAATGAAATCAATATTACCTCCTCGAAAAATTACTTCCGGTAATGTTATTTCGCAACCTGACAAGCAACACGTGAAACAGTAGTAATTATTTTTTTATTCAATAGATTGAATGGTTTTACCGTTTTTGCGTAACCAGATTTGAGCATCGGCTTGTTTGACGTTGAGTTGAGAAACCACAGCCCAAAATTTTGGGCTGTGATTCATTTCAATTAAATGGGCTACTTCATGAGCAATAACGTAATCAATCACATCAAGTGGAGCGAAAACCAATTTCCAACATAAATTGATATTTTTCAAAGAAGAACAGCTACCCCAGCGTGAAGATGAATTTTTAAGTGTTATTTTTTGAATGGGCGTATCGAGTTGAACGGCCATTTGTAATGCTTTTGCTTGTGCATATTGGTAAAATTGTTCTTTTGCAAATGTTGTAATACGCCTATGCAGAAACGTGCTTTCCCCACCAACGACAATGTGATTATCTTGTATTATTGTTCCTTTTTTATGTAACGGATTGTGTTCGATAATATAATTTTGACCTAAAATGGAGATGGTATCATTATTTTTAAATCGAATTGTTTTAAAAGTATCAATCTGTTTTGCTATCCAGTTCAAATGTTGTTTAGCAAAGGATACGGCTTGTTGTTCTGAACAAAACAACGGTGCGGATAAAATGATGTTTTTGTTTTTATCAAAACGCAAACGAATGCTTTTAAGGTTTTCTTTTTGAATAAAAAAAACAAAATAAGAACCGATTTTAATTTTTTTCATTGATTCATTTTTTTCTTCATTGTATATTGTACTGTCATCATTGTATCATAAGTGAAAGGAAAAATAAATGAGAAAGTTAATTAAATTTTGTACATGGTTAATTGTACATGTGATTGCTTTTGTTGTTATTGCTTGGATTTTCTTGGGTATGACACCAACTGAAACATATCAAAAGTTTATTTATCGTATGCAAAGTTTCCGTTCAGGAACGGCAACGTTTGCTTCAGATTTATCAAAAACGGGAGCTAGTATGGGGCGTGTTGCCAATCAACACTTGGGCGAAGCATCAGAACGTATTGATGGTCGTGACCCATATGAACGTCATAATGCAATTATTGACCAAAAAGTTCGTAGTGATTTTGGAAAATAAGTCGTATTTCTTTTAAAAATCGGATTAACAGGGTTTAATCCGATTTTTTTAATGGAGTCATGTAGAAAAAATGTAAAAAAATGTAAAAAGCCTTGCAAAATGAAAGGCAATATGTTAGAAAAAAACACAGTACATTTTAACAAGGGATAAAAATATGACATCAGAAAATCAAACAGAAAATTTATTTACGATTGGTTCTTCTCGTTATGTGGAAGTTGAATCAGCGGTTGCATTGAACGAAAAACAAATGGAAACGTTACGCAAACGTTTGGAAAAAGTGTTAAAAACAGAACGATTTGTTTTACAAGTCAAAGTGAATCCGGCATTGTTAGGTGGTTTGTCATTGAAAGTTGATTCGTTTTTAGTTGATGCTTCCGTGAAAGGTCAATTACAAGCGTTTGAAAAAGAAATTGCTCAAAAAGTTTCATCGGCAGTTGATGTAACAAAAATTGCTGATATTTTTTCTGATAGTGTTAAATCTTTTCAAGAAAAAACAATTGTGTCTGAGGTCGGGGTTGTTTTATCTGTTTCAGACGGTGTTGCTAAGGTTGAAGGGTTAAAATCAATTGCTTCCGGTGAACGGGTTGTTTTTGAATCCGGTGCTCAAGGGATGGCTTTAAACTTAAATCCGGATGGCGTAGATGTTGTTATTTTTAATGGTGCCGTTAATATTCGTGAACATGAAAAGGTCTCTCGTACGGGAATGATGAACACTGTTCCGGTCGGTAAAGAATTGTTGGGTCGTGTTGTTAATCCTTTGGGTGAGCCGTTAGATGGAAAAGACGGTTTTGATGATTTACCACGGAATCCGGTTAATGCTCCTGCTCCGGGGATTATTGCTCGGTCACCGGTTAATGTTCCCATTCAAACGGGGATTAAAGGAATTGATGCCCTTGTTCCGATTGGTCGGGGACAACGTGAATTGATTATCGGAGATAGACAAACCGGTAAAACAGCCATTATTTTAGATACAATTTTAAGTCAAAAAGAGATAAATGCCCGTGTATCTGATAAAGATAAATTATTTTGTGTTTATGTTGCCATCGGACAGAAACAATCAACCGTTCGGGATATTATGCGTGTGTTAGAAGAACGAGGAGCAATGGATTATACGGTTATTGTGTCCGCTACGGCTTCTGATAGTGCTGCTATGCAATATTTGGCTCCATATGCCGGTTGTACTATCGGTGAATATTTCCGTGATAATGGTATGAATGCCATTGTTTTCTATGATGATTTGTCAAAGCATGCTGTAGCATACCGTGAAATGTCATTGTTGTTGAAACGTCCGGCCGGTCGTGAAGCATATCCGGGTGACGTTTTCTACTTACACTCTAAATTGTTAGAACGAGCTGCCCAGTTAAGTGCCGAAAATGGGGGTGGGTCCTTGACGGCTTTACCGGTTATTGAAACGCAAGAAGGGGATGTGTCTGCCTATATTCCGACTAATGTTATTTCTATTACGGACGGACAGATTTTCTTAGAAACAACTTTGTTCCATCAGGGCGTTCGTCCGGCTATCAACGTTGGGTTATCGGTTAGTCGTGTCGGGTCTGCTGCTCAAAGTAAAGCCATGAAAAAAGTTGCCGGTTCATTGAAATTGGATTTGGCTCAATATCGTGAAGTTATGTCATTTTCGCAATTTGCTTCTGATTTGGATCCGGCAACACAGGCATTGTTAAATCGAGGGGCCCGTTTAACAGAAATTATGAAGCAAAAGCAATATCGTCCATATTCAATGGCACAAGAAGTTGTTTCGATTTGTGCCGGTGTTAGTGGTTTACTTGATGAAATAGCTATTGATAAAGTGTCTGTTTTTGAACAAAAACTGCAAGATAAAGTTGCTGCGGATTATCCGGAAATACTTGAAAGTATTACTACAACTCGTGAATTAAAAGATGATATAAAAGAAAAATTGCACTCAGTCGTCCGATTGGTTGTACAAGAAATGACGGGAAATACAGATAAATGAGTTCACTAAAAAAAATATCCGAACGTATTAAGACAATTAAGTCAACGTATCAGGTAACTTCATCAATGAAAGTTGTGGCTGTTTCCAGATTACGTAAATTGCACGATACGTTTTTAAAAACGGGACCGTATATTGATGAGATGAATCGTATGATACGGCGATTGATACGAAGTGCAACGATTCGCCAAGAAAATTTATTGTGGGAAGGAAGCACGGAAGTATTACCGTTACCTCCTTTATTAAAAGGAAACGGAAAAGATGAACGTTATTTTGTTGTTGTTGTAACTTCTGATGATGGTTTAAGCGGGTCATCAAATGTGCAAGTTGTTAAAAAAGCACAGGAAGTTGTGACACATTTAAAAAAAGAAGGTAAAAAAGTAACAGTGTTTGGGTTCGGTACCAAAGGTGCAGAAATGTTAAAACGCATTTATGCCGAAGATAAAACCATTCGTGTTCTTTCAATTAAACGGAAAATTTCAAACAAAGGTGAAACGTATCTGGATGCTGAACGGTTATCGGTTGATTTGATTGAAGCCTTTTATCAAGACAGATATGATGTTTGTTTGTTTGTGTATAATGAATTTAAATCGGTTGTTTCTCAACGTCCGACTATTGATCAGCTGATTCCCAGTAAGATGTTTTCCGGTCAAAATCCATGGCAATTCATTATTGATACGAACGATGCGGCTTACATTTCCCGAGATGCTTTGGGGCAGAAAAAATATGCTTTAAAACAATCTACATTTTTGAAAGCATATGGGGGTGTTGATATGTTTTCTCCCATGGGAGCATTGGATGTTGATTTATTAAAACCGGCAACTCGACCGGTTGATGCCTATGACTATGAAGGCGGTGATTTGGCTATATTAGAACGTGTTTTACCACAATATTTAACAGCCTACATGAATCGTATTTTATTAGAAACGGATGTTGCAGACAATGCTGCCCGTTTAATGGCTATGGATAATGCGACACGCAATGCGGAAGATATGCTGAAAATGATGCAAAAAATATTCCGCCGCACACGCCAATCAAAAATTACAACAGATATTACAGAAGTTGTTTCGGGAGCAATGGCTCAACAACAATAACAAAAGGACAGAATATGACAAAAAATACATCAAAATATATATCAGAAGGAAAAATCAATCGTATCACCGGTTCAGTTGTTGATGTTGCGTTTGATGAAAAAGATTTACCTAAAATTTACGATGCTTTGGAAACAACGATTGGTGATAGACGGTTGGTTTTGGAAGTTGAACAGTTGTTGGCTAATAATATTGTTCGGTGTTTAGCGATGGCTGATACAGATGGTTTAGAACGTTCTACACCGGTTTATAATACCGGTAAACCGATTTCGGTTCCGGTTGGTACGGCAACATTGGGTCGTATTATGAACGTAACAGGTGATGCCATGGATAATCGTGGTGAAATTAAAACAGAAACGTATGACAGTATTCATAAAAATCCGCCGACTTTTATGGAACAAGCCCCGAATACGGAAATATTAGAAACCGGAATTAAAGTTATTGACTTGTTATGTCCGTATCCTAAAGGAGGAAAAATCGGATTGTTTGGTGGAGCCGGTGTCGGTAAAACGGTTATTATCATGGAATTGATTAACAATATTGCTAAAATGCACGGTGGTTATTCTGTTTTTACAGGGGTTGGTGAACGGTCTCGTGAAGGTAATGATTTGTATCGGGAAATGATTGAATCGGGTGTTATTGATTTAAATGGTGATAAATCAAAAGCATCCCTTGTTTATGGACAAATGAATGAAGCTCCGGGGGCTCGTGCTCGTGTTGCTTTAACGGGATTAACCGTTGCCGAATATTTTCGGGATAACATGGCACAGGATGTTTTGTTGTTCATTGATAATATTTTCCGATTTACACAGGCCGGTTCGGAAGTTTCTTCATTATTAGGTCGTATGCCCTCTGCCGTAGGGTATCAACCAACATTGGCAACAGATATGGGTGCTTTGCAAGAACGGATTACATCTACTCGAAAAGGGTCAATTACATCTATTCAAGCTGTTTATGTTCCGGCAGATGACTTGACTGATCCGGCTCCGGCGACAACGTTCTCTCACTTGGATGCGACAACGGTTTTATCTCGTCAGATTGCTGAGCAGGGATTATATCCGGCTGTTGATCCGTTAGATTCGACATCTCGTTTATTGGATCCGCAATTAGTTGGGGAACGCCATTATGAAGTTGCTTCAGAAGTTGTTCGTATTTTACAGGTATATAAATCGTTACAAGATATTATTGCTATTTTGGGTATGGATGAATTATCTGATGAAGATAAATTAACGGTTGCTCGGGCTCGTAAATTGCAACGGTTTTTAACGCAACCATTTACGGTTGGTGAAGTCTTTACCGGTCGAAAAGGGGTTACGGTTGATTTGAAGGATACGATTGAAGGATGTGCGGGAATTATTGCCGGTACATATGATGATATACCGGAACAAGCCTTCTTTATGATTGGCAAAATTGATGAAGCCGTTCAAAAAGCCAAAGAAATGCAAGCGACAGAAGGGAAAGTAAAAAATGCCTGAACAAAAACAGCCGATGACGTTACAACCAATAGCGGAAGAAGCACCGAAAAACGGTAAAATTCGGGTTAAATTGATTTGTCCGCTTTATACGGTTGCTATTTTAGAAGCAGACAGTGTTCTTATTCCGGCTTTGGATGGGGATATTGTTATTTTACCGGATAGAGCCCCTTTGTTTTTCTCTTTAAAGGCCGGTCGCATGATTGTTTATAATAAAGGGGAAAAACCGGTTAGTTTTTTGGTTTCCGGCGGTATATGTGAAGTAAGACGAAATCTGTGTCCTGTTTTGGCTTGGGGTGGATATGAAGAAAAAATTGAAGCATCCAAAATTGCAACTCAATTAAAGAAGGCTCAAAAAGTTTTTGCCGGATATCGTTCGGATTTCGGAAAGACAGAGGCAGCGTCTCGCATTCAGTTTTTTAAAAAGGTTCTTGAAGAACTCAATTATAAAGAAGATGATGAAACAATCTGAATAATTGAAAAAATCTCTTGTGTAAAACAGGGGATTTTTTTTATAATACAACCGGAATGGACAAGTTATGGGTTAATGATATAAGAAGGAATATAAAACGTATCAAGGAAATCGTTTTGGTAGAGAAGTAAAAATTAAACAACATAATACGCTTATAAATTCATAACTCTTATGCAAAAATTATCTTTTTAAGATAAGATTCT
The DNA here is from genome assembly GCA_017467335.1 of Alphaproteobacteria bacterium. Taxonomy (GTDB): domain Bacteria; phylum Pseudomonadota; class Alphaproteobacteria; order CAAHEQ01; family UBA3637; genus RGIG4140. The sequence continues at coordinate 52,718 of JAFTSJ010000037.1, forward strand.
ATTGAATTTTTATACAAAAAATATCGCTATATAAGGATTTTTAAGGCTCAATTATTTTTGAGCAGTCAAAAAGATGTTTCAAAAGAATTATCTGTTTCTTTTTGAGCCAAAGATTTAACCAAATCTAAAATATGATTAGCAACAACAGGATCCTTGATTGAAATAAATGCGTCAACAAGTTCACGTACAGAATTTTCCATTTCCATTGGAATTTCGGTAAATCCTTCATCAGCATCACAAAGGCAATCAGAGGCATATTGGGGAATATTATATCCCTTGAAAGAAAGAGAACGTTCAATACCATCAAAAAAATAACTGACAGGAATATTTAAAGTTCGGGCTAATTGCCATATACGACTACCGGCAATGCGATTGCTTCCTTTTTCATATTTTTGTACTTGTTGAAATGAAATGCGAAGGCTTTTTGCCAATTGGTCTTGGCTTAAACCTAACAAATTACGGCGAATACGTATTCTGGCACCAATATATTCGTCAATGGCATTTAAAACTTCTTCATTTGTATCTGAATCAAATATATCTGACATTTCATAAATCCTTATGTATTTTTGTAAGATACATAAAATATCATGTTTTGTCAAATAAAATAATGCAATAAAAATAAATTTTATTATAATTTTTTAAATTTTACTTTGTTAATGTGCAAAAGATTTCAATGTGATTAGAATAAATAAATTGGTCAATCAATACGATTGTATGTAATTTATATCCGCCGTTATCAATGAGTTCCCGAATATCACGAGCAGCTGTTGATGGATTACACGATACCATGGCAATAAGTGGTATGTTTGTTTTAGATAATTGTTTGCATTGTAGTAAAGCACCGGCACGGGGCGGATCAATAACAACGGCATCAATGTTTTTTAATTCTTCCGGTAGCAGAGGATTGCGAAATAAATCCCGTTCTTGTCCGATATGTCCCAAGGCTTTTAAACTATCAGAAGCAATATCATATCCAATGATATTTTTTCCTTTTTTAAATAAAGGTTTGGTGAATGTACCTGAACCGCAAAATAAGTCAACAACATTTTTTTTGTCTTGAATGGCATTACATACAAGGTTAATTAAAATTTCTTCACCTTCTTGAGATGGTTGTAAAAAAGAATCAGGAGCAAAAGGTAATTGTACAGATTGAACAATCGGTTCGTGATTATACATAATGCGAGCAATATTATGAGTTGAAGCAAATTGTGCTAATATTTCCCGTTGATGTAAAGAAGGGGGATTGCTTTCTCTTTTAATATGTATATCAATTCCATAAGGCGTTGATAAGACACTGATATCTCCAGAACCTTTTAAATTTTGAACTAAAATTTTTAAATGTGGTAAAAATTCCGATAACTCCGGTACAAGAGCAGGGCAAGAATCTAATGGGACAATTTGATGACTTTTATAGCCGTTAAAACCGATGATTCCTTTCCTAAAAGCAAAAGTTGCTCTGCGTCTTCGACCAAATGGAATGCAAATTGTTTTTTCAATATCAATATGTAAGTGATAATCCGAAAATGATTTTTTTACAAAATTTTCTTTTTTTTGAACATATTGTGTCTGCTCCATATCTTGATACAAACACCCGCCACATTTGCCGAAAAAAACACATTTTGACATTTGAACCCTATCCTTTGTTTAACATATTGATAAAAAAGATTTTTTTTGAAAATAGCATTTTTGTTGTATTCTGTCAATAAAATTATTTGACTTCACTTAAAAAAAAAGATAAATTTAAACGAGTTTTAACGTGATTGTAAAGGATTAAAATGACTGAAATACAAAATACAGGCCATGAACAACGCCAAGTTCGTTTGTCAAAATTGCAAGCATTGGAAGCAAAAGGCATCAATGCCTATCCGCAAATTTATCGACCAACGGCAACATCTAAATCGTTAGCACAAACCTATGCAGAATTACCAAATGACACGCAAACACAAGACGTTGTGGCGGTCGCCGGTCGTATCAGAGCCATTCGTAATTCCGGTATGTTTATTGATATTTATGATCCCAGTGGAAAAATACAAATTTATACATCAAAGGAACATAGTTCTGCCGAATTATTAGAGATGTTATCCTTTTTAGATATAGGGGATATCATTGGTGTAGAAGGTACAGTCAGACGTACGAAACGAGGGGAATTATCCGTCAGTTCGGAAAAAATAACGATGTTAGCAAAGGCTTTATTACCTTTGCCGGAAAAATTTCATGGTTTAACGGATACGGATACCAAGTACCGCCAACGTTATTTGGATATGATTATGAATCCGGAAACAACAGCGACGTTGATTAAACGGTCAAAAATTATTACAACGATACGAACTTTATTGTTAGAACAAGGATTGTTAGAAGTTGAAACACCTATTTTACACGTTATTAAAGGTGGAGCAACGGCGAAACCGTTTATTACACATCATAACGCATTAGATATGGATTTATTTTTGCGTGTTGCTCCTGAATTACATTTAAAAAGGTTGATTGTTGGTGGTTTAGAAGGTGTTTTTGAAATCGGTCGTAATTTTAGAAACGAAGGAATTGATACCCGTCATAATCCTGAATTTACAATGATGGAAATTTATCGTCAGTATAATGATTATACGGATATGATGACATTATTTGAACAAATGGTAGAAGCAGCAGCGTTGGCTGTCAACGGAACAACCGAAGTCGAAATTGACGGGAAAAAGATTGATTTAAAAGGTCCATATCCACGCCGTCCGATGGCAGAGTTGGTCAGAGAGTATGCTAAAATAGATTTCTTGTCTATTCAAACAGATGAAGAAGCTCGTCAGGCTGCAAGGAGTGTCGGTGTTAATGTCGATGATAATGCTGATTGGGGACATTGTATGGCTGCTGTTTTTGAAGAAAAATGTGAATGTCATTTAATCCAACCGACCCATGTTATTGATCATCCGAAATCTATTTCACCGCTAACGAAAGAACACCGTTCCGATTCACGGTTGGTTGAACGTTTTGAAACGTTTGTTAATACATGGGAAATGTGTAATGCGTATTCAGAATTGACCAATCCGTTGGATCAAAAAGCTCGTTTTGAAGAACAGGTTAAAGCCCGTGAAGCAGGTGATGATGAAGCTGATATGATGGATGATGATTTTGTTACGGCTTTGGAACATGGTATGCCTCCGACAGGTGGTTTAGGTGTTGGTTTAGATAGATTGATTATGGTTTTAACATCAAATTTGTCAATTCGGGATATTATTGCATTTCCAACAATGCGTAAGAAATAAAAGACACCTTGAATTTACACTATTTTGAAATTATTTTTAGTTAGTTCTTTTATGCGATAAGGAGAGGAAAAATGAACAAAGAAGAAATGAAAACAAAAATGCAAAAAATTTTGGAACTTAAAGAACCGGTTTTTATTGAAAAATTGGCTCCGGCACTGTCCAAGTATGCTCAAATTGTTTATTTAATCGGCTTGGTTATTTTGGCCTTTGCCATTTTGGGTTCAATTATTGCGTTGTTTGGTAGTCCGATGGCAGCATTAGGCGGATTATTATTCACATTGATTGAATTTGTTTTGTTGCGTATGTTCTGTGAATTTTTGGTAACATACAAAAAATAAAAACAAGTTCCCGTAGCTCAGTAGGATAGAGCGTAGGATTCCTAATCCTGAGGCCGTGGGTTCGATTCCCTCCGGGAACGCCATTTCATTTGAGATGGTCGGTTTAAATGATTAACCTGAAATAAGCATATATTTCAGGTTAATTTTTTAGAGAAATAATTGATTGAATAGGATTTTACTTGACAATTTGCAGGGAAAAGGTTATAAAACGCCGATAAGATTTTTTTGTTAAGTGAAGGGAGAAAAGATGTTGGGAATTGTTTTGGTTGGTCATGGCGATTTGCCTAAATCAATGTTGGCTGTTGTTGAGCATGTTGTTGGTCACACAGACGGAATGACATGTGTTTGTATTGATGTAACAGATGATATTGAAGAAAAACGCCATGAAATTTTGGATAAAACAATTTCTGTTGACAGTGGTGACGGAGTTGTTGTTGTAACGGACATGTTTGGTGGTACACCGTCTAATTTAGCTATTTCAATTATGGAAGAACGTAATATTGAAGTTATTTCCGGTATGAATGTTCCTATGTTGATTAAATTGGCAGAAGAACGGTCAGAAACAATGCAAACAGCTGTCAAAAAAGCACAAGAAACCGCCCGAAAATATATCAATATTGCATCTAATTTACTATAAGGATGTGATGATGCCTGTTTTGCAAGAAAAAATAACAATACAAAATTTGAAAGGTATGCACGCTCGTGCCACATCTGCATTTGTTAAGGTTGCTTCTGAATTTCAAAGTGATATTACAATAATCAAGTCAGACGGAACAACTGCCTCCGGAAAATCTATTATGGATATTTTGATGTTAGCTATTCCTTTGGGCGAAGAAATTACATTATGTATTGATGGGTCTGATGCACAGAAAGCCATGATTTCATTAACGAATTTAATCAATAATCGATTTGGGGAAGATTAACAAGGAGTAACAATGAATATTGTTGAAGATATGCAACGAGCAGATACTTATGAAATAAAATTTTTGTTGCAACCGCAACTTGTTCCGATATATGAAATGGTTTTGGAAAATATAGCCTCTGCCGTTTTAACGGTTATGATTGAACACGGAAAAAATAAAGGTTTATGGGAAGTACAGGCTATTTTTGAAAATGAACCGAATGAATTAGATGTTACAAATGCCATGAAACAAGCGGCTGAAATTTCAAATACGCCCGAAATAAAGGTGAATATTGTTAAAATGCCGGCTAAAAATTGGTTGGCTGAATGTTATCAAAGTTTTCAACCGATTACTATCGGAAAATATTGTATTTATGGTTCGCACATAACAGATACACTTCCGGATGATAAAATTACCTTAAAAATTGATGCCGCAACGGCTTTTGGTACAGGAGAACACCAAACAACACATGGTTGTTTGGAAGCCTTGACTCATTTAAAAATAACTCCGCAAAAAGTTTTGGATGTCGGTTGCGGATCCGGTATTTTGGCTATGGCTTACGCTAAAACATATCAAAAGTCGGTTGATGCAGTTGATATTGATGAAGAATCTGTTCGTGTGGCAACTGAAAATGCCAAAGAAAATAATTTAAGCCACTTAATTCGTGTTTGGCAAAGTTGTGGCTATGAGAAAGTGACTGAAAAATATGATTTAATTTTATGTAATATCTTGGCTCGTCCTTTAATGGACATGGCGTTGGATTTAAAAAATCATTTAACGGTTGGCGGACAAGCTATTTTATCCGGATTTTTAAATCGACAAGAACGATGGGTTTTAAAATCTCATACGGATATTGGTTTAAAATTAGTTGAAAAATATCGTATAAACGGTTGGAGTACACTTGTTGTATCAAAAGAGGAAGAATAATGCCTCATTCACTCTATAAACAGATAAAACAATTTATATCAGAAACAGATTTTGACGGAATTTTGATAACACGGTTTGATTCGTTTTTAGGAGAATATTTTCCTCCTGATGTAACTTGCTTAAAAAATGTCACCGGTGGTTTTTCCGGTTCAGCCGGATTGGCTTTAATAACACAAGATGATAATATTTTGTTTGTTGATTCCAGATATACGTTACAAGCCAAAAAACAAACGTTTTTTAAGGTATTTGAAGTACCAAGTGAAACAACTCCTTCGGCATGGATAAAGCAACATTTAAAAGGAAAAAAAATTGCTTTTGACCCTCGGAAGCATTCCGTTACATGGTATTTACAATTTTCGCAAATGTTATCGTCTGAACAAATTGAATTATCTCCTCTTTCAAAAGAGGAAACAGAAAAATTATTTCCTCAAAAACAATTTATTCAGACAGATGTTTTTGATTATGATGTTCAATATTCAGGTCAAAGTGTTTCGGATAAGAAAAATGAAATAGTTAAATTTTTACAAAAGGATAATTTAGATTGTTTTGTTATTACTTCACCTGAAAATGTTTCGTGGTTATTAAATAAACGAGCTGGAACGGTTTCGGAATATCCGGTTGTTTTCGAACAAGGGATAATAGATATATATGGACATTATGAACCTTTAAATATAAAGCGTCTTTCGCATTTAAAAGGGAAACGAATCGGGGTTGATTTATCTCAAACATCTTATGCTTTATACGATATAATCAAGTTATTTGCTGAAATTGTGCCTGTTCAAGATCCGATTAACAAATTGAAAGCAATCAAAAACAAAATAGAAATAGCGAATATAAAGCAAGCATGTTTATCTGAAAGTAAAACAATTTGTCGTTTTTTGTCTTGGATTGAATTAAATAAATCTCATATTACAGAAATGCAATGCGATTTTTATTTAAAACAACTTCGATGTGAAGATAAACTTTATTTTGCAGATAGTTTTGAAACGATTGCCGCAGTTGGGGAACATGCGGCACGAGCTCATTATCGGGCTGATGAATCTTCTGATACCTTGATAACGACTTCTGCTTTGTTGCTGGTTGATACCGGGGGACATTATTTAAACGGTACAACGGATATGACACGAACGATTGCCGTTGGTCAACCGAGTGATATGATGAAAAAACGCTATACACAGGTTTTACAAGGGCATATTGATTTAGCGATGAGTTCTTTAAAAGTAACCGATACAACGGCTGAAATGGATAAAAAAGCCCATCATTGGTTACGATTGGATAACGTTGATTATCATCATGGTACGAGCCATGGAATCGGTATGTTTTTGGCCGTACACGAAACACCTCCGGTTGTTCATGAGAGAGATACACATGGTATGATATCCGGTATGGTTTTTTCAAATGAACCGGCTTATTACGATTCAGAGGCCGGTTATGGTATTCGTCTTGAAAACATGTTATTATCTGTTCAACAAGATGATGAAACTCTTGTTTTTGAAAATTTGCTGTTTATTCCGTTTGATTATCGACTTGTTTTATTTGATATGTTAACTCAGGAACAGAAAAATTGGTTAAAACACTATCACAAACAAATTGAAGAACGTATTTTTCCTTTACTTGATGCAGAAACAAAAAAAATTTTAAAACCGTTTGTTGATGCTTTTCAATAAGGTTATCTTGACAATCAACCTATTTTGTGATAGCAAAAATACATAAGAAATAAAGGCAATGAAATGAATGGAACAACAATTAAAAATGGTTCGATAGCAACCAATCGAAAAGCTCGTTTTAATTATGAAATTATTGAAACCTATGAAACGGGTATTGTTTTGACCGGAGCAGAAGTGAAATCACTTCGGGCCGGACATGCGACTATCAATGAAAGTTATGCAACAATTCAAGATGGTGAATTATACTTAATTAACGCTCATATTACGGAATATGGGGCAGCCAAAGGTGGTTTTGTTAAGCAAGTTGCTTCCCGACCACGCAAATTACTGGTTCATCGCAAAGAATTAAATAAATTGATGGGAGCAATACAGCAAAAAGGAAAAACACTTGTTCCTTTAGATTTGTATTTTAACCCGAGAGGCAAGGTCAAAGTTCGTATCGGATTAGCAAGTGGTAAAAATACCGTTGATAAACGGGAAGATATAAAAACAAGAGATTGGAACCGTGAAAAACAACGTATAATGGCACACTATAACAGTGGAAAAAAATAATGTTTCTTTTGGCAAAAATATGTCTTGTTTCAAAATAAAATTAAATAAAAGTCTTGATTTTTCAAAATAAATAAAGTAGGTTTGTCTTTGTTGTATATTTTTTTATGAGGAGATTTGTTATGCATCAATATCGTACACATACTTGTGGTGCTTTGCGGGCAAGTGATGAAGGTAAAATTGTTCGTTTATCCGGTTGGATTCATCGGAAACGAGATCACGGTAATTTATTATTTATTGATTTACGTGATAATTACGGTATTACACAATGTGTATTAGATACATCAAGCCCTCATTTTACTACATTGGAAAAAGTTCGTCCGGAATCGGTTGCTCGTATTGACGGAACGGTTATTTTACGTGTTCCTGAAACAGTTAACGCTAAAATGCCGACCGGTGAAATTGAAATTCAAGTTTCCGATGTTTCGATTTTATCTCAAGCGGATGTTTTACCGATTCAGGTGGTTGCAGATACGGAAGATTTGTCGGAAGAACAACGCTTAACGTATCGTTTTTTGGATTTACGGCGTGAAAAACCCCATGCTAATATTTTGTTACGTAATAACTTTATTCGTTCGTTACGTCAGCGGATGTGGGCGGCCGGTTTTAATGAATTTCAAACACCAATTTTAACATCTTCTTCACCGGAAGGGGCTCGGGATTTTCTTGTTCCGTCACGGTTACATGCCGGTAAATTTTATGCATTACCACAAGCTCCGCAACAATTTAAACAATTGTTAATGGTTTCCGGTTTTGACAGATATTTTCAAATTGCACCGTGTTTTCGTGATGAAGATGCTCGGGCAGATCGTTCTCCGGGTGAATTTTATCAATTAGATATTGAAATGTCTTTTGTAACGCAGGATGAAATTTTTGCTACGGTTGAACCGATTATTCATGATGTTTTTGTTGAATTTGCTCCAAAAGCTGTTATTACGCCGGCTCCATTTGTTCATATTCCATATAAAACCTCTATGGTAAAATATGGAACAGATAAACCGGATTTAAGAAATCCGCTTGAAATTGTCGATGTATCTGAAATTTTTGATGGGTCATCATTTGGTTTATTTGCTAACCAAGTTGCTCAAGGTGGATTTGTTCGTGCTATTAAGACAAAAGGAACGGCTTCAAAACCACGTAGCTGGTTTGATAAAATGAATGCTTTTGCCGTTGAATCCGGTTTTGGCGGTTTGGGTTATATTACATTTGCTACGGAAGGTAACAAAGGACCGATTGCTAAAAATTTAGATACAGACCGTATCAATCGTTTAGCAGAAATGACAAATGCCCAAGTTGGTGATAGCGTTTTCTTTGTTTGTGGTAAAGGTGATAAAACAGCCAAATTTGCCGGTCAAGTTCGGACATTGTTGGGAAATGAATTGGATTTGATTGATAAAAATCAATTCTGCTTCTGTTGGATTACGGATTTCCCGTTCTATGAACAAAATGAAGAAACCGGTGAAATTGAATTTTCTCATAATCCGTTTTCAATGCCACAAGGTGAAATGGAAGCCTTGTTAAATAAAAATCCATTAGATATTTACGCTTACCAGTTTGATATGGTTTGTAATGGTTATGAAATTTTATCAGGTGCCATTCGTAATCATCGACCGGATATTATGTATAAAGCATTTGAAATTGCCGGATATGGTCCGGAAGTTGTTGAACAAAAATTTGCCGGTATGTTGAATGCGTTTAAGTTTGGGGCTCCTCCGCACGGTGGATGTGCTTTTGGTATTGACAGACTTGTTATGTTGTTAACGGATGAAGATTATATTCGGGAAGTTATTGCTTTCCCATTGACACAACAAGGACTTGATTTGTTAATGAAGGCACCGTCAGAGGTAACTGAAAAACAATTACGAGAATTACATATTAAATTACGTTAATTTTTCATACAAATATCACTTTTGAACGTTATCTCAAAAGTTAAACAATAAAAAAAAGTCCCCTTGAAGATTATGATTGCAATATTCAAGGGGATAATTTATTTTTTTTATTTTAAGAAAACTTCTTGTATCGGCAAGAAGTTTTTTACTTTTTTTTAATACTTATGTATTGAAAAGAAAAGATTTTATTGACAATAGTCTTTTGTATTCCTATGTCAAAAATCAAAGGCTGATTAAAGGAAAAAACATGATTTTTGATTTTTTATTGTTAGTAATTGTCAGTATTAGTGTTATTTTTATTTTATATAAAATGATAATAAAAGTTTATATCGTGACAAAAATACGTCAGGCATCTGATGTCGAAACGTGTATTTTACGTCCCGAAACGATTTTAATAACGCGTCAATATAATGCCATAAAAACAACACTACAGTCAGTTCTTGTTTTTCCTCACATCAGCGGATTTATAGAAAAAGTATTTGTCCATAAAGGTCAATATGTTAAAGCAGGAGAATTGCTTTTTACCATTCAACAGCGGCAATATTTAGTTCAAAAAGAAATAACGTATGCTAATTTAAAACGAGCTCAATCCCTTCTCAATCAGGCACAGCAATATTTGTATAAATCTGAACAGCAACAAGATAAGTCTGAGGCAGAAGTTTATCAAGCACAGCAATCATTTTTAACAGCTCAAACAAATGTATCAAAAGCTGAAAACGAATTTAAAATAGCGGATACAAATTTTTCTTATACATTTATACGTTCTCCGATTGAAGGAAGTATTCAAGAATTAAATACCATGAAGGGAAATTACGTATCACCGGCAGGGTGTTTTTTAGCGAAAATAATCAATGCTTCAAAAACATCTGTCATGATTAAAATACCAAAAAATCAATATCTTCAATATGTTAAAAATAAACAAACGGAGTGTGTTTTTAAAATACAATCATCCGGTAATTTTATTTTTTCACAAAGCGGTATTTTAAAACAAGTTGAAGATGATTGTACTTTAGGTGAAAAAATGATGTGTTTGTATATTGATTTTCCTCAAATATATAATCGACTTGATACGGCTGAACATTTGATTGTTTCAATGAATTGTAAGCAAAAAAATGTTTTATTGGTTGATGAAAATTTAGTTTATAACGTGGGAAAACGACCATATGTATATTTAGCCTTTCAAGGAAAAATAAAGCGAAGAGCTATTGTTATTGGGGAAAAAATTGATCATCGATATATTGTCAAAAAAGGTTTAAATGCCAATGATGAATTGATTACAACCCATATACAACCAATACAAATCGGGTACAAAATTGTATCACAAATCAGACGTATCTACTTAAATAAAATTGTTTTAGAAAGGAAAATAAAAGAGGTTAAAGCATGAAAATATTTGTTTATACAATGGTTTTAAGTATGCTTTTGTTTTTACTGTTATTATCATTTGATGAAAAACGCTATCAAAATGAACCGATAGAAACAAATTTAATGGGAGCTGTTTTTGAACAGAATATATCTGAAAATCGGTCAAATATCATAGAAACACCCTCTCAAATGAATGAACAAATACAAATACAAGAGGCACAACAATACAATACGACTGTATGGGGATTGCTTGTATCAACAATTCAATCAGGTATTGAATGGGTTAAAAAACGGATTCAAAATTTATATAATCAAATTGTATTATATACAAAACAATCTGCTTATAATATCGGAAATGATATTGCCGAATTGATTTATCCACCTCGTAATAAAAATTCAAAAAGTTCGACAAACATTGTTTCTCAGATTGAAAAGCCTCAGTCAAAATTTAAAATCAGTTCTGACAGAAAAGATAAAAAAGAATACGATACAATTCCGACAAATATCGTTCACAATCGATAAAAAAAACTGGTAATCATATTTTGTTTTTGATATACTCTTAACAAGGAGTGATGTGTCATGAGTGAAAATCAAGATATACCTGATGTTTTTAAAAATGTTTTTCATTCGGAAGATGAAGAATCAAAACGTCTTGAAAATCAGGCTCACAAAGTCATACAATCGTTATCGCAGACATACTTGAAAAATGTTCATGTACAAATTTCAGATTTAGAAAGATATATTGAACAAATACATCAAGCTAATCTTGAACATCGGCTTGAATTAGAAGATAATATTTTTCGAATTGCTCATAATATTAAAGGGCAGGGATTAACGTTCGGTTATCCGCTTTTGACGGCACTAGGGAAGCATATATGCGATTTAGTAAGACATGTCCACATGTGGGATAATTCCTTGATTGATATTGTTGAAAAGGATATTATGGATATGAAAACGGTTATTGATTTTCCGGCGAACACACAGAATGATATTTTAAATAAAATTGAACAGCGATTAGATAAAAAATAGGGTATCAAATGGATATGAAATATCATTTATTGGTTATTGATGATGATAACAGATTAAGACGTTTGTTAAAGAAATATTTGTCGGAAAACGGATTTCAAATTTCAGAAGCAGCTAATGCCAACGAAACAAAACAATTGCTTCAATTGTTTCAATTTTCATTGTTAATCATGGATGTTATGATGCCCGGTCAAAACGGTCAGGATTTAACGAAAGAACTGCGTCAAACGGGATATGATGTACCAATATTGATGTTAACGGCAATGGGGGATATTGATAATCGTATTTCCGGGTTGGAAGCAGGTGCTGATGATTATTTAGCTAAACCATTTGAACCCAAAGAATTATTATTACGTATCAATAATATTTTAAAACGTCAACGTATAGAAGAAACACCGACTGAAATTTATTTTGGTGATTGTTGTTATAATCCACGAAATGCTCAATTAACAATGAATGGCGAACCGGTTATATTAACAAGTGCAGAACAAGAATTGTTGAAGATTATGGTTCAAAAGGCAGGGCAGACCGTTACCAGAGAAGAATTGGCTTCTCTTGTTGGAACGGACAATGAACGTGCCGTTGATGTGCAAATTACACGTTTACGTAAAAAAATAGAAACAGATATTAAAAAACCTCTTTGCATTCAAACTGTTCGGGGACAAGGATATATATTGGTACTTAAATAATGAATAAAAACCCTTCTCAATCAAATAGTCAGTCTATAAAAACATATTTTGAAAATTACTGTTTAAGATATGTTAAACGGTCGTTTAGTTGGCTACACCATTTATTAAAATTGATTAAACTGAAAGTAATGCCTCAAGGGTTACTGTATCGTTTTATTTTGATTATTTTATTGCCGTTGATTTTGCTACAAACAATCTTATTTATCTTTTTTTACGATAGGCATTGGGGAACTGTCAGTCGCCGTTTGGCATTGGATGTCGTGGGTGAAATACAAACCGTTGCAGATTATATTGCAACACAAAATCCTTCAACGGATAATATCGAATCCTTCTTATTACAGGTTGAAGACAATTTGGGTTTAGAAATGTTATTTCAGCCTAACACATACTTATATAATCAAAAAATATCACATCAAGGAGCAACGGTACATCTCAGTCATGCTTTAATGGCTTTGAAATATCCTGTTGATATGAGTGAACTTCATAATCAATTTCAACGTATCTCCGTTCAATTGCCGAAAGGTGTGTTGACAACAATTGTTCCTAAAAAACGATTTTTCAGTTCAACGGTCCATGTATTTATTGTATGGATGATTGGTTCGTCAGTATTATTATTTTGGATAGCCTTTTTGTTTATGAAAAATCAAATTAGATCGATTGAGCGATTATCGCATGCTTCGGAATTATTTGGGACAGGACACGATGTTCAATTCAAACCCGGTGGAGCAACGGAAGTTCGTCAGGCCGGATATTCATTTATTTTGATGAAAAATCGGATTCAAAAATATTTAGTTGAACGAACAACGATGTTAGCCGGTGTTTCTCATGATTTAAGAACACCTTTAACTCGTATGAAGTTACAATTGTCTATGATGCCTTCTGATGAAACGACAAAAGATTTATTATCAGATGTTTCGGAGATGGAACAAATGCTAAATGGGTATTTAGCATTTGCCCGAGGGGAAGGAAAAGAAACGCCACAATCAATTCGATTGGATAAATTGATTCTTCAACTTGTTGAAAAACAAAAAAAATCAGGTCAAAAATTGACATGTCATATTGAAGAAGGAATAACAATTTCAGGACGGTTTAATGATATTTCCAGAGCCATTTGTAATATTTTAATCAATGCTAATCGTTATGCACAAAGAACACGTATCAATTTAGGGTTGCGTAATCAAATGGCAACAATAACGGTAGATGATAATGGTCCGGGTATTCCTGCTTCAAAACGAAATGATGTTTTTAAGGCTTTTTACAGATTGGAAGCGTCACGAAACCCTCAAACAGGTGGTGTTGGTTTAGGGATGACGATTACGCGAGATATTGTTTTATCCCATGGCGGAGATGTTGTTTTAGATGAAAGTCCGATGGGCGGGTTGCGAGTTGTTATTTCTTTGCCGATTGTTCAAGAAGTAATACACTAATTTTAACATCATATCGCCCAACCTTGAATGATATAATAAGTAATCGGTTGGGCGATTTTTTCAAATTTTGAGAAAATTTATAACATAATTATTTGGCTTGAACGGGTATTTTTTTTATTTTTTTCGTTGCTGCTTCTGTTTTGGGAATATGTATCAATAAAACACCATTTTCAAAATCAGCAGATGTTTGTTCAATATTTAAATCTTGAGGTAATGGGATTGTTCTTTGAATCATACCATAAGATCTTTCGGAAAAGTACATGCCGTTTTCTTCATCATTTTCTTCAACTTGGTGGCTTTTTTCTCCACTGATGGTTAAATAACCGTCTTGTGAAACGTTAACTTGAATGTTTTCAGGATTCATACCGGGTAATTCGGCGGATACGTTAATCATTTTGGCTGTTTCCGAAACTTCAATGTTTGGTTCTAACAGTTGACTGTTTGAATTGTTCCATGGCGAAAAAGCATGATTAAAAAATTTATCAAGCGGATATTCTTGCATTTGAGATTTTTTACAGTTTTGACCATTACAACTTTTCATTTGTTGTTGACCAGATTTGCTTTTTTTAAATTGCGTAATTTTTTTTGACATTTTATTCCTTTCAAAAATAATTATAAACATAATTATAAACATTATTGATTTAGGGATAAAAGATAAAATATCAAGTTAAAATCAACCTATGACTACATGACAATATATTTTATTTTCCAAAAGGTTTATTTGCTTTTTTTATAGAGACCTTTATATAAAAAAAATCCCCCGCATAGAGCAGGGGATTTTCTTGATGTTCTCAATTATTTCTTTTCATTACGAACAGCAGCTTGTGCAGCAGCTAAACGTGCAATTGGAACACGGTACGGAGAACAAGATACATAAGTTAATCCGACACGATGACAGAAGTCAATTGTTTTCGGATCACCACCATGTTCACCACAGATACCTAATTTGATGTTTGGACGTGTTGATTTACCTTTTTCAACAGCGATTTGTACCAAAGCACCAACACCTTCTTGATCCAAAGAAGCAAACGGATCTTGTTCGTAAATGCCTTTTTGGACGTATTCAGGTAAGAAAGCACCGGCATCATCACGGCTCATACCCAAAGTTGTTTGAGTTAAGTCATTTGTACCGAAACTGAAAAATTCAGCACTTTCAGCAATTTTGTCTGCTGTAATAGCTGCACGAGGCAATTCAATCATTGTACCGACATGGTATTCAAATTTTTTGCCTTTTTCAGCCATAACGGCTTCAGCAACATTAACAACAACAGATTTTGCCAAATCCAATTCTTTCTTTGTACCAACTAACGGAATCATAATTTCCGGAACAATTGTATTGCCTGTTTTTTCCATAACGTTTACTGCGGCTTCAAAGACAGCACGAGCTTGCATTTCGTTAATTTCCGGATAGGTAACACCTAAACGGCAACCACGGTGTCCCAACATTGGGTTAGCTTCATGTAATTTAGCTGTACGAGCAGCAATTTCTTCAACAGAAACACCTAATTCACGAGCAATTTCTTCTTGTTCTTCACGTTTGTTCGGCAAGAATTCATGCAAAGGCGGATCCAAGAAACGAATTGTTACCGGTAAACCTTCCATAATTGTAAATAAGTCTGTGAAGTCTTGACGTTGATACGGTAATAATTTATCCAATGCTTTACGGCGATCTTCAACCGTGTGAGCTAAAATCATTTCACGCATATGGTTAATACGAGCCGGATCAAAGAACATATGTTCCGTACGGCACAAACCAATACCTTCGGCACCGAAGTCACGAGCTGTTTTAGCATCTAACGGTGTTTCAGCATTTGTACGAACGCCTAATGTACGGATTTCATCAACCCAACCCATAAATTCACCAAAGTTACCGGTCATTTCAGGTAAAACTAATTTCAAAGCACCGTTCATGACTTGTCCCGTTGTACCATCGATAGAAATCATGTCTCCTTCATTGATAACAACATCGCCGACTTTCAATGTTTTGGCATCATAGTCAATGCGTAAGTCAGAAACACCGGAAACACAAGGTTTACCCATACCACGAGCAACAACAGCAGCGTGTGATGTCATACCGCCACGAGCAGTTAAAATACCTTGAGAAACATGCATACCGGCAATATCTTCCGGAGATGTTTCAATACGAACCAAGATAACTTTTTTGCCTTCTTCAGCAGCTTTTTCTGCATCTTCGGCAGAGAATACAACTTGACCGACAGCAGCCCCCGGAGAAGCAGGTAAACCAGTTGCTAAAACAGTACGTTTTTCTGATTTATCAAACATCGGGTGCAATAATTGATCTAATTGCGGAGCTTCAACACGCATGATAGCTGTTTTTTTATCAATTAAACCTTCTTTGACCATTTCAACGGCAATACGTAAAGCAGCTGTACCTGTCCGCTTTCCGTTACGTGTTTGCAACATCCATAATTTGCCATCTTGAATTGTAAATTCCATGTCTTGCATGTCTTTGTAATGTGCTTCCAATTTGGCACGAATATCAGATAATTCTTTGAATAAAACAGGGAATTCTTCTTCCATACAAGGCATATCGGTACCACTGCGTTCTTTGACTAATTTTGTCATCGGTTGCGGTGTACGAATACCGGCAACAACGTCTTCCCCTTGTGCATTTTTCAAATATTCACCATAGAAATAGTTTTCACCTGTAGCAGGGTCACGAGAGAAGCAAACACCTGTTGCAGATGTATCACCATAGTTACCGAAAACCATCGTTTGAACGTTAACAGCTGTACCCCAATCACCCGGAATATTGTTGAGTTTGCGATAGTAAATAGCACGATCAACCATCCAAGAACTAAATACAGCACCGATACCGCCCCACAATTGTTCAATCGGATCTTGTGGCAACGGATGACCATCTTTTTCACAAATTTCTTTATATTCTTTAATGACTTCTTTGAGTTGTTCAACAGTCATTTGGTTGTCAAATTGATAACCGTTTTCTTCACGAACCCGATCCAATACAGCTTCAAATTTTGAACTATGAACGCCCATAACAACGTCACCGTACATTTGAATAAAACGGCGATAACTATCATAAGCAAATTTCGGATTACCGGATTTTTCAGCTAAACCGACAACTGTTTCATCATTCAAGCCTAAGTTTAAAACCGTATCCATCATACCCGGCATAGAAACACGGGCACCTGAACGAACAGAGAATAAAAGCGGGTTTTTCGGATCGCCGAATTTTTTACCCATTTTTTCTTCGATTTGAGCTAAAGCAGCTAAAACTTGATCTTTCAAGTCAGCCGGATAAGAATGATTGTTGTCATAGTAGTATGTACAAACTTCTGTTGTGATTGTAAATCCCGGAGGAACAGGAACACCAACCCGACTCATTTCAGCCAAGTTAGCCCCTTTACCACCAAGCAAATTACGCATGCTGGCATCGCCTTCAGCTTTACCGTCACCAAAAGTATAAACCCATTTTGTCATTACATTTATTCCTTTGTTATTATGTTTACGAAAACCACAGATACAATTACCTGTGGAAAAATATATTTTTTTCCTCATTCGTTTAGCATTTTTTCATGTTTATTGCAAGTGCTTTTTTTTGAAAAAGTAAAATAAAATTATTGACAAAACAAAGGGTTTGTTGTATCATGCAACAAAAATGATAAAATATATGAATGAAGGGACAAAAAATGTCAGAAAATACGACACAACTCAATGCAGAAAATATTGAAATCGATGATTTAAAGTATATGAATTTAACCGATGTAGTCCGTTCTTGTTGTTTGCAAGATGTTGATTGGGAAACAATGAAAAAAGAAGTTAAACAAGTTTATTTTTCTAATTTGCTTCTTTTGAAAAATGCAGATGTTCAAACGAATATGAGCGTGTGTGACACTAATACATTTAATGAATGTTGTGCTTCAGATATTGTTAGTCAAATGATGATAGAACCGTCTTTATCGCCTCTTGTTATTGCTATGGAATCTCATGATGATGAATTAGTTAACATGGTATTGGCTCACTACGGTAAGGTAGCCATTCTTGATGACAGCTCTGTTTTGTCTGAGGCTATTTGTGATAGATATTTGGATAATATTCTGAATTATATTGATGAAAATTCAGAAGAAATAAAGCCATTTTTATTTTCGGCATTTGAACAAGTTTGTCAAGATACAACAAAAGACAAGGAATGGGTTGCTTTGGAAGGTATGAAAATTATTTCATTATTTCCGAATGCTGATAAATATACAGATAAATCCGGTCGTTGTTTTTTAAGTTTAGCCGTTAAAAATAAACAATTGCCTCTCTGTTTGAATTTGCTTGAGCAAGGTCATAGTCCCATAGCTTATGCTGATCAATATTTTACGGAAACGGTTTTTGATATTGCCTGCTATCAAAAAGCAACTCATCCTAAAGATGGAATTTGTCATGCAATTGTTGATGCTTTACGGGAAAAAATACCATCTCATCAATTGAGTTATTGGAATGAGAAAGAATGCCATCATGAACGAATTGCAGCTCAATCCAAAAGATTTAATATGATGTTAATCGGGGCAATGGTTGCTCTTGCAGCGGCAGCTGTTTGGTTTGGTATAAAAGTTAAAGATTCAGTCCAAAAATTGAATGAGGAACGACTTGAAAAATCAATAAAAAAACATGATAATCCAATTGATATGAATGTTGTAATTATGCGTGAAAATTGTATGTATCAAGCGTAATTTACATGGTTTAATTTTTGACAGAAAGAAACAAAAATGAAATTATTTTTTATGGCAGTTTTAATGATTATGGTTATGAAAGGAATTGCCTATATTATTTGTCCGGCTTTTATCAAAAAAATGGCCTTAATACTTGTTGAAACCAAAGAAACACAAATAGTTGTTTATGGTTGGATTTTGGTTTTTGTTTCGTTTATTGTTTGGGTAAGTTATGTACGTCATATGGCGTATTAGATAAAGGCTATGTTAAAAAAAGACCCTCTGCTCATAATAGCGGAGGGTCTTTTTTTCTTGTATTTATTTGTTAATAATCTAATTCAACTTCATCCCAATTATCATGTCCCATATCGGATACCAGTCTGACATGGGCAAACCGAGGATTTTGTAATTTAGATACAAAGCGTTCGGCCATTGCCGGTGTTGTTTGCGTGTCATTGACACCGACAAAGTGAATTTGTGGAATTTGGCTAATTTTAGAAACGGCATGAATGGGATTTTGTCCGTTTACAAAAGCGGGCAGGTTATTGTGATTTGCATAAGCGTCTATATCCAAAATACCGGCCATGGTAACAATTTTACGAACACGACCGATTTTTTCAGCCAAATAAAAAGCAATTGGAGCTCCGCCGTCATAAGCGATAAATTCTACATCCGGAGCTTTATATTTTTGAATATAATATACAATTACTTCCTGCATTTCATTTAAAATTTCAGGACTATATTGGTGACGTGTCCATATTTCTTTATTCTTACAAATATTATTTTTTGAATATTGGCATGGGCGAGATATGGCAACAACATTTATATACGGGTCCTTGGCTGCCAACTTTAAAGCCATTGGTTGTTGCGGAGTCGGATTTCCGTTTCCTTCAATATAGAAACGAATGGTTTTTCCGGAACGCATTTGCGTACTTTCCCACGTTAAAACAGAAAAATGTTCCGTTTGAACATCTCGTGTTTTAAAACCTTCCGGCGTGTTAGGAATGCTTGTACATCCCGTTAATAGAAGCAAGAGGAAACAAATCAACGTTTTTTTCATATTTTTTCCTTTTTATTGTTATTGAATAATACACATTTTTCAATTTCACTTGTCATTTCCATTAAAGACAAGTTTTCAGTCCATAATAAAAATGTTCTAACCAGTTTATCAGGGAAAATATTTTTAATCAACTCTTTATATGCAAAAAGTTGTATTTTGTATGTATGAGAAACTTTTTCTTCGCTACTTGGAACAAAATGATTCGTTTTGTAATCGACAATCCATACTTCATTTTCAAGAACAATCAGTCTGTCAATTTGGCCGGAAAAGACTTTATTTTGTACAATTCCGACAATAGGTATTTCGGCTTGTGAATTTTTACCAAACAAAATTTTAAATGTATCTTTTTCAAAAATTTCAAATAGTGAATCGGGAATTTCAATTGTATCCGGTTTTAAACGCATAGCGGTTTCTTTTCGTTTTTCCGGTTCAATATCGGGTAAATATTGTAATAATTTATGAATAAAAATTCCTTTTTTTTGGGCCTGTATCAAATTTTGTCCTGATATAGATAACTCAGGAGTATCGTTTTCAACCAATCGAGATGGCATTAACGGTTTTGAAAGAGGTGTTTCTTGTTGAGCCTGTTTCAAAAGATAAGATGGAATTTTTTGTATTATATCCGAATCAGAAGGTGTGGTATCGTGATTATTAGAACAAATTGATTGCGGGCAGCTCATCCGAATAATTTTATCGCTATCGGGTACGATATATTCAGGTAAAGATTCGGTAATCAAATCATACCAACTTTTTATTTTTGTTTCTGATTTAGTTGACGTTTGTTTTTTTTGCTTACTTTTATCTTTTTTAGGTTTATCCCATCCGCAGATGTATAATCTGTCTCGTGCTCTTGTTAAGGCAACATAAAGCAAACGGTGATATTCTTCTTCGCTTAACTGTTTATTTTTATTTAATAAATGATTGGTGTTAGTTGTTCTTAAATTTGCTCGTGCAATCCATAAAGGTATATCATTATCCCAAAAAAACGTTGTTTCCGTTGATGGCAATCTTTGTGCATCCGGCATAAAGACAATATTCCCTTGTAATCCTTTTGAACCGTGAATAGTCATAATTTTAACAGTGTTTAAATCACTTTGATCCAAATCTCGTTTAATGACATTGTCACGATTTTGAAACCATTGTATGAAATTTTGCAATGAAGGGACATTGTTTTGTTCAAATTCTAAACAAAGTGCCAAAAATTCATCAAAAGCTTCATGAACTTCATTTCCAAAACGAGAAACAAAAGCCTTTCGTCCATTCATAGGACCGAGCAGATAAGCAAAAAATTCATAAACCGGAATTTTATCCGCTTGATTAAGAATATCTTTTAATATCTGCGAAATGGTTTCATTGTTTGTTTGAATATATTGCCATAAACTTTTTTCTTGTCGTTGTGTACACAACCGCATCAATTCTTTTTCATTTATTTTAATTAAAGGTGATTTTAAAATGGTTGCCAGTGTTAAATCATCATCCGGTAGTAAAGCAAATTGAGCGATGGCAATTAAATCTTGAATGGCTATATGTGAAGAAAGATTCAGCCTGTCAATACCGGCCACGGGAATATTTTTTTCTTTTAAAGCACGCACTAATTCAGGTACAATGCCGGTACGTTTGCTGACAAGTATCATAATGTCTTTGGGTTGAATAGGGCGACCGGCAGACACCAATATTTCTTGCGACTGTATCATATGACCAATTTTATGAGCAATTTGACGAGATAATTTAACGATAGCTGATTCGGATTGTTGTCGTTGTGGTATTTGCCAACTTTCATCAGAAACATTTTTTTCAACGCTGACCAATGGCCAGATTTCAATCAGACCGCCTTCACCTTGTCGTGCTGCCGTATGAATGGCTTTTTCTGTCGGTTTTAAAATACCGGTTTGTGCCTGTGGATTGTCTAACAGTTTGTTAACTAAATCTAAAACAACCGTAACCGAACGAAAAGACGTATTCAGTGGAATTGTTTCAAATGTTTTTTGAGCAGATTGGATACGGTTGTTAAAATATGAATACATACGATTAAATTCATCCGGATCAGCGCCCTGAAAACTGTAAATGGATTGTTTTTTATCTCCGACAACAAAAATTGTTCGAACAACATTTGTTTCCCGTCCTAATCCTGCAAAAAATTCTTCCGATATTAAACGAATAATTTCCCATTGTTGCGGGCTTGTATCTTGTGCTTCATCAACTAATATATGGTCAATCCCTCTATCCATTTTATACATAACCCAGGATGACATTGTACCGTTTGATAGTAGAGATTGTGTTTTTTCAATCAAATCTCCATAATCTAAAAGGGAAGCTTTTCTCTTAGCTGTTCGATAATATCTGATAACATGTTCTGTTATATGTAACATGCAACCGGTAATTTGTATTGTTTTAAAAAGACGTGTTTTTTCCAATAATGCAAAAATTTCTTGGGCTTCAACATCATCTTTGAATTTTTCTAAAATATCAGATTGATTTTTTAATAAAAAGCGGGTTGCTTTTTGTGTAAATTCTTCATAGGCACATATGTAATCTTCTTCTGAATAATCAGATAATTTTAAGGGGCAAAAATATTCAATAAATATATCTTTTTCAGAATGATATTTTGATAAATTATATCTTTTCTTTAATACATCAATGATGTGATTGCATGACTGATAATTATGAAATAATGTCACATACTTGGTTTCATTTGACGCAATATGTTTGAATAATTTTTCCATATCCTTTTCGGAAAAATAATCTGATAAAAAATCAATATCATCTTCAAATTCCGGTTGCAACAGAACCTGATGAAGCGCATCTTTCATCAGCATAGTTGCTTTTGCTTCATCAGCAATATCAAATTGCGGTGGAACATTTGCTTCTATCGGAAAGCGTTTGAGGACAGATTGGCAAAACGCGTGCAGATTCATGATTTTCATCCCACCGGGGGTTTCCAAAACGTCAATAAAAAGTTGTCTTGCTTTTACACATGTTTCCGGTGTCGGTGGTAATCCGATTAAATGTTTTAATTCTTCTTTTAATGTTTTATCATCAGCAACGGTCCATTTTTTGAGTGTTTGCGTAATTCTGTTAGACATTTCTGCCGCCGCCGCTTTCGTGAATGTCAAGCATAGAATACGTTCCGGTAATGTATCGGATAAAAGTAAATTGAGAACTCTATCTGTCAAAACTTTTGTTTTTCCGGAGCCGGCAGAGGCAGAAACCCAAACAGAATTAAGTGGATTAGCCGCTTGTCGTTGATTGTGCAGAGTTGTTTCATCGATAATCATTGATTTTCTCCGTCTTCATCTTCTCCTAACCATTCTTTGACTCGAGCTAAATGTTCATAGTCATCATATTGTATTAAACGGGGCTTGGTATGTGCCTCATATGGTTTGGTATCATTGTTGTAAGCATTTAGAATGTATTTTAATCCTTTAAAACTATTTTTAATGACCTCCATATCCGTTAAGCCGGATTTTTGAGTAACAATGCCTTGAATTGTGCCCCCTGAGCCGGTTCCTGAAACTTTCCAAAACTTTAAAGAAACATCTGTTGGTTTATGAGGTAATTCTGAAAATCCGTTTTGTAATGCAATCAAGCCTTCTAACGGTAATTGGGGTTCATAACCAAGATGAATATTTGTAACGGAAGGAACGCTTCCTGTTTTATAATCAATAATTTCAACGCTATTGTTTTTATAAAAATCAATTCTATCAGCTTTAGCGGTTAATGTAAACATTGTTTTATCATCCAAACTGAATGTTATTTGACCTTCTGTTTCGCAAAAGATTTGTTGTATTTGAGGCGATTTAATTTGCTGTTGTTCTGTGACAAATCGGGCAACTTTTTTTAAACGAGGTCGATATAAATTAAGAGCTGCATCTGACATATTTAATTCTTTTAGTTGAAATTCAATTTCGTCTAGTAATATTTTGTAATCAAAGGATGAATTTTTATTTTTTAATACCTTCTCAAAGGCGTTATGCAGGGCTGTTCCATACATGCTTCTGTCTGAAAAATGTTCTAATTCATTTAAGGGAAACAATTTCAAAATATAGCGAGCATATATACCATATGGATTGGTCATAAGACGTCTGATATTTGTAACGGATAATTGTGTCGGTCTTATTTCTTTGGGTGGAATTGGAGCCGGTCGTTCAATTTTTTCATATGTTGAGGGACAATCAATTAAACGAGCAATCATTGGTTTTTGAATATTCCATTGAATACCGGCACCGGATAAAACAGCTTCTAATCGAGAAATAAAACGAGAAGGAATGGTTTGCGAACCGTCCGCCTTTAAAGAACGAGTTAAATAAATTTCCGAAGCACAAAAACAATGAGCAAAATCCATACTTTGTGTTCCGATATCTGTTTCCGGGGAAGGTAACCCGATGGCATATCTCATTTGTCTGCTTAACCAAGGTCCGGAATCAGGAATAGATGGGAAGGTGCCTTCATTCAGTCCACCGATGATACAGACATCAGGGTGGGAAAAACGGGCTTCAATCGGACCGAGAATATCCAATCGTGGGTGCATGCCGTATTTGGCTCGAACAGAAACTGAACTCATTAACAATGTGAGTACATCAAGGTATCTTGATGGCAAGATATCTCCGACAATATCAGCATGTTCCATTAACTCGATAAAAAATTGATAAGCCGTTTCACCGGCATCGGATTGCCATAGTCGTTTAACTCCCGTTCTATCTGAACTGGTTGCTAATTGTTCCGCTGTTTTAAGATGTACAGATAAGATTTTTTGAAATGAAACAGGTGTATCTTGTTCGAAAAAAGAAAGAAATTCAGATGTATCTGTTTGTAATTGGAAAGATAATTTTTTACCTTTTGAACGAGCAATTTGTTCGGCTTTTCTGATTTTTAAACGTAGTTCAGTCGGGGACATCATATCGGCTGCCAACGGATGTTTTAATAAACTGCGAACCGCTTGTCCGTTTGCCTTGTTTTTTCCATATTCAGCCAATAAAGAAAGAAAAATACCAATCGGTGTATGGTGTAAAGGAGTGCCGGCCGAATCATCTAAGTCAACGCCCCAACGTTTCATTTCTAAAATAACACGTCTGGCTAAATTACGGTCGTTTGTAACCAATGCAGCCGTTTTTTCAGGAATTTCCAATACCTGCCTTAGAATTGTTGCAATTGTTAATGCTTCTTCATGTAAGTTTTCACAATCAAAACGATGGACATTTTGCAATACATTATCGGTTAAATTTGTTTTTCTCCATTCAAAAGTTTGATCGGCCGGTTTTAATGCTTCATGTATCAATTCTTCGTGAAGTGTTTTATTTGTAGAAAGAGAAGATATTTTTGTATCAAGTAAGTTCAAGTATTTTAATATTTTTTTAAATGTGTATTGATAATGATTAGCATGAATGCCATCCCATTCATCAATTTCAATTTCATTATTCAGTCCGTCAAACAAAACAAGGGCATTTTTTTGTTTAACAACGGATTGTATCAATTTTTTAACGGCCGGAATAGAACCATCCAAACCGGCCAAAATAATCGGTGAAGGATGTTTTTGTTGTTCAATTTGTTTTGTTAGTTGATGAATCAAGCGAACACGAGCATCCATTAAATCTATTTTACCTCGTTCTTTTAAGATGGAGGGCCAATTTTGTCTGATAATATTTAAAAATTCAATGCTTTCATTCCAATGTACGGCTAATTCCTGATAAGGAACAAGTGTGTCTAATTTATTTAAATCAATTTCAAATAAATAACATTCATCTAAAAATTTTGTGAGGCTAACCGCCATTTTTATTGCTTTATCCAGCGTATCCATATTGGGTTTTGCCATACAAAGACGTGTTAATAAAAATAAGCGTTCAATATTGGAAATAGTTTCGGGAATATATTCGCTGATATTTTCTATTTCGTAAAGAGCTGTCATTTTAGGTAATAACAACGGTTTATTTTGACATCGCCGGACAAAAGCTTCTTTTAAAGTTTTGCAGGCACGCTTTGTCGGTAAGATAATATGGGTTTGGGCAATTGTTAAAGGATTGTCGGATTGAGATAAAATATGTTCAACAATTTTATCGGTGAAATTGTCTGATAAATTTATCGTATATATCATTTTTTATCCAACTCCTTTAAATCGTGTTCCGTTTCCGACAAAGCTTCAGGAGTTCCGACATGATACCATATTCCATCATAGATGATACAACCCAATCGATTATTATGTTGAGCATCATCGTATATGTCACGTAAACTAAAAGCTCCGTTCGGCGTTTTATCAAAAACGCAAGGGTTAATGATTTGTATGCCGGTAAATAAATAGGGAATATTGGTTTCGTATTTTGTCTGTCTGCGGGGTTTGTTATTTTCAATAAAATAATTACCATCCTTTACATCCCCACGTGCATTTTTAACCGGAATTAAAGCCAATAATACATCATGTTGTTTGGGATTCCAAGCAGCTTCCAGTTGTGAAAAAACACTGCTGGTTTTGTCAATCCATAAAGGATCGGCATTAACAACAAAAAAAGCGTTATCGCCTAGTAAAGGGAGGGCTTTTTTGACACCACCTCCTGTTTCAAGGGCTTCTTCTTCAATAGAGTATTGTATATTTAAATGATGATAACGAGATAAATTTTGCTGTATCATTTCTCCTTTATAACATAAATTAACAACAAGATTTTGAATGCCATGATTATCTAATTTTTCAACAATATAATCAATTAGGGGTTTATGATTGACGGCAACTAACGGTTTGGGTTTGTCTTGCGTTAATTCACGCATACGAACACCCCGTCCGGCAGCTAAAATCATTGCTTTTTTAATATATGCCATTTATTTATCCTGTTATTTTTCTTGAAAGGGGATTTGTGAACGAACATTTTGTGGAACATAACGGTCTAACCATTTTTTGTAGCGACTTAAAAGAGGATTATTCAAATGTTTTTCCAATAAAGACCAAACAAAAGGAACAAATTTTAAGTATTTGTCTTTTTTATCACGTACAAACAGTCTGATAAATATGCCGATAACTTTTGTGTGTCGTTGAACAGCCATAATCGGATAGGATGTTTTAAATGCGTCTGTCATAAATTGAGGTAATTGTTCAAAATATGAATCCATCATTTTCTTTTGAATTTCTTCAGGGACAAAACGGCGAGCATCTTCTAAAAGAGAGGCTAAGTCGTATGTAATCGGACCAAAACGAGCATCTTGAAAATCCAATAAGCCACAATGCCCGTCTTTCGTAATCATCAGATTATCAACATGATAATCCAAAAGAACAAGCGTATTGGGAACCTGACAGATAATTTGGTATAGTTCTTGCCATATTTCTTTAAATTCGGTCATGGCATTTTCATCAAGATCTTGTTTTAAAACATATTTGATATACCATAAAGGAAGTAATGAAGCTTCAAAAAACATTAAATCAAAATCATATTCTTTTAATCCGGGGTTTTCAGATACATTTTTTTGGATATGAACCAGTGCGTTGACAGCTTGTTGATAAAGATTTATTTCGTTTGCTCCTTGTGCAATTAAACGAGTGAATGTATTATCGCCGAAATCTTCTAATAACAAAAAACCGTTATCTAAATCACGATGGTAAATATGTGGAACTTTTACACCGATATTTTCCAGTAATTCATCAACAAAAACAAATTGTGCCGGATTTTCTTGAGGGATTGGCGCATTCATTAAAACCATAGAAGTTTCATCTTTTGTCAATCGATCATACCAACGAAAAGACGCATCTCGTGCCAGTAATTTACGTTGTGCTTTTCCCCAACCGTTTTTTTCAAGAAATTGTTTTAATAAGTCATCTCTTTCCATTTTTGACCTCATTCAATTGTGATTTGACGTTTTTTATCCGGTAATATATCAATTGTAATGGATATATGTTTTTTAGGTAACAGGTATCCCAGCTTTTCCGGCCATTCGATTAAACAGACTCCTTCGGCAAAAGCATCTTCAATTCCAATTTCATATGCTTCATCCGGTGTTTTTAAACGATACATATCAAAATGATAAACAGGATATAAGGGCGTATCATATATTTGAAGTAATGTAAAAGTCGGGCTTGGTACTTCGGTTGATTGATGGGTTAAGGATTGTATAAAACCACGACAAAAGGCTGTTTTGCCTGCACCCAATGTACCGTATAAGGCAATAACCATTCCGCAAGACACCTGTTGAGCCAGATTTTGGGCAATTTGAATTGTTTCTTCTTCTGATGATACAATATATTTCATCTATAACTCCATTTATATATGTTAATTTTCATCATAATAAAAAAAGACAAAAAAGCAATCTTTTTTGTCTTTTTTTCGTATTATTTTATTATCTTGATTATTTTTGTTGTTTTTGTTCTAATTTTTGACGATATAAACTTGCAAAATCAATCGGATTGATCTGCAATGGCGGTAAGCCGGCATCTCGTGTTGTATTTGAAACAATTGTACGGGCATAAGGGAATAATAAATGAGGAACTTCTACCAATAAAACCGGTTCAATGTGTTCGGGAGGTAATTCCAATGTGACCAAAGCACCATACACTAATTCACAAATAAACAATGCTTTTTGTGTTTCGGCTGTTTGCGCTGCTGCTTTGACATTTAATTCAACAATAAACATTTTTTCATTATCGGTTTTAGTAACTTGAATATCAACATTAACACTGATTGAGGGGGCTTTTGTAATTTCACTTAAAATTTGAGGCAACCCCGGTGCTTCAAAAGATAAGTCTTTAATATATTGTGCATTAACTTGAATATTAGGAACATTTTGTGTCATTTTATAAAAATCCTCTTGAAAAAAAATTAAAATTCGGGTTATATACAAATCATGTATACAGTCGTTTTTGTTAATTGTAAAGTAAAAAAAGGAAAAAAATATTTATGGCAATAGAAAATTTGATTTTGGGTGGAATTGTTTTGTTTTTGATTTTTATTTTGTACAAGGTTGTGGGAAATCAGCAAAAAAAACAAGGTCAATTGCCTGATAAATTGCGTTTTTTTTCTGAAAAAACAGGTCAGATAATTGAAATGAAGTTAATTGAAAATCCATCGGATGTTTCAATGACGGAAGAACGGTTGAATGATGAAGCATTTTTATTACGGGCAAAAATCGCCTTTCAACAAATTTCCGAATCGTTTAGCGGTGGGCAATTAAATGTATTGAAAACAGCTCTTGATACAAATATTTATAGTGCTTTTGAAGAAAAAATAAAAGAACGTCAGGCACAAAATCAGACAGTGGATTTTTCGATTGTTTGTTTCGATTCGGCAAAAATTGTTCATAAATCTCCTAATGAGGATAAAATAACGGTTCAATTTGTGACAGAACAAATCAATGTGCTTAAAGATGAAGCCGGCAATGCCATTGAAGGTGATCCGATGAGTATATCTACGGTTAAAGATGTGTGGACTTTTAAAAAGATGAAGAAAAATAAATGGTTGTTATGTGCAACTCAAAGTGAGGGGGCGTATGAATAAGGGTATTCAGACATTCAGTTTTTTAATAACGGTCTCATTATTATTGTCGGGTTGTTTGTCTGACCATAATTTGTCGCAGGGTCGGTCTTTTAAGTTAAAGGAAGTTTCATTTAATTCTTTACCCGGTTGGAATTATGATAATTTTCAAGAAGCCTTACCGGCACTATTACGCTCTTGTCAAAATCCTAATCATCAATGGGTTGATTTTTGTAACGGGTTGCAAAGGTATCGTCATTCGGATTCTTATCCGATTAAGCGATATATTGAAAGTCAGTTAACACCGTATTTAGTGATGTCTTACGGTGAAACGGTTGGGACAATGACCGGATATTATGAAGCAGAATTAACCGGTACAAAAAGACGTGTTTCAAAATCACAAGTTCCTGTTTATGGTGTTCCATACGGATATAAAAACGGTAAGACATATCCGTCTCGGGCAGATATTGAAGAAGATGGTATCAATGCTCCGATTATTGCATGGGCCAATGATCCGGTTGAATTGTTTATTTTACAAATACAAGGTTCCGGTCGAATGATTACGCCGGAAGGAGAAATAAAATTAGGGTATGCCGGTAATAATAACCGTAAATTTAAAGGATTAGGTTCAATTTTTGCTTCTCATGGTATTCGCAACCTGCATTCTATGCAAAATATGAAAAAATGGCTTCAAGACCATCCTTCGGAAGCCCGTAAAATTATGGCTGAAAATCCAAGATATATCTTTTTTAAAGAAAATCAAGGTGATTCACCTTATGGTTCGGCCGGGGTTGTCTTAACACCGGAAAGGTCTATTGCTGTTGATAAATCGTATATTCCAATGCACACTCCTATCTTTTTAAATACACAGGATCCGGATGGGGTTTATATTCAGAAGTTGGTTGTGGCTCAAGATATTGGTAAAGCCATTAAGGGCGGTATTCGGGCTGATTATTTTTGGGGACATGGTGAAAAAGCGTTTAATAAAGCCGGTCGTATGAAAAGCAGAGGATCGTATTATTTATTGTTGCCGAAAAGTTAAGAGTTCTTTATGTCTGAAAAAGAAATATCTCAGTGGATAGAATACATTAAAACCGTAAAACCACTGTTAAAAAAAACAGATAAAATAGTACCTGATATTCCACCTTGTTTACGAGCATATCGGCAAGTAAGAGAAGGTATCAAATATGAATTGGATTTACACGGGTTAACGCTAGAAGAAGCGTATCGAACGGTTAAGTTGTTTATAGATGTCCATATACGACACAATACACAAAAAATACGTATTATTACGGGAAAAGGTATTCAAGGAAAGGGTAAAATCAAAAATGAAATTGCATTATGGCTTGAAACACCGTTTTTTCGAGATAAAGTAATGGAAATAAATTGGTTAAATGATGGTGGTGTTTTGGAGATAAGACTTAGGAGAAATAAAAAATGTCGCATGAAAAAATAATTTTAGGGATTGAAAGCAGTTGTGATGAAACAGCTTGTGCCTTAGTGAACGAACAAGGAGATATATTATCATCAACCGTTTGGTCGCAATATGATGAACATCGCCGTTTTGGGGGTGTCGTTCCTGAAATTGCTGCTCGGGCTCATCTTGAAAAGTGTGATGTTTTGATTAAAGAAACAATGGACAAAGCCAATAAAAAATTTTCGGATTTATCGGCAGTTGCCGTTGCCGGTGGTCCGGGATTGATTGGGGGCGTACTTGTTGGCGTTATGACGGCTAAAATGATTGCTTTAAGTTATAAATTACCCTTTATTGCCGTGAATCACTTAGAAGGGCATGCTTTAACGGCTCGTTTATCACATCCGGTACAATTCCCCTACTTGTTGCTTTTGACCTCAGGTGGTCATTGTCAAGTATTGATTGTGGAAGGTGTCGGACAATACAAACGACTGGGGGGAACAATTGATGATTCAGCCGGAGAAGCATTTGACAAAGTTGCAAAGATGTTAGATGTTGGGTATCCCGGTGGACCAAATGTTGAAAAAAGAGCCTCATTAGGCAATCCGAACCGATTTATTTTTCCTGTTCCGATGAAAGGTAGAGAAGGGTGTGATTTTTCATTTTCCGGATTAAAAACAGCCGTTCGTATATGTATTGAAAAACAGGTAATGATTGACGAAGAAACAAAAAATGATATATGTGCTTCTTTTCAAAAGGCTGTTGTTGCTCAAATGTCTGACAGATTGAATCATGCGATTAAAATATATAAAAAAATGTATCCGAAAGGGAAGGATTTAGTTGTGGCCGGTGGTGTGGCTGCAAATAAAAGTGTTCGTGATATGCTGGAACAAAAAGCACAAAGTAATGGATTGATTTTTTCGGCTCCGCCAATTCAACTGTGTACGGATAATGGTGTTATGATTGCATGGGCCGGTATGGAACGGTTCTTAGCTGGTAAATTTGATTCTTTAGATTTTAAAGCGCGTCCCCGTTGGCCGTTAGATGCTTTGTAAAATATTTTAACATATTGAAAAGAAAATTTATTTTTGAATTTTTAAATAAGTTCAAAATAGTATGGTATGTATTTTTTTTCAAAAAAGATTGAATGAAGGTTTCTTTTTCTTGAAAAAAACATTTTTCTTTACAAAATAATTAAGAAACTGTTAAGATTTTCTTCGTATAATAAACGCAGTTTTTAATTGAGAAAGGAACATCCATGGCTACACAAACAAAAAAGACAAGAGCAACTGCAGCAGAACTTCAAAAGTTAATTGAATGGCACATCAAATATTCTTTATCAAAAAGAGTATGTGAAGCCGATAAAGATCATTTGTTTACAGCGTTGGCAATGGCTGTTCGTGATTTGTGTATTGATGGTATGTTTGAAACGGCAGCCCGCCATGAAAAAGAAGATCCGAAACGTGTTTACTATTTGTCATTAGAATATTTATTGGGCCGTTTGTTGCCGAATAATTTGTATAATTTCGAAATTATGGATTTATTGGATGAAATTCATTTGGATAATCCGATACCGTTGCGTGATGTTTTGGATTGTGAATATGATCCAGCATTGGGTAACGGAGGCTTGGGTCGTTTAGCTGCTTGTATCTTGGATTCCATTGCAACACAAGGTATCCCCGGTTATGGTTATGGTATTAACTATCAATTCGGGTTGTTTAAACAATATTTTGAAAATGGTTGGCAACGTGAACGGGCTGATTCTTGGTTGGAAAGAAGTTCACCGTGGCAAATTGAACGTGCAGACCGGTCTTGTTTGGTTCAGATTAACGGGCGTGTCGTTTATGAAGAAAAAAATGGCATGCGTGAACCGCATTGGGTCGGAACAGATCATTTGTTGGGTGTCCCGTATGATATGCCGATTGTCGGTTATGGTGGTAAAACGGTTAACTATTTACGTTTGTTTTCAGCAAAATCAACGAATACACTTAATTTAGAAACGTTTAATCGAGGCAGTTATGTTGAAGCTGTCGAACAAAATATTAAAATTGAAACAATTTCAAAGGTTTTGTATCCCTCTGATACCGTTGAACAAGGAAAGTATTTACGCTTAATGCAACAATACTTCTTTACGTCTTGCGTTATTAACGATATTATGCGCCGTTTCTTGGAAAAACACACTGATTTTAATGATTTGCCGAAAAAAGTTGCTATCCAATTGAATGATACTCATCCGACATTAGCTATTGTTGAATTGATGCGGGTTTTGTTAGATGTTTATCGTTTGGATTGGGATATGGCATTTGATATTACAAAACGTACGATGGCATATACGAATCATACATTGTTACCAGAAGCATTGGAAAAATGGCCTGTTGCTATGTTTGAAAAACATTTACCCAGACATTTGGATATTATTTATCAAATTAACGATAAATTGATGAAAGAAGTGATGACTCGTTATCCGGGGGATGTTGGTCGTATGAGCCGTGTTTCTATTATTGAGGAAGGGACTCAAAAACAGATTCGTATGGCTAATTTGGCAATTGTCGGTAGTCATTCTGTTAATGGGGTTGCTGAAATCCACACAAAATTATTAGAAACAAAGTTGGTACCTGATTTTTATGAAATGTGGCCCGAAAAGTTTAATAATAAAACGAACGGTGTTACTCCCAGACGTTGGGTTTTAGATTCAAATCAAGGACTTTCTAAATTTATTACGGAACGTATTGGTGATAAGTGGATTACAGATTTAGATGAAGTTCATCAACTTGAACGGTACTTAGATGATACGGCATCGCTGGATCAATTATCTCGCATTAAGTATGATAACAAAGTGCGTTTGGCTGGTTTGATTGACCGTTTAACGGGTGTTAAGGTTGATGCAAGCAGTATCTTTGATTGTCAGGTTAAACGGATACATGAATATAAACGTCAATTATTGAATGCGTTACATATTGTTTATGAATATTTAACAATTGTGGAAGATGGTTTACAGTTACCTGTTCCTAAAGTTTATATCTTTGGTGGTAAAGCTGCTCCCAGTTATGATTTTGCTAAATTGGTAATTAAATTTATCAATAATATTGCTAATGTTGTTAATAATGATCCACGTGTTAAAGGGCAATTAAAAGTCGCCTTTATTCCGGACTATAAAGTATCAGTTGCCGAATATATTTTCCCAGGGGCGGATATTAGTGAACAAATTTCAACAGCAGGATTTGAAGCTTCCGGTACCGGTAACATGAAATTTATGATGAACGGGGCTTTAACAGTGGGAACGTTGGATGGAGCAAATGTTGAAATTTTAGAAAAAGTCGGTTTAGATAATTTCTATTTATTTGGACAAACGGCTGAAGAAGTTGCTCGCCAACATGCCGAAGATTCCTATCATCCATGGGATTATTATAATCAAGATATGAAAATTAAACGTGTAATGGATTCGTTAACATCGGGTATATTTACACCGGGAGAAGATAAAAACTTATTTGTTCCGATTTTCCAAAATATCATGTTTAAAGATTATTACATGTTGTTGGGTGATTTTGAATCATATTTATCAGCACAAGACCGTGTTTCTGCTGATTACTTAAATCCACGGGGTTGGGCTCAAAAAACATTGATTAATATTGCTCGTTCAGGTAAGTTTTCAATTGACAGAACAGTTCAAGATTACGCACGTGATATTTGGCATGTCAAATCATCATTGGATAAATAGCATGAGTGAAGTTAAAGAATTACGTTTTTTTGGCCGTCGTAAGGGAAAGGCAATTAAACAATCTAAACAGCGATTGATTGATGATTTGTTGCCTCGATTAAAACCTGTTTTACCCGAAGACGGAACCTTGTTTGATATGCGTAAATTTTTTGGTATCAATCCAAGAGAAATTTGGTTGGAAGTTGGTTTCGGCGGAGGCGAACACGTTGCTGAATTAGCTAAAATGTATCCGAATGTGGGTATTTTGGGAGCAGAACCTTTTATCAATGGAGTTGCTTCATTATTGGCACATCTTAACGGCTCACATGAACAAGTGACTGTACATACAAATTTAGAGCAGGGACGTGTTGACAATGTTCGTATATGGCCTGATGATGTACGAGATTTGTTTCCCTTTTTACCGGATGGCCTATTTAAACGGATTTTTGTCTTATATCCTGACCCGTGGCCCAAAGCACGTCATGCTGAAAGACGTTTTATAAATCAAGCTAATTTAAAGCATTTAAATCGTTTGTTGGCAGATGACGGGCAATTATTTGTTGCAACAGATGTGGATGCTTATGCCCAGTGGGCGGTTGAACAAGTTGAAATTGGTGGTCATTTTAAACAAATAAATGCCGATATTTCGCTTTCGCCTATTGATTGGGTTCCGACACGTTATGAAAAGAAAGGAATTGCAGCCGGTCGAATGCCGACATATCTTGTTTTTTCAAAAAAAAGACCGAAATAATGTAAATAAGACTTGACGAGAATAAAAAAATCAAGGAAAATATAAAGAGTGAGATAAGGAGAAAAACCATGAACTACACGAAAAAAGAAACAGAAAAGATAACAGAAATTACATTTTGTGGATCATTTACTTTTAGGGATCATGATTCATTTTTTGAAATTATTTCATATATCAAATCAACAAAAGTTCCCAAAATTGTCTTTGATTTGTCTGAATGTGATTTTATTGATTCAGCGGCATTAGGTATGTTTGTTATTGCACATGATGAAGCCTCTGCAAAATCTGTTTCATTATCTATTCGTGGTGTTCAAGGAAAAGTGAAAGAAGTTATGTATGCTGCACGGTTTGATAGTTTATATGTATTTGAATAAGTTCCTTACTATATTTGTATAAATTGTTTTATGTTAACCATGCAGACGAAAAGTTCCCGAAAATTGTGTTCCAATATTCGGGAATTTTTTGTTTTTTTTTATTGAGTGAATTTTTTATAAATCACATTATAAAAGCAAGGTTAATAACAAAGGGCCCGAGCACCGACAGTACGTGGTCGTGGGACCACATCACCATAAGTAAAAGGAAGGAGGTAGGCGTTACTATCCCCTGATGCTATCGCTGACCAGCCTCTGTTATTTATGCCAATTTGCATATTTTTACATCCCCCTGACCAATTTTGGTTATTACAGGCTTGATCCAATGTTACCAATGGTCGTTCATTGGCTTTACACCACGCAAACGCACTCCACCAGTTCATATCTTGATTACTAACACAATAAACATGCTTATTTTTTCCTTCTAATTCCGTACCACCATCGCATTTGGCATATGCCATGCTCGGTAATACCAGTGTTAATGCCGATATCAATAATAATTTTTTCATTTTTTCCTCCGTTTGTTTTTTGGTTGTTTATGTTTGATATTTGTTTGAAAGATTGTTGAGTTGAAAGATTGTTGTATTACAATCAGTTATGAAAAATTTTCATCATCATTTTATTCCAATCGTCACCCTGCCACACCCATCGTCACCCTGAACTTGGTTCAAGGTCTTTTAACGATAAAGCACTCTGCCACAACCTCGTGAGATGCTGAAATAAGTTCAGCATGACGGAATGTGTGAATTATACGTCACCCTGAACTTGGTTCAGGGTCTTTTAACGATAAAGCACTCTGCCACAACCTCGTGAGATGCTGAAATAAGTTCAGCATGACGGAATGTGTGAATTATACGTCACCCTGAACTTGGTTCAGGGTCTTTTGACGATAAAGCACTCTGCCACAACCTCATGAGATGCTGAAACAAGTTCAGCATGACGAGAATGTGTGAATTATACGTCACCCTGAACTTGGTTCAGGGTCTTTTTGAGATAAAGCACTCTGCCACAACCCCGTGAGATGCTGAAACAAGTTCAGCATGACGGTAGAGGATAGTGTTCAGCATGACTGAAAAGTGGATTGTTCAATCATGACAAGGAATGAGCGGTGTTTGAACATAACGATACAAAAAATGCCTATTTCACAACACAACCATTCTACTCTCGACAATCTTTCAATATTCACAATGTCTTTTAATACTTTCAATGTCTTATTTTTCGAGAAACGAACCTCCTTTTAAACAAGTTATCACACTCATACATTTTGATTTATTCCACTATCGGACATTCTTCCAAGTCACTTAAATTGTAATCCATGTCTAAACACACGCCCCAAAGCGGATTACTGCCCTTGTCATCTGCCCTATCGGTACACCCTTTCGATTTAAACGCTAAATAACAATATTGTTGTTTCGGGCAATCTGTTTGAACGAATAACATCTTTTCCCAATCCGGTATGTCCATTTTGCATGAGGTATTTGTACTATCCATATCCGCACAAGCTCCGAAAATCTGACCGGTCTGATTGGCACTTATACCACCCGAACATGTTTCAGAACCAAACGATAACGCACAATATTGGTTAGGTGGACACGCATCATCAACGGCTTCAACCATGGCTTGACCATCGGGCAA
>JAFTSJ010000038.1 GCA_017467335.1 Alphaproteobacteria bacterium
AATCGGTAAAACCGTTGAAATGGTTTGTCAACTTGAAACCGGTGTTGCAAGTACAAAATTGGTAACACTGGAACGTATCGCAAAGGTCTTAGGGATTGAACCTTACCAATTGTTGTTACCGAAACAATATCCGAATTTTGATCGTTTCCCAAATGAATTAAATGATCTTTTGGTCCTTTTAGAAAAACAAAATGTTGATTTCTTATCGTCTTTTAAAGTCATGTTAGAACATGTGGTGGCTGTGGATAAAAACGAAGATAAAGAAAAGAAAAAAAATAAAAAAGAAAATAAATCTGAATAATAAGTAAATATATCCAAAACAAAAAAGTCCTGTCTTTTCAGGACTTTTTTACAGTAAATTATAAAATCATTCAAAATAAGGCAATAAATCTATCGGGTATTCTTCCACCAGTGCGATAGGAACTTCATAATCCCGTTTTAGCCTTTTTTCCTTATAATCAATTTCGGCAATATAAACTTTTTTTGAATTTTGAAGCATAGATTGAATTTCTGTATTCAAATAATCTAAAATAACAACACTGATATTATTTCTAATCAATAGAGCATGTTCGTCATTATCATACATCAATTGAGGATCTTCCGGTTCATTTTCCTTAACCGATATAGCAAAGACAACCTCATCTTCCGTTGTTGGCAAAGCAACATAGGCGTCTTCTTTTTCAACAACTAAACTTCTCTCTTTCGACAAAACTACCTCACGATTCCCATAGAAATTTGATTTGAAGCCATACGAGAGGCCGTCATTTCAACATTAAACGATGAAACAATACCAACCGCTGTTTCGCCACATGGATGAACAACACCCGTCAATGAATAATGAGGAGCTAAGGCTTTAACGGCACTTCGACCCAACATTTCCATAAACTCTGTCGTCCCCGCAATCGATAATGGGGCTAACACATCTGTTAAATCATTTGTTTTTTGCGTCATGTGTGTATCTCCTTTTCAACCTATTAAGAAACATTGTACCACACTTTTACCATCTCGTCAAACTCTTTTTTTCTTTTTTTAATGTTTTGTCAATATTTTTATTTATTTTTCTTTTTTAACATGAGCTCTCGGATGAGATTCTTCATAAATTTGAATAAGTTGCTCTCTTTCAATTTCTGTATATCGTTGTGTTGCCGATAAAGAAGAATGCCCCAATAATTCCTGTAATGTTCGCAAATCCCCTCCTCCTTGCAATATGTGTGAAGCAAAACTATGGCGTAACGCATGAGGCGTAACCGTATCAGGCAAATTCAAATATCGTCTTATCGTTCGTACGTTCCGTTGAACAACTCCGGGGTTTAATCTTTCACCCCGTGATCCGATAAACAACGGAGTTGTTGCATTTTCAAACGAACAAATTTTTATATAACTGCTTAAAGCTCGCTTAACAACAGGTAATAACGGAACAAGACGTTCTTTGTTCCCTTTACCTCGAATAACAAAGGCATCTGATTGAAGCGAAATATCATTGACATTTAAAGATAATGCTTCGGCGATTCGTAATCCACAACCATACAGTAACATATACAATGCTTTATCACGTTTTATCTGCCAACTGTCTTTGACAACACACGGAATTGCATCCAAAAATCTTTTCGCATCATTCACTGTCAAGGGATGAGGCAAAACTTTTATTCCACGACCGGTACGAATTGCCATAATAGCCGGATTTTCAAACAAATTTTGACGTGTGCAAAATTTAAAAAAATTCCGTAAAGTTGACATACCCCGTGCAATGCTTGATCGAGATATATTTTGCTGTGTTCGCCATACTAAAAAAGCACGAAAATCCGACACAGACATTTTTTTTAAATCCGATATATCAACTTTATGCCCGACATGCTCGAAAACAAAATGAAAAAAATCTTTTATATCAAACAAATATGAAGAAGCTGTTAACACTGATAACCGCTTATCCATCAACAAATATTGTTGCCATTCGTCAATCGTTTGACATAATTTTGTTTCACAAGTTGTAATTAAAGGGTTGTATTCTTCGGTCATTTTCGTTATCCTTGAACAAAATATATAATAAAGTTATAAAAAATGCAACGTATATCTGTTTTATTTCCCACGCCGTTGGGATGTTATGATTATTTATCCGACACAGAGGTTTGTATCGGTTCTTTTATTGTGGCTCCTTTCGGAAGAAAAAAATTATTGGGTGTTGTATGGGATAAAGAACCGGACATGACTTACCCCCAAGAAAAAATGAAAAAAATTGAAAATGTTTTAGAAATACCGCCTCTTACATCGAAACACATACAGTTTATCAATTGGGTTGCAAAATACACATTAACCCCTTTGGGAAGTGTTTTGAAGATGAGCATGACCGGTGAAATTGAAAAAGAAAGTAAAAAACCTTTTCAATTTAAAAATCCGATACCAAACTATAAAGAAACTTTATTTTCAAAACCGCAACAAGAAGCTGTTGATACATTAAATGAAATTTGTACTTCGGATTTTTCTGTTACGTTGCTTGACGGCGTTACCGGTTCGGGAAAAACAGAAGTTTACTTTGAAATGATTGCCAAAGCCCTTCAAAACACAGGACAAATTTTGGTTTTATTACCTGAAATTACATTAACCAGTGCTTGGTTAAATCGTTTTGAAAAGCGATTCGGAACACAACCTGCTGTTTGGCATTCGAATATTACACCCAAACAACGGCGAGATACATGGAAAGCGGTTTTAAATGGTCAAGCTCGTGTTATTGTCGGAGCAAGATCGGCTTTATTTTTACCCTTTAAACATCTTCAACTCATTATTATTGATGAAGAACACGACTCGTCATTTAAGCAAGAAGATGGCGTTTTGTATCATGCTCGTGATATGGCTATTGTTCGGGCAAAAATTGAAAATGTGCCAATTATTTTAGCTTCTGCAACACCTAGTGTTGAAACATTTTGTAATGTTACAAACGGCAAATATTATCATGTTGTTTTACCAACCAGATTTTCCGGAACTGATTTACCTGAAATTTTGCTGGCAGATATGCGTCAAAAAGAAAAAGGGGCTGTTCAATTTATTTCACCTTTATTACAAGAACAATTAAAATTACGTCTTGAAAACAAAGAACAATCTCTTTTGTTTTTAAATAGACGAGGATATGCTCCTTTGGTTTTGTGTCGCAGTTGTGGAGAGCGTTTGCAATGTTCACATTGTTCAGCATGGTTGGTTCAACATAAACAAAAAAAATGCTTACAATGTCACCATTGCGGATACACACGTTCCATTCCTCAAAAATGTCCCAAATGTGAACAAGAAGATTGTTTTGTTTCTTGCGGTCCGGGTGTTGAACGCATTCATGAAGAAACTCAATCCCTATTTCCACATGCCCGTTTGGCTACGATTACATCTGATACATTAAGCAATCCCAAACAATTTGCTGATATAATCAATCAAATGGATAATCATGAAATTGATATTTTAATCGGCACACAAATTTTAGCCAAAGGACATCATTTCGGCAATCTGACCTTAGTTGGCATTATTGATGCCGATATGGGTTTATCTGGTGGAGATTTACGTGCCGGAGAACGCACGTTTCAACTATTACAACAAGTTATGGGCCGAGCCGGTCGTGAACAAAAAAAGGGAATGGCCATTATACAAACATATTCCCCAAACAATATGATTATTCAAGCACTTAAAAATAATGATAGAGATTTATTTTTAAAAGAAGAAGTTGCTTCCAGACAAATACTCCATATGCCTCCGTTTGGTCGGTTAGCAGCTTTTATTATCAGTGGAAAACATCAAATGAAAGTTGCCCAGTATGCCCATCTGTTGGTCAAAAAAGCCCCTTTTATGACCGGACTTGATATTTTGGGTCCCGTCCCTGCCCCTTTGTCTTTATTAAGAGGAAAATACAGATATCGTATTCTGATAAAAGCAACAAAAGAAACACGTTTACAATCTATTATCCGAGAATGGTTACAACAAGTTCCTCTTGCCTGCGGTGTTGATTTACGTGTTGATATAGATCCATACAGTTTCTTTTAATATTATTTATGATGAAGCATATTCAATGCTTTTTGTAAAATACGAGCAGCGGCTTCACTGTCTATAACTTGTTGTTGTCGTTTTTGACGCATACAACGCCCCATCATAGCTTCCTGAGCATATTGAGATGTGTATCTTTCATCAATTAAACAAACAGGTCGTTCGTATTTTTCAATCAATCGCTGACAAAACAAACGAACCTGACCGGCAATATATCCTTCTGTTCCATCGGTCTGTAAAGGTAAACCGACAACAAATCCCCCGATATCTTTTGCAGGAACAATATCATCTAATTCTTTCAATTTAAAAATAGTTTTGAACGGCGTAGCAATTTGTTGATTTATATCCGACAAAGCAAGCCCAATTCGAACGGAACCATAATCAATACCCAAAATTCGACCGGTCACTGATGAAAGAATTTTAATATCTGTTGTTAAAAAGGGTTGTTTTTTCATTTCAAGTCGTTTATTATCATGTATCATTATTTTGTTATAAAGGGAAAAAAAACGTTATGCAAGTAAAAAATGTTATTATTGCCGCAGATCATGCCGGTTGTCCGTTAAAAGAAGCCATTCGTAACTGGCTGATAGAAAATGATATTCAAGTCCATAATTACGGTTCAAATGATCCGAATATTCCTGTTGATTATCCGGATAAAGCCGCCAAAATGGCCGAAGGAATCGAACGAGGGGAAGCCCATTACGGTATTTTAGTTTGTGGTTCCGGTATCGGAATGAGTATTGCCGTTAACCGATATGAATATATCCGTGGAGCATTGGTTTGGACACCGGAATTAGCCAAATTGGCTCGCCAACACAACAACGCAAACGTTTTAATTTTGGGCGGTCGTTTTATAGATGAAAAAACAGCTATTGAATGTGTACAAAACTTTCTGACAACTCCTTTCGAAGGCGGTCGTCATGTTGTTCGGGTTAATAAATTAGAAAGGATGCCACATGATTTCGAAAAATAATTATCAATATTTTCATCAACCGTTAATTGAAAGTGATACAGATGTTTTTCGCTTAATAACCAAGGAATTATGGCGTCAACAAGATCATATTGAATTGATTGCTTCTGAAAATATTGTTTCACAAGCCGTTATGCAAACAATGGGAAGTGTTTTGACAAACAAATATGCCGAAGGTTATGCCGGTAAAAGATATTATCATGGGTGTGAATGGGTCGATGATATTGAACGACTAGCCATTCAAAGAGCCCAACAACTCTTTAATGCCAAATATGTCAATGTACAACCCCATTCCGGTTCACAAGCAAATGCTGCCGTTTATATGGCGTTACTACAACCTAACGATGCGATTTTAGGTATGAGTTTAGATGCCGGTGGTCATTTGACACATGGCTCTAAGGTATCATCATCCGGTAAATTTTACCGCAGTTTTTCATACGGCGTTAATTTTGAAACCGGCTATATTGATATGGATGAAGTTGAACAAACAGCTGTTGAAAATAATGTCAAATTGATTATTGCCGGCGGTTCAGCCTATGCCCGTAAAATTGATTTTGAAAAATTCAGAAAAATTGCTGATAAAATCGGCGCCTATTTAATGGTAGATATGGCACACTTTGCCGGTTTGGTTGCCGGTGGTGTATATGACAATCCGCTACAATATGCTCATGTTGTAACAACAACAACACACAAAACGTTACGAGGTCCTCGTGGTGGTATGATTTTAACCAACGATTCCGATATCGCCAAAAAAATTAACTCGGCTATTTTCCCCGGATTACAAGGGGGTCCTTTAATGCACATTATTGCAGCAAAAGCTGTTGCTTTTGGCGAGGCACTTCACCCCTCTTTTAAAGATTACGCTAAACATGTTGTTGAAAATGCCAATGCTATGGCAGAAGTTTTAAAATCTCACGGGTATAACCTTGTATCCAATGGCACAGACACGCATTTGGTTTTGATTGATTTACGCAATAAAAAAATTACCGGAAAAGATGCTTGTGATGCTTTGGCAGAAGCACATTTAGTTTGTAATAAAAACAGTGTACCGAATGATCCTGAGAAACCAACAATTACATCCGGTTTGCGAATCGGAAGTCCTGCCGGAACAACCCGTGGTTTTGGTATTAAAGAATTTGAACGAATCGGTATGATGATAGTACGTATTTTAGATACATTATCCAGTCAACCAAACGAAATAGATAAAGTTATAACTCAAATTCGTCAAGAAGTTACCGATTTGTGTCGATTATTTCCTATTTATCATACCGGACTGGGAGAATAATATGCGTTGTCCTTTTTGTGGTTGTACAGATAGTCAGGTGAAAGATTCACGACCCAGTGATGATTTTTCATCTATTCGCCGCAGGCGGCAATGTCCTAAATGTCAGGAACGTTTTACAACTTTTGAATATGTTCAAAATCGTGATTTGATTGTCGTCAAAAAAAATGATGTTAGAGTTCCCTTTGAACGGGAAAAATTACACCGCTCCATTTTTTTAGCATTAAGGAAACGTGCTGTTGACTCTGACGGTATTGAACAAATTGTCAATTCAATCATTCGCCGATTAGAACAAGGTTCTGAAACAGAAATCCCTTCATCACTCATTGGGGAAATGGCAATGGATGCTTTATTAAAAATTGACAAAGTAGCTTATTTACGATATGCTTCCGTTTATAAAAATTTTAACTCCATGCAAGATTTTAATGACTTCGCTACCAGATTAACAGAGGAAAAATAATGCAAAATTCAAATCAAAAATTTACCAATGCCCGTCTAATGGCTGTTCAAGCCGTATATGCCAGAGAATTATCCGATGAAAGTTGGGAAAAAACCGTTTCCCGTTTTTTAATGGGAGAGGCCGGTGGCGTTGTAATTAAAGACGGAATTGCCGGACGAGAAGAATATATCACAATTGAAGCAGCTGATGCTTCTTTGTTTACAAACTTAGTTCAAGCTGTCAAGGAACATGAAGATATTTTAACTGATGTTATTAAAAATAATATTTCAGATAAAATTGATTTTGACAGATTGGAAATTTTAATAAAATGTATTTTAAAAGTCGGGATGGCTGAATTTTACGTTAATCCCAATTTAGACACGCCAATTATTATCAACGAATATACAGACATGACACATGCGTTTTTTGATGGTCCCGAATCACGTTTAGTCAACGCAATTTTAGATAAATATGCCCGTATAATACGTTCATAAATAAAGAAAAAACTATTCTGTTTTCAATAACAGAATAGTTTTCTTATATGCTGT
This sequence comes from Alphaproteobacteria bacterium, assembly GCA_017467335.1. Taxonomy (GTDB): domain Bacteria; phylum Pseudomonadota; class Alphaproteobacteria; order CAAHEQ01; family UBA3637; genus RGIG4140. The sequence continues at coordinate 7,257 of JAFTSJ010000038.1, forward strand.
TAAAAATTGATTACTTATTTTATCATTTCTTTTTTAAATAGGCAATAACTGCTGTCACAGCAGCAGGCGTCATACCCGTCATACGCATCATAGCACCGATTGTTTCAGGTCGTGTTTTATTTAAACGACCGACAATTTCATTAGACAATCCACCAATTAAAGTATAATCTATTTTTTCAGGTATGCGTAAAGCTTCATCTTTTCGAAAGGCTTCAACATCTAATTGCTGACGAGCCAAATATCCGTGATAACGCCCTTCAATTTCTAATTGTTTAGCAACATCATGCGGTATTGTGCCTAAAAAAGGCCAAACACGAACTAAATCATTCCATGTAACCCCTTGATATGAAAGCATGTCATAGGGTGTCCGTCTATGACCGTCTTCATTGACGGAAAAGCCTAACTCATTCAAACGGCGTGGTGTTTCGCTTAATTCTAAAATATGTTGTTTAGCCTGATTTAAGGCCGATTTTTTACGATAAAAAGCATCTTTGCGTTCTTGACAAATACATCCGACCTGAATACCTTTTTCAGTTAAACGTAAATCAGCATTATCCGCCCGCATAATTAAGCGGTATTCGGCTCGAGATGTAAATAAACGATACGGTTCATCAACACCTTGCGTTGTGATATCATCAATCATCACACCCAAATAACTATCTGCTCTGTCAAATACTAATCTTTTTTCTGAATCAGTTGCTTGTAGAGCCGCATTAACGCCGGCAACTAATCCCAAACCAGCTGCTTCTTCATAACCGGTTGTACCGTTAATTTGTCCGGCTAAATAAAGACCGTTAATTTTTTTAGTTTCCAGTGTTGTTTTTAATTCACGAGGATCAACATAATCATACTCTATCGCATACGCATATCGTAAAATTTCAACATGTTCTAACCCGGGGATAGTACGTAAAAATGCTTCTTGAACATCTTTAGGTAACGAAGTTGATATACCGTTCGGATAAATCGAATTCCCATCTTTTGTTTCCGGTTCAAGAAAAATATGATGTGAATCCCGACCGGCAAAACGAACTAATTTATCTTCAATACTCGGGCAATAACGAGGACCGATTGAATTTATTTGTCCGCTATATAACGGAGCTCGATTTAAATTATCCAATATAATTTTATGTGTTTGAGGCGTTGTATGCGTTATGTAACAAGGAATTTGTTCCGGATTAAAATTTTTCGTCATAAACGAAAACGGTTGCGGAGGCATATCTCCGTCCTGTCTTTCACATTGTGACCAATCGATTGTTTCTTTTTTCAATCGAGCCGGCGTACCGGTCTTCAAACGACCGACTGAAAATCCCATACGCAGTAAGGCCGGTGTAATACCTTTTGAAGCATCTTCACCATAACGACCACCTTCCGTTTTTTCTTCGCCAATGTGCATTAACCCGTTTAAAAAAGTACCGGTTGTCACAATAACACACCGAGCCCGTATCATCATATGATTAACAAATATGCCCGTTACACGACCATTTTGTTCGATAATATCTTCAACATCACCTTCCAATATTTCTAAATTAGGGTATGATTGTAAAATATTTTGCATAAAAAAGCGGTATTGTTCCTTATCGGCTTGGGCTCGTGGTCCATGAACAGCCGGTCCTTTCGACTGATTTAAAATGCGAAACTGAATACCGGTGGCATCAATCACACGTCCCATCAATCCGTCAAGGGCATCTATTTCACGAACAAGCGTTCCTTTTCCTAATCCGCCAATAGCCGGATTACATGACATATCAGCAATTGTGTTAATATGGTGCGTAACTAATAGTGTTTTTGCACCGACACGAGCAGCAGCAGCACATGCTTCACAACCGGCATGACCACCGCCGACAACAATAACATCGTATGACATTAAAACCATATAATCCTCTCTTTCTGATATGTTTATTGTATAAAATTTACAGATGATTTCAAGTTTTTTCTTTAATTTAGATAAAAATACCTCTTAAATAATGATTAAAAAATGTATCTTCTGCTAATTATACTTTGACAGAATTTTTTATCACGATACAACTTGAATATATTATTTTGTTTAACAATATAAACTTCAAAAAAGGAAATCTGAAAATGAGCCATAATATATCTTCCGAATCCGATAAACTTTTACTGCATGATGCTATAACAAATAATGACATGAACAAAATCCAACAATTATTACAAAACGGATTTGATATACATACTACCAACCAACATGGTTTTTCACCACTTCATATGGCTACTTAGTCAAACAATATTCAGGAGATACAAATATTAGTTGATGCCGGTATTGATGTAAATATCCAAGACGAAAACAGTAACACCCCCTTCATGATACTGTCAAAACACTTTTAGATTGCGGAGCCGATATACATGCCCGTAACAAATATGAAAATACCCCGCTCCACGATGCGGCTTGGGAAAATAATATCGAATCAATCCAAACGTTAATTGAAGCCGGAGCTGATATTCCAGCCAAAAGTGAATTTGGAAATACCCCTCTCCATGACACAGCTTATAAAAATCACATTGAAGCAGCCAAAGTATTGATAAATGCCGGTGCCGATATCAACACACAAAACATTGATAAAAAGACACCCCTTAGTCAAGCTATCAAAACACAACGTATTGACATGATTAAGTATCTTATTTCAATTGGGGCTGACACAAGCAATTTAAGTGAAGATGAACAAAAACAAATCAATGAATTATAATTGATTGTCATTACTTGATATCTGTTTTATCATGAACGATTGTTTTAATTTTACCGATTGAAACAATCGTTTTTTTTAGAAAAAAAGATATAAAATTCTTAATCTGATAAAAAAACCGCCAAGAAAACTTGGCGGATTCTGATTTTGTTTACTTTTGAAATGTGGTAGGCGACTACGGATTCGAACCGCAGACCCCCTCGGTGTAAACGAGGTGCTCTAACCAGCTGAGCTAGTCGCCCATCTACCCAACGGGTATGTTTATAACATTTTTCGTGATACTTGTCAATACTATTTTTATTTTTTTTATTTTTATTTTATTTAACAAAAAAAGCATGAAATATCAACAAAATAAATGATAACGGTGCAAAAAATCTCAATGTAAAACGAATGTAGCGTTTAAAAAAATGAGATAATTTTTGTGAATGACCAACCTGTAAATTACGAATAACCGATGTAGAAATTATCCAACCGATAAAAATTGTACAAATTAACGCCATAATTGACATTGTATAAGTACCTGTTATCATTTCTAAAATATCAAAAAAATCTTTTTTACCGATTCGCCATGAAGACATAACACCGGTCGATGAAATCAATATTACCGTTAAGCCGATAACATTAAATGTTGCCGTTAATATTGTTGCCCACAATCGATTCATATACCATTTGTCAATCAGCATGTTCACAACGGCTTCATAAATGGAAATCAATGATGTTAACGCCGCAATAAATAATAACAAGAAAAAAATTGTTTGTAAAAATATGCCTCCTATTACTTGTGAAAAAACAAGCGGTAAACTGATGAATGTTAAAGATGGCCCTCCTGTTGCTTCCAAATTAAATGCAAAAACAGCTGAAAAAATGATAATGCCTGCCAAAAAAGAAACAAGCGTATCCAAAAAAACAATCCAACGTGTTGATTTGATAATATCAGATTTATTTGTTAAATATGAACCGTATATATAAATAACACCCATTCCCATTGATAATGAATAAATTGATTGTCCTAAGGCTTTTAAAAATAAATCTCCGAACGCTTTGAATGAAAAACCGTTTTCCGTAATACCCATATAAGATAAATCCGGTGTCAAAAAAAACATAATTCCTTTAATCGCATCTGGCAAAAACAACATTCGCACTGCCAAAAAAACAAGCAAAATAAATAATAATGGCATTAACCATTTTGAAAATGTTTCTATCCCCTTTTTCACTCCTCGTATTAAAACAAATGAGGTGACCAAAATACAAACAAGTGAATAAAAAAATTGATGTGTAAAAGAAAATTTAAGTGTATTAAAAATATCAACAGTTAATTTAGATGATGTCCCCTGAAACATTATTTGAAGTGACTCACAAAAATAAAAAAGAGTCCAACTGATAACAATAACATAAATACTATTAACAGCTAACGCATTAAATAAAGCCAATCCTCCACCTAATTTTCCCCACCAAGAAGAAACATTTTTATTCACCTTTTGGGCTGCACTTTCAAAACCATCAATTAAATTAACTCGTCCGATACGACCGAAAGCCAATTTTCCCATGACCATAAAATAACCCAATCCAAATACGCAAATAAGGTATAAAATAAGAAAACTGCCACCACCGTTTTGTCCGGCAACATACGGAAAACGCCAAATATTTCCTAAACCGATTGCAGAACCGGCTGTTGCCAAAATAAAACCGATTTGCGATCCCCAACGTGTCTTATTCATTGATACCCTCATTTAATAAAGATTCTAAATATTTTTGTACATCGGATAACGTTTCTGCATAATATGTATGGGGTAAATTTCGATTCGGTTGATGAACCAAAATTGAAATTGCTCCAATATTTTGTGCCATTAACATATCTGATATACCATCTCCGATTAAAATAACCTGTTTGGGAGAAAATTTTTCCAATATCGGTTTAACAAAATTTACATCCGGTTTACCAAGAAAATCAACCGTTCCTTTAATCATTGAGAAATATGATATTAAACCTTGTTTTTCAACTTCTTCCAAAAGAGCCGGTTCATTTTTATTACTTAAAATAACCTGCGGAATATTTTTTTCCTGAACAGCCTTCAACAATTCAAGAGCTTGTGGAAACGGTTGGACTAAATCAGTATGTTGACGATACGCTTGTACATAAAATTCAACAGCCTGCGGTATATTTTCTCCAAAACGTTGTTGCCAAAAATTGCCACGATGAGATGTCATAACATTTAAAACATCAGCTTCCGTAATATCCGGCAAATTATAAAAACGAACTAAATCCTGCAATCCGGCCCAAACAGCTTTACGTGTATCAGCCAATGTATTATCCCAATCCCATATAATCAATTTTGACATTGTTATCCCCTTACCTGTTTTATTTTGAATATTCATTTTTTTCTTTTTGCTTCAATAATAATTGTAATTTTAAATTATCGTCTTCCATTTGTTTTTCGGATGATTTAGATTGCTTTGACAAAGCCTGAGCCTTTCGTTTCTTTAACTCATCTTTATCTAAATATTTTTCTTCATATTCTCGAATGACAGCTCGTGTATTCATAACCAAATCACTGTCTTTTGGTTGACGAGCAAATGTGTTCATAAATGATTTTGCCGTATGTTGGTTTTCAAGAATAAAAGCCAATACCATCCTTTCGGAATTATCCAAAACACATATTATATTATTGAGCAATTGCTTATCATCTAATGATAATACATACGGTCCCCATAAATCAATATTGCTTGCCATTGATTTTAAAACAGAAACGGCATTATCAACTTCTTGCACACCGCATTGACTGTTTCGGCGAGGCATGCCATATTTATCAAGTTCCAAAAACTTTCGGTATTCCGTGCATAAATACACATGTTTATCCGGTAATTTACGGAGAAACGGGCATCCCAAAGGACAATTTTTTTCTAAATCTTGAAATGTTATATTTTCTGACATCTGATTATATTACTTAAAAATCACCCAGATATCAAGAAAATTATTTTTCGTCTGTAATAATTTGCATCAAGTAAATAAATCCCTATATGGTATTTAAACTGAAAGGACCATGTTATGAAAAAAATTTTATTTTTTGATGCTGACGATATTTTTAAAAATTTCATTCAAAATCACCCATTAACCGATTTTAACTATGATATTTTTGAAGAAAGTTTAAATACGATTGATATCAATAAAATTTCATCATACAACGATATTGAAGTTATTTCTTTATTTGTCCATTCAGAAATGATTGATACGAACAAATTAAATTTATTTCCCAATTTAAAAATGATTGCAACACGTTCGACCGGTTTTAATCATATTGATTTAAATTACTGTCAAAAACGACATATTACCGTTTGTAATGTACCACGATATGGTGAAGCAACCGTTGCTGAATTTGCTTTTGGTGTTTTACTGGCTTTGTCACGAAAAATTATTCAAGGTCGTAATGCCATGGCTCACAATCACATTTCAATTGACCAATATATCGGTTTTGATTTACAAGGTAAAACCATTGGTATTATCGGGACAGGTTCAATTGGACAACATATGATACAAATCGCCCAAGGTTTTGGCATGAACATTATTGCTTTTGATAAATATCCGAACGATAAATTGAAACAATTTTACGTTAATCAACTAGATGATTTATATAAAAACGCAGATATTATTTCGCTTCATATTCCGTCAACTCCACAAAATTTTCATCTGATAAATGAAGATGCTTTTAACAAAATGAAAAAAGGCGTTATAATTATTAACACGGCTCGAGGTGATTTAATTGATACACAAGCCCTTTATTTTGCTTTGTGTCAAGGAATTGTCGGAGGAGCCGGTCTTGATGTACTTGAAAATGAAGATTTTTTATTACATGATGAAGTCATAACAACAAATCGCATTCATGATAATGCTTTTTTACTTGATTCCGCTATGAATTTAAAATTACTGCAATTCAAAAACGTCATTGCCACACCTCATATTGCATTTAATTCAATTGACGCTATCAATCGCATTAACCAAACAACCCTTGATAACATTAAAAACTTTAAAAACGGAACGATAATCAACAACATCTTATGAATAAGTGTTGACTATTTTGTTTCTGTCCGATATGATGCCTCTATGTCTCAAAAACATATGAGGATAAAATGAAAGAAAATAAATTCAAAATATTTTGCTTAAATTTCAGTTATACGATACTGATATTTTTTATGGGCGTTATCTGTCATGCTTATAAAGATACATTGTTCAAACCGTTTAAATACCTATTTAACACACCAAAGGTTAGTATTGTTATGTCAACATACAATCGGGCTGAAGCATTGCCTCATGCCATCGAATCCATGTTAGACCAAACCTTTACGGACTTTGAATTTATTATTATTGACGATGGTTCAACCGATAATACTTCCGAACAAATCAAATACTATGCTCAAAAAGATCCTCGTATTGTTCATTTAAAAAATGATATCAATCGTGGTTTGATTTATTCTTTAAACAGAGGGTTAGATATTGCCCGAGGGGAATACATTGTTCGCATGGATGATGATGATAAATCACTTCCATTCCGATTGGAACGACAAGTATGGGCAATGGATATTAACCCACATATTGCTGTTTTGGGTGGTGGTTTGGTTCCGCTTGAAGGAAATCATCCTAAACCGTATGGCGTTCCTCAAATCAATAATATGGATGAAGTTGAATTAAATACTTATTTTTCATCGGGTTTGGCTCATCCGACTATCATCATTCGCCGCAGTTTTATTGAAAAACATAATATTCGTTATGATTTTAAATATCAATATGCCGAAGATTGTGGATTTTACAAAGATGTCATGCAAAAAGGGGGACGTATCTCTTCGATGAAAGAAGGGGTTTTGATGTTTGGATATATTCGTGGTTTAATTAAACCGGATAAATATACTGAAATTCAATCGGAAAGTTTTAAAAAGGTACAGTATGATAAATTCAAACCACTGGTCGAAATTTCTTATGATCTTCTCGGAGCCTTTAACGGTGATGAAAAACGGTGTCAAATTCTCAAAAAAATGGTTGAAGCGAATAAGGTTAAAAAAATTCTAAACCAAGATGTTCTTGAAAAAAGAAGAAAAATTACATGTCAACCGTATGAAATTGACGGAACACCTATTCAAGTAACACATCCTTATTGGAAAGATACGCTTGTTTTGGAAAAAGACGGAAAAAGCATATATCGTTTATCAGATATGGCGGAAACAGCTACAATTATTCATGAAGATAATGAAACCGTTACAATATCATGGAAACGATGGGATGATGAAGTTTATTCAAAAAAATCAGATAAACAATGGGTCTATTTAAAAAACAAAAACGGTACTGTTAAAAAATAGATTTATTAAAAACCCTCTTAGCAAAAGCAAAGAGGGTTTTTTATCGGATTTCAGTTGATAGGTTGCATTGATATAGGAACTTGGTTCACTATCAGGCGTGCATTTGACACAATCGGGTGTATTGTTCATAAATTCATTCGTTTGACATCCACCCAACGAACAAACACCACCGCTATATGTGCGTTGTAATACTTCGATATTGCATAGGTTGTTCTTGATATTTATGCCAAACACCAGTCGCACGCAGGTTTACTTCATACACAATATCGTTTGCTCGATATTTATCCATCGCAAAGGTGTAACCGTAAATCCCACCAATACTCAACACACCAATAACTGCCAAAACGCCCAGCATTTCCACCATACTGCGTCCTGTTTCAGCATTTTTTTGTTTAAAATATCCGTTCAAAAAAGCGTTTAAAATTTCCATGGAGCCCCCATTTTAAAAATGAATAAAATCAGACAGTTATTTTTCAAAAATGTGTCAAAAAAACGTCCCTTTTTTGAACGCT
>JAFTSJ010000039.1 GCA_017467335.1 Alphaproteobacteria bacterium
CAGTGAAGACGGCACGGATTTTGACGAATTTCCCGATATGACAGGCACAGGATACCCGATTTATATGACATCTCATCCGGACGTTGCGTTTAAAACCTATGTTGAAGGTGTTTCTTCCCGTGTGTGTAAAAATGTGGTTACTATGAACTTAAACGGTATTGTTAAAGGGATTCAATTTGTGCAGGTAAATGGCACAAAATATACCGGTAATGCCTCTATTTGTGGAGAAGATGAAACGGATAATACCATCGTTTTTACATCGTTTTTAGATTCGGAAAATAATGAAGCAGGAACAGGACAAAGCGGTGACCCATGCGTTGAAGATATGGATTGTACCAGTCCTTGCGGAAACGCCACCTGTGATACCGATAAAATGACGTGTCAAAACGATTGTACAGGAACGGCTAATCCCCATTGTTTTGATAACAATGGAACAGGTGTTTGTGTTGAATGTTTAACGAATAAAGATTGTCCGAATGAACAAATTTGCGATTTAACGAATCACAAATGCGTGGATATTCCTAAAACGTGCGGTGAAGGAGGGAACTTTGGAAAAGAATATCGTGCTGCAAATGGAACATGTGTCAGTTGTGATTATATGAGTGAAATTATCATCATGAACTCAGATGACAATGACGGTATTTTTGAAAAAACAGTCGGGGATGTTACTATTGCAGATACACATAGCGGAATAGAAATGTGTCAAGCGTGTGCTTCGATTCAACATCGGATTGAAGAAGCCGGAACGGGAGGAGAAAAGAAAACCTATTGTGCTACCAGTTGTGTAAAAGGAAACAGTTTTATGAATGAAACCGGCGAATGTGTTCCTTGCAATTCGACATCAGAACCAACTATTGCCAATACAGATCAGGCAAAATTACTTTGTGCAGCGTGCACAAATCGTATTTGGTTGAATTATGGTTGGCGTGCTTCGGGACCGTATCGGTGTCATTTGAAAACATGTCCGGATGGTTATTATAAAAGTCAATACGGTTGTAAAAAATGTACAACGACTGGAGATTTACCTGTTATTTGGGGAACGGGTCACCGTTATTCGGGAGAACATCCAAAAGATATTTGGGAAGATTTGTGCAACAAATGTGGGCAAGCCAAAGATGAAAGTTTAAGAAAAGGTCGTGATGTTGTTCAAAATGGTTCCCAAAAGTTGTGTGTTCCGAATTGCCAAACAAGTAGCAGTGATACCACCAAATATATAATGAATTGGTGGGGAGAATGTTATCCCTGCGATTCAGATATTAATCCGACAATTATTTATAACGGCGTGAGTTATGCATATCTAAATGAACGCTGTTTGGCATGTGGTAATCGTGAAATTAAGGACAATAAATGTGTTAAGATTAGAAACAGTGATTGCTCCGGTGAGGCTGTGCCATCTTTTTTAGGGGCTGATTACAAGTGCTATCCGTGCACACATGAGAAAGGTGTTACGGTAGATTCAAACGAAACATCAAAATGTGAATCTGCCTGTAACGGTCAACGCTTTTTTGATTCGGTTAAAAGCATGTGTTTTAAAAAATGCGGTGATAGGTCTGTTATGGCATATGATGGTACCTGTAAAGCCTGTTCTGATATTGGAGATGGGTTTCAAATGGGGTATTTCAGTTATCGGAATACAACCATACAAAATATTTGCCGAACAGCATGTGGTTCGGATGTTAATGATGTGTATATAGCCGGTACGGTCGGAGATTATGACTTTTGTGCCCCTATCGATTGTGGGGAAGGTAAAATTCATGGTCGAACACATTCTAATTGGTCAAAAATTTGTTTTCCTTGTCCGACTGCGACCACTCAAAATGAAGGACCTCGTGAAGGGATTAAAACCGAATGTGAAGCTTGTGGTAATCACGTTTATGTGGGAAAATATTGTGCTTATGTGAATCCGGGGCATTCAGGTATTTGTAATTATAGCCCGAATAAAACGAAATGGTCTGATTACGTTGATGGTATCGGTGTTAAATATCTGGATAACACGGGTATTTGTCGAGATTGTTCCGAACCCGGTAAGGGATATGAAGCGACAGCAGATGAATGTGCCAGTTGTAACGGCTTACGTCACATAGAAGGTGGGTATTGTGTATATGGCGGTTGTATTCAACATGATACATTTATGTCAACAACCGAATGTGTTGCTTGTAACACAAGCCGTGTTAAAGTTGCCATACCGACAAGAGGTGAAGCCAACCAGTTATGCAATGATTGCAATCGGCGTGTTATGTCAGATGTGAATGAATTGAAATATTGTGTTCGAAAATGTGATTCAGATGAATGGCAAGATATTAACGGCGATTGTTGGGGAAGTGCAATAGATGTCGGCACGAATGAAATCGGTACAGATGAATTATCGGCTCAATTATGTCGAAATGCTTCTCGAATACCTCATAAAGATACTGAAACAGGCAAGGTTTATTGTCAGCAGTAACAGATAGAAATGTTGTGATTGAGCGTTGATACATCCCCCTTTGCTTGTGCTTGGGGGGATTTTTCAATCATTGCTTGTTGCTGAAGGTTTTTACTTTGTTTCATACAGCAGACAATTTGCAATATTTTATTCTATTTTTCAATGTTAAAATGACAATTGGCGGGTATAAGTAACCATCGTGTCCTTTATGCAATAAAAAACTCCGAAAACAAATTGTTTTCGGAGTTTTTGCTTCGTAATAGAGAACAAATTAGAAAGCAGTACGCAATTTTAATCCGACTTTATTACCATAGATGTCTGCACTTTCTTGGGCTTTGCCATCAAATGTATAAGAACCGAAAGCACTGATAGCCCAGTTCTTTGTGATAAAGTAAGAAACTTCTAAATCATAAGCAAATGTACGAGCTTCTGTTGTTTCATCGTAGTTTACACGAACACCTGTATCAACAGCTGTTTTCATACGTGGGCAATAAGCATATACACCGGCTTTACCTTCATATTTATAGTGATTATCAGCTCGTTCACTTTGAGCAACCGGTAATTCTGCCGTACCTGAAACATATGGTGTGTAAATACCCATCGTGTAACCGGCTTTAACACCACCTAAAACATATTTGTAAGCCCCTAAATTGTCATGGCTGTTGCTTTCTTTTTGACCATAAGCCCCTTTGACTTGTAATTTTGCAGGACCTGTCAAAACATTCCATGTTGAACCAACTTCAAAATCAATGTTTTTATCGGCTCTATCTGTATGACTGAATGGTTGAACGGTTTTAGCAAAAGTGTTAGATACCGTTGCATCCAATGAAACGCTGTCAGTTAATCCGTATTGCAATGTTTCAGCAACATAGTGATTATAAGATTTTGCACGCATGCCGTTTGTTTTAACGGTTGTTGTTTCAAAATCATATGTTGTTGTAGAAGCAACTGTATTTTTAGCCGGTCCAAAGAATGGATTTGTTGATTCCAAAGCAGAGGCAGCTGTGGCGATTGATAAAATACCGGCCACTAATAATGTTTGTTTTAACATATTATACTCCTTGTTAATATAAATTAGCAGGTAACCTGCTGATTTTACTTTAAACGTTTTTGTTTTTTATTGCAAGGAAAAAATATACATTGGTATTGTTTGTGTGCTAACGAATCGATTCGTTTGATAAAAACAAGGCAAATCAAGTCGTTTCCCCTAATTGATATTTGAAATGAAAAAAAGAAGAGGGGTCGGATGTGAGTAAAATGATTTTGAGGTTAAAAAATTTTTATATATGATTCAAGCAACTGTCAAAAAGATTCAAAAAGTATTTGACAGTTGCCTTTTTTATGCGTACTGTCAAAGAAACAAACAGCACAAAATATAGGTTGGCAGTGATATAAAAAATCTATATCTTGTATTTATAAACAACCCGTTAAAAGAAAAGGAGGAAAAAAATGACGGATAATGAAATTTTAAAAGCAAACGAACAAGAACGCCAACCGGTAGAATGTTGGACACGTGTTATGGGATATTTTCGTCCATACAGTCAGTTTAATAAGGGTAAAAAATCTGAATTTGACGATAGAAAATGGTTTTTAGAAGATCGGTGCGGTTGCTTAATCCAAAATGAAAAAGCCGCATAAAGAAAGAATTGAAACCCAATTTTAAACGCCGTTTTTTTGAACGGCGTTTTTTTCTTTGCTAAAAGATGATTTATGTGTCATTATATTTCCATGAAGCGATATTTTATTTGTTACTTAATTGTTTGTTTTGTGTCTTTGCATGCTTGGGGACAAATCGGGGGTAAGACCGTTTATTATGATTTGTTAATACCGACAAAACAACAATCATATAATCAAAAAAAGAGTGATGATTATCGAGTCGTGGATGAATATGCTCGAAATGCACCGGAATTTAATCATATTTCCCAATTAGCAGATTATTTATCTAAACCGTATAAAAACAATGAACGATTGCGTGCCCGAGCTGTTTTTGCTTGGATGGTTTATCATTTAAGTTACGATCAATTTAAAGCCGATAATATGGTTGGTAACAATAAGCATGGTCGCCCGAAATTTTTAAACAGTGGTGATGCTTTCAAAACACGAGTCGGTGTTTGTGGTGATTTTGCTGATTTATTTGTTAAGATAGCCAATCGGGCTAATTTAAAAGCTGTTCGTATTGACGGCGTTGCCGGATATCATTTAACCCGTCAAAGTGCCTTATCTTCTGCTCACGCTTGGAACGGTGTTCGCATAGATAAAAAATGGTATTTATTGGATGTTGCATGGGCTATGGGTGGTGATTTCAGTGTTTTTGAAAAGATGGAAAATATTCGTGATTATAAAAAAACGATTCGTGAACGGCAACGAACGAAAACACATCAGACGGTTGATCCGAAACGGTTATTGAATAACGTTTGGTTTTTAACGGCTCCTGACAGAATGATTGAAACACATTTTCCGAACGACATAAAATGGCAATTATTAGATAAGCCGATAACACCCAAAGATGTTTTTAAAGCTAATGAAGGTTCACAAAAAACATCTCACACCTATCATGCACAGCCTGTTAAAATGATTATACCGAGACCGGTAAAATAAATGTTGAATATTGTTGACAAATAAGGTATCATAAAAAAAGTCAACATAAAATAAGGAATGAAAGATGCTTTCTGCTTTGGAACGAGATGGGGTTTTATATTTTTTTGAAGAATATTCGGTTTATAAAGGAACGTGGCTTGAATTACAGTTGAGCTCCTCACAAGAAATTGAAGGGAAACGGGCGTTTTTTCGTAAAAAATATGGGTCGGGACACAAAAAAGACAAAATCAATCCGTTTGTGCAAAAATGTGCCGAACAAGGGTTGTTTGATTCTGTTTTTACACCGGAAGAAATTGAAACAGCTAAAAAATACGGTTCTTTACCGGAAGAATATGATATTCACCACATTATTCCGTTATCTTTGGGGGGAACGAATGAAGAAAGTAATTTTTGCGTTATTCACCGAGATATTCATACGGTATTGCATCAACGTTACTTTAATTTAATGCGAGATTCATGGGATACAGCGGAAAATCCCAAAGCATTTTTTTATACGCCGACTGACTTACATTTTTTAACAATGGATAATTTAGAAATCTTTTTTTCACAAGAAGATTGTGAAATTATTCGGGCAGAAATTGCTAAAAATCACGAATATCGAGCTTATAAGGCTAAACGGCGAAAAGAAATTGCTCAACAGACAAGAACACAGATACGTAGACAACGCTATTCGAAAAAATATGCTTGTATGACGCCTGAATTGGCGGATAGATTGACCAGACGATACCGTCATCATAAAAAAGTTTTAAGAAAGCAAGAAGAAATAAAAGAGGCTCAAACACGTCCTACTCGGGCGAAAACCTATTGTGACAGTCAAAAATTTCATACCTCAACGACAAAGAAAATGAGACGTCAGGATAAAGAAATCGGGGACTAGGTTTAGTTGTTTTCTAATTGAGACGTTATCGGTTGCTGTGAAACATCATTATCATCAATGATGACTAGATGAGCTGTTATTTTTGTTTTATCAGTCGATGTTGGTTGGTCATTTTGGGCTTGTATCAAACGGTCTTTTAAAGATGGATTAACCGGTTTTTGATGTTGTTTTTTCAATTGGCTGACATACGGTAAGGCTAATAATTTTTCTTCGCCGTAATCTTGGGCGTATGATTGCGATAAATGATTGAAAATATAGGTTGCTTGTGTTTCAACTATCCCGATATTTGCCATCGTTGTTCGGATTGCGATTTTATCTGCTTCACTTTTATCGGTTGACAGTAAATCATTTCCGGCTTGTGATTGATGTTGATGTAGATGTAACAATATTTGAGCCGTTTTGGCAATTTCTTGTTGTCGAAACTTTAAGATAGCTGAATCTTTTAAAAAAGTATCGGTTGACACCATAGAACGATAAACATCAATTTGATACATGATATTTGATACGGCATTTAATCGATCCAAAGACACATTGAGTGCACGGGGATTTTGTTTTGGGATATCAGTGAGCATCAATACCAACATCTTGCGTGATATATATTCCCGAACTTCTTTTGGTGTTTGTTCCATTTATCCCCCTTTTAACCGTCTTCTAAATGAAGTAAGGCTGAAATACATAACGGAATAACAATTAAAGACGGCCCCCAAGCCGCTAATACAAACGGTAAACTTTGTGATAAGCCGACTGTGTGTGCCAATTGACCAAGCGTAAATAATACAAATCCGCAAGAAATGGCAGAAACAACACGTACCAATGTTTTTCCCTGACGGGTTGTCGGTGGTAATGTAAAGACAGCAGCAATTAACAACATCGCAACCAATGTTACGGGAAAGGCAATTAACTCATGAAAATACATGCGATGTTCTGCGGTTGCAAAACCGGCTTCTTGTAAAAATTGAATAAATTGAGGGAAACGCCAAAAAGACATGGTTCTGGGTTCATCAAATCGTTCAAAAATACGTTCCAGTGAAAAAACCGTTTTAAAACTTTCAATTTTTTTTGTTTGAGATTCTTCCAATACCGGATTGATAATAAAAGCATTTGGTAATGTTAACACGCCTTGGGATAATAAAGCAAAATCGGCTTCAATTTGGCGTGTTAATGATCCGTTAGGGGTTAATTCAAAAACAGATACCTTATCCAAAACAACGTCATTTTTTTGTTGTCGAACACGGGTTGCCCGTAAAACAGTTGTTTGTTCGTCATCTGCTTCCCGAAGCCAAAACCCCTTTTCCGACCATGAAAACAAATGTGATGATGACATGCCAATTCGTTCTTCCAGACGTTCATATTGTTTTGCTGTCATTGCCGTAATCGGATTAAAAACAGTGATGTTAAAAATACCCAATAAAAAAACGAAAGTTATAATCGGGGTCATAAAATTCCAAACAGACATGCCCACGGAACGCATCACAATCAATTCAGATGAAGCGCTGTATTTTAAAAAGAAAATAACACCGGCAATTAAAGTTACAAATGGTAAAATAATATGAATCATTTGAGGCGATTTGAGTAAAGCCAAAACCAAAATATTTAAAAATTCAATATTTTCATGTTTAGCAGCTCGTCTTAACAATTCAATAACATCGAACAGCATAATAATTGCCGTTAACGCCAATAACGTTGCAATAAAAATAAAGACAAAATGTTTTAAAAGATACCGAAATAAGATTAAATTCATTGATATATCCAACCTTTTATTTTATCATACTCGAAAAGAAAAAATTGTCAAACAAAACATCTAATTGTTTTGATAAGAATGCCTTTTTTCCTTAGGATGAAGGCAGATAGGTGGTTTGATACAATTTTTATGATGTGTACACGTTTGCGTGCATAGACCGAATGCCGAAAATGATTTGTCACAATGACAAGGTGAATCGGCTGTTAACAGATGGGCAAACGGGGTTAAATTTTTATGAAATTGAAAGAACATATGTTTAGATGTTACACCGCACAAGTGGTTAGATTGTGAATCAACTTTTTGATTTTCTATCCAAAATTGGTGTGGAAAAAAAATATCTGTTTTTAATAAACGATAGCAAATCGGAGCAGAAACAACGCCTAAATCTAACACGATAAAATTTTTATCAGATAATTGAAGTATTTTCATATTTTTCCAAAGAGGGATTTGAATTGTTGAAGAATAGGCTGTTTGGTATAATTGGGAACGGGGCTGATTAAAATATGTTGAAAAAGATTGAACGGATGCGATGTCAAAGGATAATTTTGTCAGTAGGCCGATAAGAATTGTTCCAACAATTAAAAGCACGGATTGAATTAACAGTTTTCTTTTAAAAAACAAACGCATAACAAACATCCTTTCAAGCGAAAAGACTATATCAAAATTATTCTGAAAGTGCAAGTAAAAAAGAAAGTGGTTAATCGGATATAAAAAAAATTCATTTTATAAAAAAAAGGTATTGACAAAGGATTTAAATTTGTATATAGTACGTAACTATGTTGAGCGATGAGTGCGTAGCTCAGCTGGTAGAGCACCTGACTTTTAATCAGGTGGCCCTGGGTTCGAATCCCAGCGCGCTCACCATTTGAAAAACCACCTGTTTAGGTGGTTTTTTTTATGCGTGAGGTGTGCTGTGGGTCGAAGCCATGAAAGGGTTCGTTCATGAAGCGATAGCGAAATGGACGTCCGATAGGACGGTCCGATTGTCAAGAGGACGAGGGATTTATCCCGAGCAATCCCAGCGCGCTCACCATTTAAAAAACCACCTGTTTAGGTGGTTTTTTTATGCGTGAGGTGTGCTGTGGGTCGAAGCCAGGAAAGGGTTCGTTCATGAAGCGATAGCGTACCGTATGTTATCGTTCTTGCATTTTTTTTGAATATTTGATATGCTGATTTCGATTGAAAATATCTGATGATAAAGGATGAAATAATGACAAAGAGTATTCAAAAAGAATTTTTGTTGTTTCAAGAATTTAAGAAAAATTATGTTTTTCATCAAAAGGAAATAAAGAATGTCGATGGTCGGTTTTTTTGCGATTGTTTTCCCTTAGAAGATGAAGAAAATAACACCAATTCTCTTTCGGATACTTGGATAAATGCAGGATATAAATTAAAAAATCCTTTGTCAAAAGCATTATCAAATTTGTTTCCTTATGAATTTGATTTCAGAGGGCAACATCTGCATAGTATAGAATCTTTTTTTCAAGGGATTAAATTTCCTGATGCTCAAACACAAAAGTATGTTTTTTCTTATTCCGGTTTAGTTGCGGTACATGTTCAAATTGCCTCTGATTATGATTGGAAAAAAACAGGCGATGTTTATTGGCAAGGGCAACAAATCAATCGCAACAGTGCGGAATATGATGATTTGGTTGATGAAGTTTATATCTCTGCTTTTCAAAATCCGCTTTATCGTCAAGTATTGGAAAAGGTCGATCGTTATGTTTTGCATTCTATTGGAAAAGAAAGCAAGGCGGAAACCGTTTTTACCAGATATGAATTTGAAAAAGAATTAAATTGTTTGGTTGCCTTTTTGAAGCAAATAAAATAAATCAATAAAAAAAACCGCCGTTAAAACAGCGGTCTTTTTTGAACGTACGTTTTTAAAGCAATGCTTACATTTTTTTCAATGCGGCAGCCAAGCGAGATACTTTGCGTGAAGCATTTTTCTTATGAATTGTGCCTTTGCCGGCAGCTGCCATTAAAGCAGATTCAGCGGCTCTGAAACATGTTTGAGCAACTTCTTTATTGCCTGTCAAAATAGCAGAACGTGTTTTTTTAACGGCTGTTCTGACAGCACTTAAACGATCAGAGTTAATTCTCTGTCTTTTAGCATTGCGATTGATACGTGTTTTTGCAGATGCAATATTAGCCATTTTTTATTCCTCAATTGAAAAATTTATAAATTTAAGGATTATTTTATAAACCAAAAAAAATGAAAAGTCAACACTTTTTAACAGATGGGGTAAATTTTTGCTTATTGCGTGTTTGTTTGTGTGATTTCAAAACGAACAATCGCCGGTTTTTTATCTTGAATCGGTATCAATGTTAATGTATCTGTTTCACGAGTACATACCAATTGTTTTGCTTGGCAATGCCATCCCAAAGATGGCAAAATTTGACCGTAATACGATATAATTTGACTACTTGTTTGTGTGGAACTTTGAGCTTCAAATGCTAAAACCTGCCCGACAGGGGTATCAAAATTCATATCGTCCGAAACATCAATCGTCAAACCGGACATCAAGGGAATATCTTGTGTTCCTGATATAAATGTATCGTCAGCATGACCTGAACAAGTCAGTAAAATTGTCAAAACGGATGTTAAAACATATACATACCGTATCATTTTTTCAATCGGTCACTTTCATTGAATAAAGGGGTTTCTTCGGTTTTTTTGCTTCTACGCCGGCGGAGTATTTGCGGTTTTTTATCTTCACGAACGGTTTCTTTTTTAGATTTTTCAGCAATGGCTTTTTCTTTTTCAGCGGCTTCTGCTTTATTGTGTTCTTCAATTAACTTGGCTTCTTCTTCCTTTTGTTTTTCCATGCGTGTACGTGCAGCCGCCCGAATTTCATCAATAGATTTGATATGGGGTTGTTGATAATGAACACCTAATAATTCATCAATTTCTTTATTTAATTCTTCTAACTCTGTTTTTTTGGAAGCTAATAATTCTTCTTGTTTTTGCAAAGCCGTGTCTTTTTCACTTTTCAAATCCGGCAACATCGGTTCAACGGCTTTTGTCGCTAACTGAATTTCTTCAGCCGTTAATAATTGTTCCAATGTTAAAGCCAATTGTTCGGCTTCTTTACTGCCCCCTAAAGCAGCTAAGAATGCCCAACGATAGGCAACAATGTCATTTTGCGGTAAAACCAATCCTTTGTTATAAAGTTGGGCAACCCGATATTGTGCTTTGACATTGCCTTGAATAGCTGCCGATAATAAACAGTAGGCTGCATTTGCTCGTGTAGTGCCTTTTTCTAAAAGAAAGGCTTCCCCTTGTTCAAAAAGATCTTCGGGAGAAGGCATAAATACACCGCCGTTCGTTTCATCAAATTGACCGTCACATTGTGCCGGAATGTACGTTTCATTGTTGTTTTCGTCAAATCCCCAAAAAACGGTTTGAGCCGATACGCCGGTTGTTAATATTAAACTGCCGACAAGAGTACCTAAAATAAAACGATTCATTTGCTATCCTTTCTGCTCATATCTCTTTTATTGATAAAATGTTTTTTCAATTTATGCAAGCATAAAATGACAAAACATTAAAAAAACTGTTTTTTCCACCATGTCATCGGGTTAACGCCTTTTAACGGTGTTTGTTCGGGCATTTGAATTTCATGCCAATAGATAAAACGATTGTACGGCGAATACCAATGAGGAATGACAATATACATGTTTTGTAATGCTCTATCCAAAGCCTGTGTCGAAGCGGTTAATTTTTCGGCGGTATCTGCTTGAATGATTTTTTCAATCAAAGCATCAATAACGGGATTTTCAATTCCGCTGTAATTCATTGACCCGTTTTGTCGTGCGGATGAACTGCCCCAAAAATAACGCTGTTCATTCCCCGGTGATAAAGATTGTCCCCAAACGCCGACAATCATGTCATATTCAAACGAATCTAATCGATTTTTATATTGAATGCTGTCAATAGACCGAATGTTTGCTTGAATGCCTAACCGTTTTAATTGAGCAATATAAGGCAATGTAACCCGTTCCCATGTCGCACTGTTTCCAGCATCAAATAAAATATCAAATGTAAATGGTTTTTGATTTTTATCCACCAATATTCCCTTATTATTCACATGCCAACCGGCTTGTTTTAATAAATCTAATGCTTGTTTTAATCGTGTTCGAAGCGGAAAATAAGAGGTATTCGGTAATGGATTTTGATAGCGTATTACATCTTGAAACGGCAATTGTTCCCATACGGTTTGTTCGACCAAAGTCGGTTGTAACGGAGCTTTTAGATAAGAATTATCAAAAAAACTGGTGGTGCGGGTATAAAGACCATAAAATAAATTTTGATTCATCCAGTCAAAATCGAAAGCCAGTGACAGTGCCTGCCGAACACGAATATCCTGAAATAGAGGGCGTCTTAAATTAAAAACATATCCTTGCATACCGCTTGGCATTCCATGTTTAAATTGGGTCATTTTAATTTGACCGTCTTGAACGGCTTGTTCTGTTTTAAAATGAGCCCATTTTTTTGCTTCGTTTTCCAAACGTATATCAAATTCATGAGCTTTAAACGCTTCAACGGCAACGGTCGTATCTCGGTAATATTCAAAAACAACGGTGTCAAAATTATAAAAACCTTTGTTAACGTTTAAATTGGATGCCCAATAATGAGGAAGACGTTTATAGGTAATACGTCTGCCGACTTCAAATGTATCAATCTGGTATGGACCGCTTCCGACTGGTTTTTCTAATGTTGTTTTGGTAAAATCTTTATCTTGCCACCAATGAGCCGGTAAAATCGGCAGTTCTCCCAAAATAAACGGTAACTCCGGATTTTGTGTATTGGGATGAAAATGAAATACAATCGTGTGGGTGTTTATTATTTCCACGTGACGAACGTCTTGATAATAATACCGATAGGTTGGGACGCCCTTTTCTTGAAGAATCTGAAATGAAAAAGCCACATCCTGTGCCGTTATCGGGTGATTGTCGCTAAAACGGGCTTGCGGATTGATATGAAAAGCAACTCCTTTATTATCGGGTAAAATAAAAATGCCGTCCGCAATTAAACCGTATAAAGAAAAAACTTCATCGGCACTTTGCTTCATCAACGTATCATACATTAAACCGATACCGGCCGGTGGTATGCCGTTTATAATAAACGGATTGAAGGTATCAAAAGACCCAAAAGCACTTTGTTTTAATGTCCCTTTTTTAGGGGCATCGGGATTAACATAATCAAACGATTTAAAATCCGGTGCATATTTTGGTTTTCCACGCATGGATACAGATGGTTGAAATGCAAAATTATCAGCATGACAAACAGGGGCTGACAATAATATACCCGCTCCGATAAGGAAACTAATCTTCAACAAAATTGATTTTAACGTCATCAGGTAAACTCACTTGTTCGTATTTGGAAATCGGGTCATCAATCGGAATGGAAATTTGCGGTGTTTTTGTATCAGATTTACGTTCACGTATCGATTTTTCAAAGCTGATTAAACGGTCAGTCATAAATTGAAATCCTTCCTTTTGGCGTTTTAAAACAAGCCATAAAACATAGACAACCGTTGCACAAACTAAAACATTTCCCAAGATAAGTATATAAATTCCGACTAATAAAGCATGCGACATTTTGTTTCCCTTTTGTGACAAACTGAAAATTTACTGGACATTTTTTACTATACTGCGTATAATACAAAAAATCAATTTTAAAATGAGGAAAAACATGCAATATCTCGATTTTGAAAAAAATATCGCTGACATAGAACATCGGATTGATGAAATTAAGTATGAAACAACCAGTCAAAATGTTAATGTTGTTGCTGAATTGGAACGGTTAAAAGTCAAACATGAAAAAGCATTAGCTTCGGCGTATAAAAATTTATCGGCTTGGCAAAAATCGGCTGTTGCCCGTCATGAAAGCCGTCCGCATACCAGCGATTATATTTCACATGTTTTTACGCATTTTTGTCCGTTATCGGGGGATAGGAATTTTGCTGATGATTTAGCTATTATCGGTGGGTTTGCTAAATTGGACGGTCGAACGGTTATGGTTATCGGACATGAAAAAGGACATGATACCGAAAGCCGGTTAACACATAATTTCGGTATGGCTAAGCCCGAAGGATACCGTAAAGCCATTCGATTGATGAAATTAGCGGAACAATTTGGTGTGCCTGTTATCACTTTGGTTGATACAGCCGGTGCTTTCCCCGGCATGGAAGGGGAAGAACGAGGGCAAGGACAAGCCATTGCTGCTTGTACGGAAGCATGTTTGGATTTAAAAGTGCCGTTAATTTCCTGTATTATTGGTGAAGGTGGTTCCGGTGGAGCAATTGCTTTGGCTGCCGGTAATACGGTTCTCATGTTGGAACATTCAATTTATTCCGTTATTTCTCCGGAAGGATGTGCTTCTATTTTATGGAAAGATGCTAAAATGGCTCCCAAAGCAGCGGAAGTTTTGCATTTAACGGCTCAGGATTTATTAAAATTCGGTTTAATTGATTCCATTATTCAAGAACCGTTGGGTGGGGCTCATCGTTTCCCGCAACAAACGATGGATACATTTAAAACAACGGTTCTTCATTATTTATCACAACTGGATAAATTGACACCGGAAGCATTATTGTTGCACCGACAGGAAAAGTTTTTAACCATGACTCGTTTAAATGAAAATTAAGCGTATATTTTTTCAATCAAGCGTTTGATTTTATGATATCGGCGAGTTAGCCATAATAATTTTATCCACACGAAAATTTGATGCCATGAGCCGGCTTTGTATTTGTTACGAAAAGCTTTGTCGGCTCGTTGGACATAGTATGAATTTAATCCTAAAATCCATTCTTCTTTGGTAAATCCGAAACGGTTGTTGGCACATTTTATCCATTGTTCGACAAGCGGATAAGGATTCATAAAAATCGGTAAACGTTGTATAACACATAAGATAAAACGCATAATGTCTTCAATAACATACCCATAACCGACTTCTTCAAAATCTAAAAAACTGACAAGTTTATTTTGGTAAAATAACACATTGTTGTTGTGAAAATCACCGTGAATAATTGTTTTTTTATGCTCGGGTAATGTGACCGTTGTTTTTAAAAGACGTTCAAAAAAAGATAAATGAGCGTTGGCTGTCTTCATCAGAACATATTTTTTAAGGCCGTTTATAAACAGTGTTTTTTGAATTGTTTCTTTGATAAAATTCATATGATTGAAACATTGTTCTTTAATCGGATATAATTCAATAAATAAATCTTCTTTTGGCCATTTCGTTTGCATAAAAACAGCATAAGCATTTATAATTTGCGTAAAATGATGTTTGTTGATACGATATGACGGAACGGCATAACCTTGGCAATATTCTAAAATCAACCCGTATTTTGCTTTGTATTGAAAAAACGGTTTTTGTTGGAACGAGATTAAACGGGCAACCGGCAATTGTTTGTTGCTGGATACGGCTTGGCAAATTTTAGTTAATCGAGTAATACCCTGTTTATTGTAAGATTTTGTTAATTTAACCAAAATTTCTTGTTGATTATTCAACCGGATGTGGTAATTTTGTGAAGCCGCCCCGTGTGCAAATTGTCGGGCTGATACAATTGGTGTTTTCAGAACTTTTTGTTCTAAAAATACGAAAAAATCATTTGCTTCTTTTGTTAATTTACGGCGATAAACACTCATCACATAACCTAATATTTTTTTATTTTAATACACGGAACATAAAACAATTTACATAAAATAACATTGCTTTTTTGTTTTCTTTGGAAAATTTTTAAACCGCAAAAATAACATGTTAATTTATCCTGTTTACATGATAAATGCAGAAAGGGTATGCCTAAAAACTCATATGTTTTTTTATATTTAAAGAATGAATTATTTTTTTTGCAATCGGTTTGTTTTGATTTGAGGGTCCATATCGGTAACAGACCAAACAATAACCATTTTGTTTTTTCAACAATAAAAACAGGTTGAACAAGCGGATATTTTGTAATACAGCAGTTTGTTTCTTTTTTATCCACGTCTTTCAATGACTTTTGCATTTTGTGAGCAAGTTTCGACCACACGCATTTTTGTAATTTTTGTATCAATTGAACGGGAACCATGAATTGATGATACATATTTTGATAATCGGTTGGAACATCAAATTGAGCATAATTTTTTTCAAAACTTTTGATACATTCATCCATACTTTGTTTTTGTTGTTTATCTGATAATCCGCCTAATCTGTAACTGACAAAATTATCTGATATTTGAACGTATGTTGCTCCACTTAAACACAGACGAATCACAAAATCATAGTCGCCGGCACTGCGAAATGTTTCATCAAATCCGTTGAGTTGTCGCATGGTTTCTGTTTTTACAAATAATGTTTGATGAGAAAAAGGCATGCGAACAAAAAAGTTTTGAATGACCGGATACAAGTTCCCGATAAAATCATCTGTTTCCGTTAAATATCGACAAGGAGCAAACCCAAAATCAGCGTTGTTTTTTTCGAGTGCCATTACCATTTTTTCAATACCGTTTTTTTCATGAAAAAAATCATCAGAATTAAGAAAAACAATATATTTTCCCGTTGCTTTTTGCAAACCTTTATTCATGGCATTATATATACCGGTATCCGGTTCGGAAAAATAGGTTATTTTTCCTTGTTTGGCATATTCTTGAATAATTTTTAATGTTCCGTCTTTCGAAGCACCATCAATAACGATGTGTTCAATATTCGGGTAATTTTGAGTATAAACGGAATCGATACATTGCCGAAACATGTGTTCACGACCGGCATTCAATAAATTATATGTGATTGTAATAACGCTGACTTTCGGATTTAACATTTATAACTCCTTTTGTTTATCGTCAGTAAAGGAATAAAGCCAAACAAATGGTAAGATTTTTTTTGTTGTAGTTGTTTTTGTTTTATTTTAAATACAGGGATTTTACAAAAATAATAAACCCGTTTTGACGGACTGCTTTGAAGTTCAAACAAACGTAATCCGGCGAAGTAAATACGATATTTATCCATTTTTTGAACAGGTTTGATTTTTTTGGGTAATCGGGAAACATGATGTTTTATTTTGGCTAAATCAACGTTTAATTCTTCTTCCATCCAAACAAGGATATTCTTTTTTTCTTTTTCCCATTGTTTATATCCGTCTCGAATATATTTGAGGGTGTTTTTTTGGATTTGACGGATATGATGAATATCTAACGGACGTGGTTCTTTAACGTCGTATAAAAATCCTGTTTTTCCATGTTCGATATACTCATTCATTGTTGCGTCATTGTGTGCGATAACGCATCGACCTAACGCCATGGCTTCTAAAAAACTCATCCCAATTCCCTCGTAAATACGAGGAGCAATATATAATGCTGATTTTTGCACATCTGCCAACATATCTTCTTTTTTATTGTACCAAGAAGAATAAGTAATCTTTTGTTGTAAACGGTGTGAAGGTTGAATAAATTGATGACCGGGATCAAGTGCTTTATGAAAATGAATATGGTTTAAATGAGTGTTTTTCAAAATGGTTTCAACGGTTTGAATATTGATTTCATTTGTTCTTTGCCAGAAAAAAACAGAATCGGATTGTCCCATATTTTTTGTTGGTAAAGGTTTAGGAAAATATTGAATGTATTGTGCTGAAAAACCGACATTGATTAAGTCATTATAAATTTTCTTTGAAAAGCAAATGGTTTGAATTTGAGTATATTCTGCCCAAAGGGGAGAAAAAATACCCCCTTGAGAAATATAATAATCATACATCGGAAAAAATACCCCTTTATCAAAACGGATATATTTTTTCAATGTATTGATAGATGGCATGATTTGCCACAAAACGATTACATCAAACACTTTTCCCGTTAATTCTTTGTAAACGGAGGCGTCATCTTGTCGTGGATCAAAATAAAAATGAGTCAAATCATATTTTTTTGATAATATCTGTTGAATGAAGTCAGACGATTTTGTCTTTAAATGATATGTATGTCCGATAAATAAAAGTGATTTTTTTTGTGCCATATTTCCCCATTTTTATTATTTTGTTTGCCATTTTTTTAGAATCCATGATGATGAATTGGCTTTATTATATCCGCCGACCCCAAAAGCCAAATCAACCTGACATTCTTGACAAACGGCATTTTCTTGAATGTTATCGGCTCCCCGATCACCGCCGTTTGCAAAAACAAGGTGTGCATCAGGATATTTTAGACGGACTTTTCGAATGCCGTCCGAAGCCGAATTATCAGAATCATCAAACGCAAGGGTATCAATAACTCCTTTTAAATTTTCACAAATGGCTTGTCTTGTTTTAAAACTGTGGAAATTTTTTCCTTTTTTCCGAATAAGCCAGTCATCTGAATTGATTAAAACAATGACGCCATCACTGATGGCTGCACTTGCTTTAATCATATCAATATGACCTTCGTGAATGGGGTCAAACCCACCACTGACAATATAATACGTTTTCATTTTATTTGTTCCTGTTTTTGACGTGATAAATATATTGGCAGGATATCCTTTTTTTATTCAACCGTCAATGGTTATTTCTGTAATAAAAGTGCTTATGTCTAAAAAAGAAGACACATTTATCTTTAAACGGAATATATTAGGTGTATCACTATCATAAAAAAGTATTTTATAATAATTGCAAAATGATTGATTTGTCATTTGTGTTGTAATAAAATGGGGGAAGAAAATATGTTGATTGTCTCACAAAATGGGAATAATGATTGTTTTTTGTTGCGGGGGAAAAGTGATATGTACACAAAGTTATTATCTGTATTTAAAGGTAGAATTTCTCCAAGTGAAAAAATTATTTGGGTCGGTAAACCAAAACTGATAAGTGCTATTTTTAGCATGATTTTTTCAGAATTTACGTTTTTTGTTGTTTTTTATGTCGGTGCTAATGTCATGTCTGTTCCTGATGCACGTAATATGCGTTTCTACATGTATTCCTACTCAGAGATACAAAAGATTGCTCCGATGTTTCTTTTTTGTTTGATATTGATGAGTGTCTGGATTTTACTCTTTTTGCTGGTTATTTATCATGCCTATAAAATGACATATGCTATTACAGATAAATATTTTTACTGTCGTGACGGAACAAGTATTGAAGAATTTTCATTAACAGAATGTGAAGATGTAACTTTCCGTCGAGGAGTTATTGATAAAATATTTGGTGTCGGATGTATATATTTGCACGTTAAACACAGACGTTTAGAAGGGCGTCAACGTCCAAAAGAAATTCTATACATTCCTGATTTCAAAGTGGTTTCTTTTCAAATTCAACACGCAGTTGACAATGCAAAAAAACGGAAAAAAGAAGAAATACGGCGTAAATATCGTAAATCCGCTTAATATAATTTATTGAACAAATTGGGACGTGTTTTGTGTTGCGAAATAGTTTTTTTAGTGTTTTATTGTGAATAATTATTTATGATTGTGAAGGGTTTTTGCTTGAAAAAACATATTTTTGTAGTATAATCTCACTCGAAATGAGGGAAATATGCTTGGAAAATTGGAACAGTTGCGTCAAGAATGTGCCGTTTGTCAAAAATGTCCGTTAGGACAAACACGTACAAACAGTGTTTTTTCGGACGGAAAGCCTAATTCAAATTTGATGTTGATTGGGGAAGCTCCCGGATTTAATGAAGATATGCAGGGAAAACCTTTTGTGGGGCGAGCTGGTCAATTGTTGGATAAGATTTTTGAATCGGTTGGATTATCTCGAGAAAAAGATGTGTATATTTGTAATACGCTTAAATGTCGTCCGCCTGATAATCGAGATCCGTTACCATCCGAAAAAGAAGCTTGTCGGGCTTATTTAGATGCTCAAATTGCTATTTTAAAGCCACGTCTGATTTTATTATGTGGTAAAGTTGCTTTGACATCTTTTTTGCCGGATGTCAAAGGAATTTCAAAAGTACGTGGTCAATGGTTTGATGGACCATATGGGTCTAAAATGATGCCGATTTTTCATCCGTCTTATTTATTACGTAATCCAATAGCTCGTCCCGGCTCTCCGAAAGCTTTAATGTGGGATGATATTCGGGAAATTAAACGGGCTTATGATGAACTTGTTTTGAAAGGAAATGAATAATATGTACATTATGCAATCGTCTGTTTTGAAAGAAATGATTAACCCGGGGGAACGGATTGTTTGGTGGGGAAAACCCAATTGTTTATCTTTAATTTTTGAAGCGATATTTTGCCCTTTTGCGATTTTTGCTCTTTGTTGGGGAGCTATTGATATGTTTATTACTATTAGCGGTTTGACGGCTGAAGGCAACAAATCAGATAAGTTGCTTGTTATTCCTTTTATGACTATTCACATGTTTCCGGTTTGGATTTATATCAGTCTTATTGTTCGTGCTATTTTGCGTAGTAAAAAAATGGAATATGCCATTACTGATAAAATGTTTTATTATTGGAACGGTTCAGCATGTACAACCGTACAACTGGCAGAATGTTACCATATTTCATATAAACAAGGATTTTGGGATAAAAAATTTAATGTTGGTGATATTTGTTTCCATTATAGGGATGAGGATATAGAAGATATGGATGAAATGAAAAACATTTCTGATTTTAAAAATGTTTTTATTCAAGTGCGACAAACTTTTTTATCCGCTATGGAACAGAGAGAATTTGAGCAAAAAAGATTAGCCCAAACGGACAAAGTTTAATAGGTTTGTTTTTTATTGTTTGCGAAAACGGGGTTTTGTTGGGTTCTATGTTACCTTAAATGCCTTAATTACCCTGCCATACCCACCGTCACCCTGAACTTGATTCAGGGTCTTTTGACGATAAAGCACCATGCTATAACCCCGTGAGATGCTGAAACGAGTTCAGCATGACGGACGGTATGAGAGGAAATACGTCACCCTGAACTTGGTTCAGGGTCTCTTGGCGACATAGCCTCCTGCTACGACTCGATGAGATGCTGAAATAAATTCAGCATGACAGTAGGATGGTGTTCAGCAGGACGGAAAAGGTATCACAATAATATAAATACCTCATTCAAAATTTTGTATTTATAAAAAATCCGCCTGTAAAAGGCGGATTTAAACTTTCATAAGTCGTATTATAAAAGCGGGGTTAATAACACAAGGCGTTGCCATTGCTGGTCCGCGTGGCTGGGTAGGTGTACACAGTACCACTAGTAAGATGAACGTGATAGGCGGAGCTATCCCCTGACGCTATCGCTGTCCACGCATATTTATCCATGCTAATTTGCATATTTGTACATCCCCCTGACCAACTTTGATTATTACAAGCTTCATCCAACGTTGCCAGATGACGTTCGTTAGCCTTACA
>JAFTSJ010000040.1 GCA_017467335.1 Alphaproteobacteria bacterium
TGACGTTGTAGTTATATCGGTTGGTGTGCCAGATATTGAGGTAGTCGTTGTCCCACTTGGTGTTCCAATAGGTGTTGTGGTTGTTGTACCATTTGGCGTACCGGTGGTTGACGTTGTAGTTATATTAGTTGGTGTGCCAGATATTGAGGTAGTCGTTGTCCCACTTGGTGTTCCAATAGGTGCTGTTGTCGTTGTACCATTTGGTGTCCCAGTCGTTGACGTTGTAGTTATATCGGTTGGTGTGCCAGATATTGAGGTAGTCGTTGTCCCACTTGGTGTTCCAATAGGTGTTGTCGTCGTTGTACCATTTGGCGTACCAACAGGTGCTGTTGTTGTACCAGTTAATGTTCCAGTGACAGTTGTTGTACCGGTTAATGTTCCAGTGACAGTTGTTGTGCCACTTGATGTACCGGTTGCTATCGTTGTTCCTGTTATTTGAGGCGTTCCCATGCTTTCTACACCGGTTGCAAATAAAAATTGAGCAAAGGCAGGAACTTCTAAACTTTCCGTTTCCGCTTTTGATTTTTGTGTAAATGCACAAAAAACAGAAATACTTAATATAGCACAAAACAACGACTTTTTGTTCATTTTTATCCTCTTACAACGATTATTCGGAGCAGATACTCCCCCATCCGGGTATGATACTTGAAAATACCTTCAAATGTCAAGATGTTTTTCAATTGTGAAGGATTTTAATTTGAGGTATTTTTTAACGACAAAATAAACAAAATTTTCCTATTGAAAAAGTTTTGAAAGTATCCCCGGTGCAATAGATGAAAGAGGATTAAAATCAATTTTCATCTCAGAAGGTGTTCCTTTAACTTCGTATTGTACACCCATTAACCCACCATGTTGTGTTCCACGAAATAACCCACCAATAAGCGGTATGCGACCCGGTAAGGAATTAACGGCATAAGCCGGTATGACGGAACCGATAATTTTAATGGTGTGAGCGGATAGTTGGCCACTGAATGTAATACCGAGAGATGTTCCATATAACACCCCCTCTTTTAACGTAATATCAAAATGAGGCGACAATTCAAACGGAATTTGTCCTTGACTGAAATTTAATTCTTTTCCCCGAACAGCATCAATAATTCCTAAAATAGTGAGTGCTTGCGTGATAAAGCCGGGGTTTTTGAAATCTAAATTTTGAATGTGGATGTGTCCGTCTATCGTGCCGGTTTCATTTTGTTGGGCTGAAAGAGTTGCTTTTCCATGAGCAAATTCACCGGAAATGTTGAGTCGATTCAATAAATCCCCAACATCATTAACAACCCCTTCAATTTTATCGGTTGTCGGTATCAAGTTAAGTGAAACAGCTTGTGTACCTTGTGCAAAAAGAAATAACTGTTCCCATTTTGTTTGAGGTCTTTTAGCTTGTATTCTTACATTTTTAAGCGGGGCTTTTGCATTCAGCGTCATCGAATCAAGACTGATATCAATATCAAGGGGTAAAATCGGACCGAGCATATGATGATAATTTTGTGATTGCCCGGATAATGAATTATTTTGCTTTTTAAAATAAGGCATATTTTTCAATTCTGTCATAAGCCATGATTTTCCTTTTAATGTCAAAGAAAAAATCTGTTTATCATTCCATGAAAACGAACCGGATAAATTGCTTCCCGGTGCTTGAATGCGAGATAATATAACCTTGTTTTGATTTTTTTCTGCGTTCAATGTCGCCGAAATATCTAAAACTTTTGAATCTGCCGAAATATCAATTTGTCCGGTAGATATATTGTTTTGAGGTGTTAATTGAATTTGTGCCGTTAAATGAGATGGTACGCCTTTGACTTTGGTATAAGCGAGCGGGTATATCATCAATTCGGCTTGTGTTAAATTGCTGTTTATGCGGATAAGTGACGATTTATCCTTGTTTTTTTGATAAATAATATCTCCTTGAATTGTACCGATAACATAATCCGATATATTTTGATAATATGTTTTTAAAAGAGAATCAGATACCTGTCCCGATAGGGTATAAATACTTTGAATCGGTTTTTCTTTGGTTGGCTTAAAAAATTCTTCCCATTTGATTTTTAATGGAATATTTTGATAAGTTCCGTTTCCTTGAATAACCAATCCATGATTATTAACGGTTAAATTGAGTGTGCTGTTTGTTAACGTGTGTTTTTTATCTTCTGAATAAAAAGTACCGTTTTGAACAGAAGCTTTGACATCCACAATAACATCTTGCGGTGTTAATTTTTCCGTTAAGGGGAAAACAAGCGTTGCCTGACCGTTTGCTATGGCATTTGTTTGACGAGGATTGATATTGAAGCTAGACAGCAACTGTAATGGTTTTTCATCAATCAATGCTAATATTTCCTGTGTCGGACCGGTGACGTCCAGTTCAATTTTAGCCATTGATTGATTTGATTTTAGATTGGTTAGATAAACATTACCGGTGTTTAAATGAATTTGACCAATTTGACCCGTACGAGCAAAAATTTCAACTTTATCCGGATAAAGCATTACTTTTCCAGCGGTTTTTAAAACCGGTTTCATCGGTTTTAAATAATCTACAGTTGTATCTTGAAAGTCAACATCTCCGATTAAATCGACAATATCACCGCCTTGAAAATAAAGTGAAAATAATGCCTGCGTTGCTAATCCGGTTTTTAAATTTTGTTTAACCCATTCATGGGCATCCGGTCCTAAGTAAGACGGCCAAACAGAAGGAATTTCCTGCATGGGAATATTATTCAGACGGGCATCAATCGTTGTTTTGGTTAAATTAAAATCCTGTTTGTCTAAAAAAGAGCCGATATGTGTTGTTTGAATATCAACATATGCTGATAAACCTGATACAAGGGAAACTTTGGCTTTTTCAATTTTTAATGATTCTAAATTTTCAGCGAATGAACCATGAGCAACCAACTGTCGGACGGGATAAATTGTGTTTAACGGTTCCGGTAATTGAACAGTACCTTGATTGGTTGTGGTAATGGTAAAATTTAATGATTTAAAGGCATTTCGCCAATGTTTGCGACCTTCGGCAATATCTAATGACCCGTTTATTTCTCCTCGTAAAGGAATTTTAATCCCTTCTAATAAAGGAATAACCCGTCCGGCCCGACTTAAATTTGCCTGATTGAAAAAAATATCTAATTCTATTGTTTGTGTGCCAGAATGATATTGAGCCGTTCCTTTAAAAGACATTAAGTCATTTTGTATGCGAACAGCTGTATCAATTTCTAAATCATATCGTCTTAATCGGCGTTTTTTTAATGAAAAATTTAATTGCGGAATAATAATATGTCGCCCGTTTTTTTCATCGGTAATATTGATGGATGCTTTATTTAAGTCAATTCGTTTAAATGTCAGAATTTTTTTTGCAAACTGTCTTAAATCACGCACAACAAGGGCTTTTTCAGCAGATGGTGTTGCTTGTTTCGGCAAAGAAACAGTTGTTGAATTGTGGGAATCAATAATATTTGAATGTTGTCCTTGCAATAACAGTTCTGCATTTTTTGTCAGTGTTAATTGTAACAGAGCATGGTCAATTTGAACAGAAGGCGGAATGTAATTTAATGTTAATAATGATAATAATCCATATGATAGTTGAACGGACGGTAAATCTAAAATCAGAACATCGTTTTTTCCGTAGAGAACGAAATTGGTCGCCTGAATATGAAATAAACCGTTACGTGATAATTGAGCTGATAAGGTTACGGAATCAACATCAAAATGTAAACCGCTTTCGGTAGAAAAGATATGCGATTGAATTTGAGGCATTAAAAAAGCCAAATCCAGCGGTTTTTCTTTTAAATGCCAAAATAATAAACCAACCCCTATCATGAATAACGTTAAACCGATAACAGTCAACCGATATGTTATTTTGAAAACAATGCGTAAAAAGGTAAAGATTTTTTTGATCATTATATGCCTCCGAACCGAAACAAATATAAGATGCCAATGCACAATAATCCAGCACCTAATGGGGCAGTTAACCAAGAAAAAATAACTTTGCCGACAATTTTAAATTTTAATCCGGCGATTCCTTTGGAAACGGCAACGCCGATAATGGCTCCGATAACGGCACAAGATAACGGAACGGGAACCAATGGGAAAGACGGCAATTTAAGAGCTGTTAATAAAAGTTTTAATTGAATGCTGGAAAATAAAAATAATGTTAATGCTGATGAAAAAACAGCAATAAATGCTTCAGCCGGAGATAAAGGAAACATCCCTGTACTGACGGTTTTTATAACCCGTCTGTCAGCAAAAATAAATCCGAATCCTATACCGATACAGGCGCCGAAAAATAAAACGGTTTTTGAAAATAACCCCAAATTCATGTATGGACCGACAAGACTGCCGATATTGTTTGCTCCGAATGAATAAGCACTAAATGCTCCGACACAAAGCAATCCGATACGAATAACATGATCTCGCCATAGGATATGAATGGGAAAACGTTCCAACATCTGTCGTAAGATATAAAATAATAGACCGGCAATGATACCGGAAATAATCGGTGTATAAATCCATGCTAAAACGGTTTTTGATACCAAACCCAGCGGAATATCCGATTGATGAAACATATTCCACCCGATGTAAGCACCGGTTGTTGTTTGAGTTAACGAAGCCGGTACACCCAATTTACTTAATAAAAACATTGTTATTCCGGCACTGATACTCAATGCAAGTGCTTCTTGTAATCGGGTGATATGACCTAAGGCACTGACATTTTGGGTTGTTGCCGTTCCGCTGATTAACGCACCGAATATAACAAATAAACCGGCAATTGAAATACCAAACCAAAAAGGAAGCATTTTTGTTCCGATAGCCGGTCCGAACAAATTACTTAAATTGTTTCGACCCAAAGTCCATGCCAGAAAAAAAATAACGGTTACGGTTATAAATGTCATCATAAGGCGTGTTTCACAGCAACAATTTTTAAAACATCAGCAACATCTTCGGCAATATCAGATATTTTTTCAATATTGTAAATAAATTCTTTTAATTGTAACTTATGGGCCAAAGAAATATTATTATTCGCATAAATCATTGTTTTTAATTGAAAAGCTTGTTCATCCACAATGTGTTCAAAATCATGTGTTCTTTGTGTAAATTCATCAACGTTATGCCCGCTGAAAAAAGATTTAACGCCACTGACCAAACTATCAACACAGGATAAATCATGATGTACCATTTCAAGAAGTAATTTTTTTAATTCATCCCATAACAGCGGTTGTTCAATCGAAACAATCAGCAAATTAGATTGATATTTATTGATGATTTTATCGCATCCTTCCAAAATTCTTAAAATATCGGAACGCATATCCGGTAAAATCATATAAGCATACAAATCATTTTCAACCTGACGGCGATAAGCATCATTTTGGGCTTCTAATTCAGAAATGCGATCCCGTAAAGAAATAAAGGTATTATCTGCTTGTTTTTGTGTGTAAGTTTGAATGGCTTGTTCGTATAAAATACCGGCTTCAACAATATTCAACAAAAAAGACGTAATTTTGGCTTCCAATTCACGTGTTCGTTTAAAAATATCCCACCCTAAAAATGTTTTATGTTTTGGCATATCATCTCCTTTAATCAAGGTCTGTTGGTGTGGTATTTTTTTGTCCAGCAAGGGAAGCCCGCATAAAATCGTTCAATGCCCCATCTAACACACCGGTTGTATCTGATGTTTCATATCCGGTTCGTAAATCCTTTATCAACTGATACGGTTGTAAAACATAAGACCGAATCTGATTACCCCATCCGTTATCCCCTTTGGATAATTCAACAGCTCCTTGTGCTTGACGCCTTTTTTGCAATTCTAATTCATATAAGCGAGAACGTAACATACCCCATGCTTCATCTTTGTTTTGAAACTGCGAACGTCCTGTTTGACTTTGAACGACTATCCCTGTCGGAATATGTGTAATCCGTACAGCACTTTCCGTCCGATTGATGTGTTGTCCGCCGGCACCGGAAGCTCGAAAAACATCGATACGACAATCAGCAGGATTGATTTCAATCTTGATTGAATCATCAACAACCGGATAAACCCAAACGGACGCAAAACTGGTATGACGGCGTGCATTTGAATCAAACGGTGAAATACGAACTAAACGATGAACACCGGATTCGTATTTCAGCCAGCCATAAGCATTGATACCACTGATTTTTAATGTTGCTGATTTAATACCCGCTTCATCACCGATACCTTCTTCCAACAATGTGACGGTAAATCCGTTTTTTTCCGCCCAACGCATGTACATACGGCGGAGCATATCAGCCCAGTCTTGTGATTCCGTTCCGCCGGCGCCGGCATGGATTTCCAAAAAGGCATCATTTGTGTCCCCTTCGGCTGATAATAAACTTTGAAGTAACGCTTCTTCAACTGTTGCATCCAAATCCGTGAAAATATGTTCACTTTCAGCCAATAATTCGGATTCATTTTCAATTTCTGCCAATTCAATCATTTCAAACGTATCCGTTATTTGAGAAGAAAGTATTTGAAGTGATTCAATTTTGTTTGTCAAATGAGTTCGCTCACTGACCAATTTTTGTGCTTTTTCCGGATTATTCCATAAATTTGCATCTGCAGTCAGTGCATCTAATTCATCTTTTCTGAGAAGGGCATTATCCCAGTCAAAGACGCTCCTTCAACAGCCGTATGGCCGTTGTGTATTTGTCATTTAAAGCAAGTATTTCCGCCTTCATTTTGTTTTTCCTTTAATTTTCACACTTAATCGAGAGCATTCTAGCACAAAATATTCTTTTTGTGTAGTCTTTTTCTGTAAAAGATAAAATTTTTATTTCAAGAAAGATTTTTCTTGCTGTTTTTTTTAATAGGAATGTTTTTTTTGCTGGTAAAAAATAAGTTTTTAAGTTATACTGAATAAAATTATTGTGCAATATAAGGATATGACATGAAAAAATGGCAAAGAACACTCTTGGTTGGGTTTATTTGGGGTTTTATTTTTCTATGGTGGTTTATTCGTAATTTTTTTCTTGAAAATTGGCAGTTTGATTTCTTTTCGCTCGATGTCAACCCTGAAAAAGAAACAGTCGGGTGGTTGTTTTTGTTTGATGAATTTCGTAAGGGATGGGTTATTAAAGACAGAAGCACTGTTATTTTCTTTGTTGTTTTGATTTTGGCTCCGATCTTGTTTGTTTTCGGATGGCGTTTCTTCTTAAAAATCGAATGGTTGAAATTGCTTCGCCGGAATGTTAATCGGGTCATATATTTCTTGACAGGTGGTGAAAAAATTCAAAAAAAACAAACATCTGTTATTCCGTTGAATAAAAAAACATCGAAAACGACACGTCCTCGCCCGATTGATAGTGCTGTTCGACCCGTTGTTAAAGAATCGGAATTGAAGGTGCCTGTTGATGAACCGATGGCAAGTGGTGGTACGCCTAAACCATCGCATTATGGCAGTCAGGATATGTTTGGAGCTGCTTCTGAACAGAAAAAATCATTTTCATCGTCCGATTCGCCGTTTAACAGAGGTTTTAATTTACCATCCATGAATCAAGGATTTTCAATCGCTCCGACAACCGAATCAAATTGGCAGGATAAAATGGATCCGTTCGGTGGGTCGATGGACGATATTTTGTTGTCAGATATTAAATTGCCTGAACGTAAAAAATTGGAAGAAAATATACCGGAATTATTTGATAATGCCGGTTATACCGTTTTGCAAAATGTTTTAATCGGCGGACGACCGATTGACTATTTAGCTGTTGGGGAACAACGGATTGTTGTTGCTGTTGAAGATACGCAGGCCGGTGATTGGTTGGCTGATGAAGAACGTTTTAACGGTGAAGATCCATTGTGGTTTTCGGAAAGTTCTCATCGTGTTTCCCCGATTTTTCAGTTGTTGGAAACGGTTAAGGGATTTACGTCTCGTTTGTCGGAAAACGGATACACGGGGGCAGTTGTTCCGTTGTTTATTGAACGAGCCGGTATTATTATCAATGCCGAAGATATGTTAACAACTTGGAAAGATTTATCCGTTATTGTGTGTCGGACGGAATTGGGGGGTCCTGATGAATTAAGCGGGGTTGCTGATTCGATTGTCGTAGCGGAAAAACCAAGTGAAACGGTTTTGGATCAAGTTCAAAAATCATTATAGGGAGATGAAAAATGGTTTTTACACCTGATTTTTGGGAAAAGAAATGTGAAGAATTAAATTACGAAGAAGATGTTGACCGTAAAAGATATTGGTTGTGGGTCGGTCAGGTTATTTTTTGGACAATTCTTTTAACGGGAGGGGCTTTTTTAGTGTCTTTTCCTTTGCAAAATTTTATAACAAATGGTGTTAACGTTCATACGGTTGATTTTTTGACTCGGTTTATTCAAAGTACGTTAGCAGATTTTCATTATCTGCTTCAAATGTATCAACAATGGTTTAACCGAATAACGCAGTTGGCAGACAATACATATTGGTTTATTCCGTTAATTCCGTTTGTTGTTTTTGTTTCGGTTTTACATATCGGATTAAAAATCAATCCGTATAAAAAGATTTTTTATGCGAAAAAATCAAAATACGCCGTGTACTCACATAATACGGAAACATTGTATCAGACAAAGGAGCGATAAATGGCTTTTAAACGTGATAGTGCTTACGAAGATCAAGGAAAATTTCTTATCTGGTTATTCTGGACGTTTGCTGCATCTGTGTTAACGTTTTTTGTTTTGATGTGGTTGATGTTGCCTATTCAAGATTGGATTAGACGGGGAATCAGTGTTGTTACATTAGAGGATTCTGTTCGTTTTTGGAAGAAAGCCATCCCGAATACGCGATATTTATTCGGAACGTACGGACGGTGGTTTTCCACTTTTTTATCTCAATCAAATCCCAACTGGATTATGTATTTGCCATTTACGCCATTTGTGATGTTTTGGGTTGTTTTGATTGTCGGTATTATTAAAAACCCATACGAATATATGCCGAAAATTTTCGGAGGTGGTCGTATGGCGGAATATGCCGATGTTAAAAAGATGAAATTATTTGATGGCTTTTGTGTTGTTTTAGGGCGTTTCAAAGGTAAATTGATGAAAATGCCCGAAACGTTGTCTTGTTTGGTTGTTGCCCCTCCGGGAACCGGTAAAACGGTTGGTGTTGTTATTCCGACTATTTTGGAATCGCCGGGGTTGAGTTTAATCGTTAACGACCCTAAGCCTGAATTGTGTTTTAATACAACAGCATATCGGGCAACTATCGGACCGGTTTTTGTGATTAACTGGGGTGAAAAAGACGATCCGGAAAAAGGGGTATATTATCCCAGTTGGAATCCGTTATCTGCTACATGTTTACCTCCATTGGGTTCTGATCGTGAAAAGTACATTGACTCAATGGTGGCCGTTTTGGTTGAAGAACCCAAAGGGGGAGCTGATCCGCACTGGTCCAAAACGGGGCGAAATGCGATGTCGGGTTTCTTACAATTTATTTCCAGTAAGTGTGAACGGGCTCGTGCAAATGACTATTTCATCAATAAATTGATGGAAAACAGTTTTGATGCTGAAGATGCTGCTGTTTTGGCAACATATTATGAGGGTATGAAAGATCAAAGTGCCATTATGGCTTTACAGGCTCTGCAACAAGGGCAGTTAACCATTGATAATTATGCTCCGATTGGTACGTGGGATGGTTTGCCGACACAATGGCAAGGATGTGAACCGTGTATTGCCATGATTTTTGACTGGTTAACCGAATCACAGATGAAAATAGCTGCTGATATTAAACGGCGTTCGGATGAAGGGGATCAAATGGCTATGATGGCCGACCCAATGCGAGATTTGTTGGATGCAGCTGTTAAAGAGGCAGACAGATATGCGTATGCCCATCGTGCCGTTGTTGAATTAAACCAATTGTCCGGTACGCCGGATAAGGAACGGGGTTCTATTTTATCAACAGCATTATCCGGTATTAACATTTTTAAAAACTCGGCTGTTCGTATGCGAACAAAGTTCAGTGATTTAACGTTCCGTGATTTACGTGGATTAAAGGATCCGATTACCGGTGAAATGAAACCTGTTTCAGTTTATTTATCTGTTAATCAGGTTGATGCACGCAGTATGAACGTTATTACAGGTATTTTTGTTGAATTGATGAGTTCTTTCTTAATTTCCAATCCGCCTAATTTTGTGGGTACGGATGGTTTGAAGTCGGGACCGTTTCCTGTCTTATTCGTTCTTGACGAGTTTCCTCAAATGCCTAAATTGGCCGCTGTGAAAGACGGTCCGGCGGTCGGTCGTGGTCAAAAGGTTGCCTATTTATTGATTGGGCAGGATTTAGGTCAGATTTCGGGACAATACGGTAAAGACGATTTGGAAACAATTATTACAACAACGGCTGCCAAGGTTATTTTGGCACAAAACAATGAACAAACGGCCGAACGGTTCAGCAAAATGATTGGTACAAAAACGATTGAAGTTGCCAGTTCATCTCGAACGGAAGGGGTTTCGCAACAAACAAATCCGTTTGCCGCTAACGTTTCCCGTTCATTACAAAGTTCCAATGTGGTTGGGGCTTCGGACATGATGAGTTTAAGTTACTTAAAACAATATGTATTATTCCAAGGCTTTTTAAATCGTCCGATTTTGGCTGATGCACCTCGTTGGTATTTAGATAAAAAGATGAAAAAGAAATGTGCCATGGGTGCCTCTCCTTGGGTTCCGTACTGGGTTGTTGCTCAACGAGAAGATACGGATATTCAAGCATTAAAAACGTTAATGCAGGGTCAAATCGGCGAAATTGAAGAACAGGTTAAAGGAGTTTAGGAACATTGACGGATAAAATTGATTTTTCACAATTGGTTCAAGCGGAAGAAGGTCTTGTTTCTTGGGAAGACTTGTTTCCGGAATATGCCGTTGGTGGGGAATCTTTTAAAAGCGGTCAATTACATTCGCCATCATTTCCATCGACCTCAAGTCAATCGGAACAATCGACTTTAACGCAAGATGAAAAAAACAAAACGGTAACGGCTCATCGGTTTCAAGAACAAATACCGGTTGTTGAAATGTCTTCGTTGCCGGATATCCCGTCAATCACGGAAGACGATATTACATGGGATGATGAAGATAATTTATTTCCGACAGAAAATACAGCGTTGACTTCTTTAAACACACAAGAAGATTCTGTTTTTTCGACAACGGGTCATACACCGGATAGTGCGTTAAGTGTTAATGAAGATTGGTTGGAACGGGCATTAGCAGACGTTGATAGTGAGTTAGCACAAAAACAAAAATCAATCAAAAATCAGGATTATTGGACACAACGATTTAATGAAATGAATTTTGCCGGTATGGATTTAATGGCGGTTAGTTATTTTGGGTCCTTTACATATGATTTATTCGAACAACACATGTTATTGAAACGGGTAACACGGGAATTTGTTCGGCTGTTGAGTTATAATTATGCGATGGATTTGCGTTCAGCCGGTGTTTCGGAAGAAGGTATCTTTTATATGAAGAAAGGTAAAATTCCTGAAAATTTTACGGTTCATTTGAAATATCCGTTGGAATATGGCGGTACAATTGATTTTAACAATATGGTTTTTATGCAAGATAAACCGTTTCATGATTTAATACATGCGTATCTTGATGAACAAATACAAACACCGACCGGTATTTCATATCCGTCATTATTATATGTTCCGACTCCGGTTGGTAAAATTTATGTACCGTTTGGTATGTTTACGGGATCGGGTGGTAAAAACAAGCAAGAC
Organism: Alphaproteobacteria bacterium; assembly: GCA_017467335.1. Classification (GTDB taxonomy): domain Bacteria; phylum Pseudomonadota; class Alphaproteobacteria; order CAAHEQ01; family UBA3637; genus RGIG4140. Next base: position 11,698 of record JAFTSJ010000040.1, read on the forward strand.
AGAAGCGTATATGCCGGATTTTCAAAGGCGGCTTTTGACAAAATAGCACTTAAAGCGATGCCGGGGAGGTAATATGAGGGCATTGGTACAGGTACTTAAAAAAGTTTATCAAGATTTTGCCGTTATTTATCCGCCGGCAGAAGCCGTTGAAGTATCGGATGTCTATGCAGCTTTGATTCAAAACGGATATGGTCGTCTTCCGGCAGATTACAGAACTTTTTTAATGATGACGGACGGGTTATTTTGGAATGGTTTAGAATTATTTTCAACACGGGAACACGAACGTAATAACGGAGCATTTTTTCATCGGGCTATTATACAATCACAGGCTTTATTTAGTAAAAATACACAATTGAACAAAAAAATTGTTTTAGGGATGGCACCGGAGGAGTTAATTGTTTACGATACCGTTCGCAAAGAATATCAATTAGTGGATAGGTATTCATATACCATTTTTGTTAAATTTCCGTCATTTTCGGATATTTTATATTTCTATATCAGAAATGTTGTTGAAAAATAAATGCGTTTGAAAGTAGAGAAAGTGTAGGAGAAGAATATGACAATCAGTGATATGAACACACCTGATGGTAACGGAAAAACAGCGTTAATGATTGCTTTGGAAAACAAGCAATTTGATAAAGCAAAAGAATTGTTACAACAAACAGATATTGATATTTATGCGACGGATAACGGTGGTCATACGGCTCTTTACTATGCTGTAAGCAGTGGTCATTTGGAGTTGACGGATATGTTGCTCGCCAAAGGTCTGGATATTCATGAAACAAGTGCTGTCGGGGACACATTGTTGCATTGTGCTGTTAGAAGTGGTCATTTGGATATGGTTCATTATTTAATACAAACGCATCGATTAGATTTGAATGTGTTGAGTTTAACACACGGTACACCGTTATACTATGCGACCAGTCGGGATGAAATTGAAATAGCCCGTTATTTGTTGAATGCCGGAGCCGATGTCAGTATTGATTTACGAGGGGAAACACCGGCGATGGTTGCTTTGAAAAATAAACGCTTGGGATTTGCTCGAGAATTGGCTCGAGCAGGTAAGAAAAATGAGACATCAACCAATCATTCTGAAACAAAACCGTCGGAAGACAAAACGCCTCAAAATCCGAAACAACCAGATATTCCTTCTCGGTTGGAAACAGCATCGGGTTATTCATTACATACAACGTTGGATAAGGCACAAAGATTATGTGATAAACCATTGGATAAGGTTCTTGGACAACATTTGACAGGAATTGAAAAGATAAATTAACCGAATGAATGTGTTTTTTGAGTTGTATTATCAAGAAAAGCATCCCTTCTTTTATATTAAAAAAGAGGGGTGTTTTGTACCTGTTTTAGATGTATTTGCTTAAACAAAAGTGTAAATGCACTTGACTTTTGGGATTATATCGGCTATTTGTAAATATTATTGAGTATATATAAAGGAGGTTATCATGACAATTATTACATTATCCCCCGACTATGTTCCGTCTGACAAAGAAGAATATATGTGTGATAAACATTTGGAATATTTCCGTCAGAAATTATTAGCATGGAAATCTGAATTGTTGAAAGAATCGGAATATACCCTTCAAGATTTGAAAGAAAACAGTTTGCGTGCGGCTGATATGAATGACCGTGCCAGTAGCGAAACGGATCAATCTTTGGAATTAAGAACACGGGACAGAATGCGTAAATTGATTAAAAAGATTGATGGGGCGTTGGCTCGTATTGCAGATGGCACGTATGGTTACTGTGAAGAAACAGGGGAACCGATTGGTTTAAAAAGATTGGAAGCCCGTCCGGTTGCCACGCTTTGTATTGAAGCACAGGAAAGACACGAACGCAAAGAAAAAACGCAGGCTGATGAATAATTTTTGGGGTTTGAAGCAGGGGTTTATTTTAGCATCCGGTTCCTTGCAACGCCGTCGGTTGTTGGAAAGTGTTCAGTTATTTCCATCAGAAATTATTTCTCCTGACATTGATGAAACTGAATTGAAAGATGAATTGCCGGCTCGGTATGTTCGGCGTGTTGCTATAGAAAAAGCACGAGCCGTTTATCAATCTCACGTTGGGCAGTGTGTTGTGGCGGCTGATACGATTTTAGCGGTTGGTCGGCGTATGATTCGAAAGGCTCAAAACGAAGCTGAAGCTCGAGCCCATTTGGAATTATTATCTGGTCGTACGCATCGGGTTATTACCGGTTTGTGTATTATTGCACCGAACGGGAAAGAAATTGTTCGGGTTAAGGAAACACGGATTAAATTAAAAAGATTATCCGAAGATGATATACGGTTTATCTTACAAACAAAAGAATGGCAACATGTTGCTGGTTATAAAATCGAAGGCATTATCAGTGCATTTGTGCAACATATGAACGGTTCGTATGATAGTGTTGTTGGTATCCCGGTTTATGATGTTGTTCATATATTACGAGGAATTTTAAGGTAATGCGTGCGTTATACCAAGCCGGATACGGACAACAAATATTAACGGTATTGGATAGTCGTGATAATCCTGTTTTTTTTAACATTCAACGTGATAAAATGTTAAATTGGCAAGAGGTTATTCAAGGTAAAATTACACAATATAATGAAACATTACGTGGATATTTTATTGAAACGTCAAAAAAATTACCTGTTTTTGTACCGACAATGAAAAAATTTTCACAAGGAGAAACCGTCTTTATTCAAATAACCAAAGAAGCTCGTTTGGGTAAGGAAGCAACAGGGCGGATATGGGTACAAGATACCAAAGAAAGCATACCACCGATTGGGTGTGATTTATCATCAGATATTGTTATTGAAACGGATGTTGATAACAAAACAGATTTGTTGCTTGAAGAAGCATTAAATCGGTGTGTTTTGTTTGCTGATGGAGCAGAATTACACATTGAACGCACACAAAGTTGTTGGACAATTGATATCGATTCGGGAACATCGCATTTGACTTTGGCAGATATTAACAAACAGGCCTGTATTATTATTTATCAACAAATCAGATTAAAAAACTTATCCGGTGTTATTTTGATTGATTTTGCCGGATATAAAGATTTTCAGGAACGACAAGATTTGTTTCATTCCATGAAAGAAACGTTTGTATCAGACAATCGTTCAACATTATACGGCTTTACAAAAACACGTTTATTTGAATTAAAACGCCAAAGGACAACGGCTTCATTAGAAGATTTGTTTTTAATGCCGAATGGGAAAAAAAATCCCCATGGATTAGTACCGATTATTATGCGTCAAATTTTAAGTTCCGGTAATGGTAAATTGTTATTGAAAATACATCCGTCATTATTGGCTGTTTTGCCGAGCAATATTTACGCATATTGTTCGGTTGAAACGGATTTAAATGTCCCCGAAGATTATTATGAATTGAAAGGAAAATAAATATGACCAGTCAAAGAATGTGTCCGATTTGCGGTAAGCCTGTTTCAGAAGAATATAAGCCTTTTTGTTCCAAAAAGTGTGCTGATATTGATTTAGGACGCTGGTTAAAGGGAAATTACGTTATTCACACGAACGAACGCCCCAAAGAAAGTGATTTTCAAAATGAAAATAATGAAGAAAAATAATATATTATAAAAATATATATTTTTTTTAAAAAAAGTGCTGGACTTTTTGTTTGAGTTCGTGTATAAAGATACATGTTCTCCCTGCCTGGGTAGCTCAGTTGGTAGAGCGAGAGACTGAAAATCTCTGTGTCGGCGGTTCGATTCCGTCCCCAGGCACCATGTATTAAAGCCGTCCTGTTTAGGACGGTTTTTTTTTGTTTTTTCAAAATATTGTCAATATCAAAGAGAACGAAAAACCATATTTTAAAACTGATAAGGAACATCATGTGATAAAATATGTGTTGTTGTTCAAAACTGGTTTTATCCGAATAAAATACCCCTTACGAATAAATAAGGGGGCATTTTTTTATGTGAAATTGACTTTTATTTTAATGCGGTCCATATTTATTATCATAAGGTTGTGATGGAAACAATGCGTATATATATGGATATATGATAAAACTACCTGGCACTAAATAACCAATGATGATATATATGACACTTTGGATATTTTGAAAAACAGATATGCCAAGATAATCCATTCCGGCAAATATAAAGGCTAACACAATACCGAGCAAAAATGTATATAAACAGGCTTTCCAGACGAAAAAACCGCTTTTACCCATGTCGTGCAATCGTCGCACGGTCACGGAAATAAAAGCTAAAATATTTCCCAGTGCTAATAATGTTACTACGAAATCAAAAGATAACGCTTTTAACAACATACATATCAATAATGTTCCCAATTGAGATATCCAAAATTCAAATCGGGTTGCTCGTCCCTGCCAATTTAAAATGTGTTTCCAATATGATAAATAAATATCTATGATTGATTGATTTGTCATGTGTTTACCCTGTTATGTGGTTTAAAATCTGATGCGAAAACAGATGCGTTATTTTCCCGAGGAAAATAAAATCTGATTGATTTTGTGGTGAATGTCTGTATTATCTTGTTCTCCACGAAATAAATGGGCATGTTGTCCGTATGCGTGAACGGGTACGTCAACGCCTGTATGTCCTGTACGGGTATATTGACAATCAGCTGTTAATCCACCTGTTTCGTGGTCAGCCAATACGATGAGTGTTGTGTTTGGGTGGTAATAAACAAAATCAGTTGCGTGCATAACGGCTAAATCAAAGTCGTATAATTCGGTTTTCATATCATTCAAATTGTTATGATGAGATGCCGTATCAATTTTAGCCCCTTCAAATAAGGCAAAAAAACCGTTCTTATCAGATTTATTCGATAAGTATTGCAGTTTTGTGGGGACAATATCGGAAATTTTATCAACGGGAACAACTATATCCATTGTTTGAGTAGCTGATTGTTTGTATTGTTCAATTGTTTCTTTATCATGTCTGTTTGTCGTGTGAGCATAAAAGGCAGATGGTGTTGCACCGGTTGAATGGTCGGTTGAATAAATACCGACAGATAACCCATGTTGAATGGCTTTTTCAGCAAGTGTGACACAGTTTTCCTGATTCGGTAATTTTCCCAAAGAGAGATTGTTTGTTTTTGTTCCACAGGCATATGCTGTTGCCGAAGCAGCCGAATCGGTTGTTTCCGAATTGGCAGAACGTGTATGAATAGTTCCTTTAACGGGTAATGAGGGAATAAAAATCGGTTTGGTTTGTTGGGCACAAGCCAAATGATTAGTTCCCATGCCATCCCCAATCATTAAAATAACATTGTCTGCTTTTGAAACGAATGGTAATAGTAAAAAAAATAAGATTAAAATCAATTTCATATTATCTCCTTTTGATAGGAATAAAATAATAAATCTGATGAAAAAGGACAACAAAAAAGATTTAATGTGAATAATTATTTATTTGCGTTAATTTATCGAACATTGACCATAATTTATTTTCCGTTATTGCCCATTTTAGCACCGAATAACAACGGATTGATTTTTGTTGTCGGTAGATTGTGTAGATAATCGCATTTGTCTCCGGCAGCATAATATAATGTCATGTTGTCAAAAAGGGAGTTTGTTTTGTTAAAATAGTCGCCGTTAACAGGGTTACATTTTGCAATGCGAGGTAAAATAGATTTATCTCTGCGAACGGGATTGACTGGATCGTAAATATAATTTTTACCTTTGTTTGTTAAGGCAATATAACTATGTTCTTCAAAATTAAAATCATTGTCGGTGTACCAACCGAGTTCACCACCGACATAACGAGTCGGAATGTTTTGACTTTGGAAATATGTTTGTGCCAGAATGGAAAATTCCGTACAGGCACATTTTTTGTTGGATACGACATCTGACAATTTAATTTCTTCTTTAGACCTGTAAAATTTTGCATGCTCACTGCCGGTTGTAATAATATCGGGATAATAAGCACGCATAACATTGTTAAAAGCACACATGTGACAGAAAACAGAAAAATCCAATCCTGTTTGATACGATTCGTACCATTCTTTTGTTGGCTTTGATGTCATCAGCAGATGAGCATTTTTTTTGATTTTATCAAATAACGGTTCAAATTGTTCAATATCAATTGTCAGCAAAATATTAGAAGCACCCCTCGACGAACCTCCGACCGGAAACAATATACCATTGTCGATTTTGTCTGAATACAAATGCCCTCCTGATAATTGTTTAAACATTGTTTCTCCTTCCATGAACGTGTTTTTTTCAGTATAATGCAAATTGACATAAAAAGCAAGTTACTTAACCGTTATCATTCCCAACGGTTGGATTGCTGTGTTTGTTGTCGTGTATTTGAATAGGCTTTGACGCGTGCCTTTAACAATAAATTGCGACCTTTGATTGTTCTTGTGTAAATAATATTGCAAAATCCGATACGGCGTTGCCAAATTTTTTTAAACAAAAGAACATTTTTTTTATTTAAACCGATAATAGAGGGAATGGCATAGTAATCTACCTGTTTTAAAAATCTCAAAACAGCATTTTTACGGACAAGTAAATATCGTGCATTTTCAATCGGATTTAAAAATTCAGAAAGAGATTGCATGAAAATATTATTGTCACGTAAAGATAATGTATCAGCAGAAATATAATATCCGTCTGTTGTTTTATGAACGACTAAGGATGACATTTTGGGATTTGTTGAAATAATATTCATTTCGAATAATGTTTCCAAAATAACAAGAGATATTTGTTTTAAAATACCATCCGGTCTTCCTGTTCGGATAAGGCGTAACGTTGCCGGTAACATTAAGGCTGCAAATCCACCAATACCGAATGTGAGCATAGACATATTCCACCCAATCGGGGCACGACCAGATATGTTCTGTAGGAAAACATATGGAATTACGCACGCAGATGCCAGTCGTGCTGCAAAACCGTCAATGTATGTAAATGCTTTCGGATGGAATATGGGTGTTTTCAATCCGATTTTTAGATGAGCCGTTCCCATACCGGTACCGTCAAACAATCCGCTTTCCCAAGCTTGTCGTGTGGTTTCACGAGAATAAGATAACATTTTTTGAGTTAATTGTTTCAAATAATCTTGAACAGCTAAATTTTGATAAAACTTATCCAATTTATCAAATAAACACCGTTCAATACCGTTTTGAATCTGATACGGCTTGTAAAGTGTCGGGGCTTCATATCCATCAAATCGGCGTTTGACTTTGTTAAAGTCTGCTTCATCGTTTTCAAGGATATTCATCGTTATCCAAGTAGCCATTCGGTCTACTATACTATATGTTTGGACACTGACTAAATGCCAAATATGAGATACTTTGAGTGGATTTCCTTTTTCAATTCGAATGGCTCTGCCTCTCATTTGATTAGATAACATATAGGAGGCAACCGTGCTGGATAAAATCAATGAATTGACAGCAGGAGCATCCCATCCTTCTCCCAAAAGAGCTTGTGTCCCGATAAGAATATTTAAATCTCCGCCATTGAATAAGCGCGTTATCAAATGCACAATTTTTGATTTGATGTTTTCAGCAGGTTTAACTTCTACATATTGGGGAAAGGTTGTTAATTTTTTAAATGCAATATCCGTTGTCGAAATGTTGACACTTTCCATCAGCGAAATCAATGCTTCTTTTTTACATTGAGGTAAAATAATGATTTTACCGGTCAAAACGCCCAAGAAAATGTTCGGTAGAGATAATTTTGCCAACTGCATGAAAATAGGAATAACACCTAATGTTTGTATGGTGGATGTAAAAGCTTCCGATTTGATATAATCAGCCAAAACAACCAACCGTAATTTATCTTGTAATTGTTGACTTTCGGTTAGCACAATTTGGGAAATAGCATCTAATTTACCCAAACTGCGAGCCATATTTTTCATCAGTTTCGGATTGCCTGTAAGATAAATTTTATGATGATATATCAAGTGATGTTTTTGAGCTTTTTGATGTAGTAACGTGATAAAATCATGTAAATTGGGAAAGCGATCCGCATAGTTAAAAATCAATTTATTCAATAAACATTCGGCTTGCATTAAATCAAATGTTGGTAAGGCTTTTTGTTGTGTATCGAATAATTTACAAAATGCTTTGGGAAGTGTAAATTGATGATAATTTAAATAAGATGCCAATGCAATGTAAAATTTTGGATCATCAAATATGTTTTCAATATATTGTCGGGGATTTTTCCAAACGTCCAAATGAAAAACATGGACGGGCATATCCTTGTCTTCTAAAAAATCAGTATAAAACGATAGAGCATTGTCTTGATACAAATAATGACTCTGTTCTTCTTCTTTTCGTAACGGAGCAAAGTATATTAAGTCTTGATGAGGGCATAAATCCCCATTTTTAACCAATTCGGGAATGCTGATACATTCATCAATTGGACCGCATAACTTTTCATATCGTTTCCATTCATTAAAATCCACATCATAAGGAGGCGTTGCCGTCAATGATAATGTTGTCGATGGTTTTAAATGTTCCATAATATAGTCTAATGCTTTCCACCATTCTTTTCGTAAATGATGGGCTTCATCGAAACATAATAAATCAATATTTGCGTCTTTCAGTTTTTGAATGAGTGCTTGGGCTTTTTTGCTGTTAAGGCGAGCAAAAGCCTTTTCCGGTTGTTTGGTTTGTGGAAGTGTATCTGTTTCTTCTATATCTGAATTGGCAACGATATCCGCAGAAGAAACATCATTTTCTTCTTTGTGACCACATAAAGCGGCTAAAAGACCTTGATAAGTCGATATCGTAATCGTTTTGGGAGATAAAATATCCATTGAAATCAATTGAGAAGCGATTTGTGTATCAGTTAAAAAAAGTTGTTTCAGTCGCAATTCCCATTGGTTTTTAATTGTAATGGTTGGTGCTAAAATTAAACATTTTTTACCGATACGCCGGATAACTTCTAATCCTAAAATGGTTTTACCGGCCCCCGGAGCAGCCACGATATGTAATTTTTCATCGGATAGATGTTTTTGTAAGCGATTGAGAACGTTTTGTTGATACGAACGCCATTTGCCATCAAATCTTAAATGGTTAAACATAGATACCCCCATATTTATATTTTTAATGCGATCATACCCCTAAAAATCAATTGTTATTTAATATGCCCCTTGTATTGTTGTTTTTGCCGAATGGTTTGAATCGTTGTATCCTTTGCAACACGAACGGCAGGCATAGATTCTTTTTTTGAAATGGCTTGATATAAATATTTCGCAAGAGCCGTTTGACGATTTGTTTCGTATAAATGTTCATAAGATGTTAAAAATTGCCAAACGGATGTTAATTTTAAATGAGCAGCTAACATGGCCGGTGTCATACCTTGTTTATTTTGAATAAACGGGTTCGGATTGAGACGAGATAAAAATGCAACATCTAACATGTCGTCTTGTTGCATATTTCCTTCGGCAATGGTGTTATGACCTCTTAATTGGTCACTTCGAACGGCAATATGTAATAATGTATCACCGTTGGCATCTTGACCGTTGATATCACAACCGGATTGTAATAAATCCTTGATAAACGCAACTTGCTGTCCGATTTGTTGAAACGGTAAGGATTCAATTTCTTTTAGTGCTTTTTCAATTCTGATATTTATTTTTCCCATGATAAAACCTTTCTTTAAACATACAATGGTGTTAATGTATCATAAATAAGTTATTTATTCAAGTTTTTTGATAAAAAACAACAAATAAAGGAAAAATTTATAGATTTGCCTTGTAATACTGTTAATAATATATATAATACCAGTTAATCATAATAAATAGCAAGGTTAAGTATATGAAAAAATTAAAAAGCAAAGTTGTGTCTGAAATAGGCCGAGGTATGGTTGAAATACTGGGTGTTTTGGGGGTTATCGGTGTTTTATCTATCGGGGGTATATATGGGTATCAATATGCTATGAATAAATATATAGCTAATAACATTATTCAAGATGCGGCATTGGCAGATACACACCTATATTCTTTGCCGGATAAAGAACCGTTTCCATGGACAGAGATCAACAAAAATTTTCATACGGACAAAATAATTGAAATTCATCGGGATAATGAAGGCGATGGGTATGTTCGTGTCAAAGATATTGAAGAAGCGGTATGTAAACATATCTTAATGATGAATAATCCGCCTCGCATGACACTTTTTAATACAGAAAGAGAACCTTTTACAAAATGTACTCAAGTAAATACAATTGTGTTTGCCTTTAACAGTATGCGGGCTCCCGGTGTTAATTGCGAAAGTGGTCTTGATTGTATCAAGATGAATATGTATTGTCAAAAAGATTATAAAGTTTGTCAAAATTGTCCGGAAGGGTATAAAGTAAATGCACAAGCTGACGGATGTGATATTGTTTGTGATACAACAAGTCAAACAACCTGTCATTTAGACGGGACGTATTGGTGTTGTGATAAAAATTTATTGTGTGGTGATATCGTTGGTCTTTGTGAAGAATCAGACGGATATTGCGAATACAAAGTCAATCAACAACAAATCGATATTAAATCTGATTGTGCTTATATTTACAGTCAACAGGCACAGACAATATATTCAGATTGTCAATACCGGTTTCAAAACACTGCCGGCGGGGCTACGTTTGAGCCGGTTAAAGATTGTGCCAAGGGACAATATTGTAATTTAACTTTTACGGATGATAAATGTCAGGACGGATTAAAAAATGAAAGTGTCGGTTTGATGTATGGGGTTTGTTCGGCACATGATCTGGCGTTAAGGACATGCCGACTGAAATCTGTTACGAATCCGATGAGTGTGAAAAAACGCTGTCCGAAAGGGCAATATTGTCGTTTGATCTATACAGATGAATTGTGTACAACGCCTATTCCCGATAGTAACGGGGTACCGATGATGTACGGCGTTTGTTCTGATTTGTCAATGGCAACGAACAGTTGTCCGATTCAAAGTATTAGCAATGCCGTTACACCGATTAAAGAATGTCCACGGGCGAAATTTTGTCATTTAACGCATACGGATAAAGAATATACGACTCCTGTCGATAATTACGGAGCAGAAACGCTATTCGGTGTATGCAGAAAAAAGGATAAATAAAAGGGGGTGCCGGATATAGGCACCCCCCAAAAACGTGATTTTATTAAAATATTATTGTGTATTTGTTTTTTTAGGGGCACAAATAGCGTGTTTACCGCTATCGGCTTTTCCGAATGAATTTAAGGTCCCACTGTTGGGATTGATGACCCGAGCAACTGTTGTACTGGTACCAACTTCTGTCCATGCAAATACATTACCGGTATAAGCTCCGACAATATTCGGACATGCACCGGCACCTGTTCCACCCAGCCATCTTTTTTCTTCACTAATATAACATAAATCAGTTAAATTTCCCAATTTCATTGATTGAGATTCGCACCAAGCAAATGCACTCCACCAATTCATACCGATTTTACTTAAGCAATATTTTGTACCGTTTTTACCTTCAATAGGGTGACCGCCATCACAATCAGCCCAAGAAGATGTTGATATAATACAACCTAAAGTGATAACGATTGAAAAAAATAAAGATTTTGGTTTTATTAACATATGTTTTTCCTTTATATCTATTGCGAATATATTATATTTATACTGTATTTAAAAAGAAATCAAATAAAAAAAACAAACAGATTGATTTTAAAGTGTAGAAAATATTTTTTTGTTTTATTATATTGTTTATCATAAATATTTTATATAATACAGTCCAAAAAACAGCCGTTAATTTTTTGTAAAATATCCGTAAAAAAACATTTAAGATTTTTTCAAATGGCGAAAATAAAAAGAGAACTAAATCAATTTGTTAACTTAAAAAAATGTGTCAAAAAAACGTCCCTTTTTTTGACATAATATTTTAGATTTATTTCATTGTCAACTAAAATTTGTAATTATTTGATTTTTCATGATTTTTTTGTTTTTGAAAAAGTGTAACCCTTACCAAAAAAAAGCGTTCAAAAAAGGGACGTTTTTTTGACATATTTTTGAAAAATAACTGTCTGATTTTATTCATTTTTAAAATGGGGGTTCTATGGAAATTTTAAACGCTTTTTTTAACGGATATTTTAAACAAAAAACAGCTGAAACAGGACGCAGTATGGTAGAAATGTTGGGCGTTTTGGCGGTTATTGGTGTTCTTTCAATCGGGGGTATTTACGGTTATACATTTGCGATGGATAAATATCTGGCAAATGAAACGTTAAATGAATTGAATACATTAGCTCACACACACGGTATGCAGATATATCAGATGATTGAAAAGGATGCTTTTCCATCTGACGATACCGTTTTAAGTGATGAAGATGCAAAAACCCGCTTAGGTTTTGATTACGAAGTTGCGGTATTCAGTGACCATTTTGAAATAGATGTTTTTGATGTGCCATATGCTATTTGTAATCAAATTCAACAAACGGCTTGGAATTTGCCATATGATGTTCAGGTTACAAATGCAACCACAGAAAAATGTGAAGCCGTTACGTATTTTTTTGATAACAATCTTTTCAGTCCTGATAATATGCAACAAGGCACGGGTGGTATCGGTAACAACAGTGATAATAATGATGGCCTTAATTGTGAAACAGGTTATTATGAAGAAGACGGTGAATGTTTTCCGGCACCGGTTATTTCTGCTCCCAGCCCTCAAGATTTTTCGACAGAATTAGTTATTGGTACCAAATATACCCATCAAATTCAAGCCAGTGTTACAGAAAATGCAGAACTTACTTATACGTTAAATAATGCACCGGCTACAATGCGTATTAGTAATACCGGTTTAATAACCTATAAACCAACATCAGATGATAATTCAAATGGCACGGTATCCGTTCAAATAACAGCTCCGCATGCACAGTCAGTCAGTGTTCAAGTGGGTTATGAAATAGCATTAGAAAGCCTGGGTGATTGTACTAATGTCACGATGTGTGATATTCAGCGAGATGGCATGACTGTTAGTATTATTAAAGGTGGATTACAGGAATGTGGTCCGAATCAATTTTGTGCATATACAGGAACATTTTCTCCAACAACAGTTAATGACTGTGAAATCGGAAGTTTTAGAGGACCGGTTAGCGGAACATGTCAAACGGCTTCTCATGTAACGGAACTCGTTGGTTATCCCAAGGAATTTTTGGGAATATCTTTTATTTCTCAATGTTATGCTGGGGGTGGACGTTTGCCGTTTAAATCGGAATTGATAGCACAAGGGTTAAGTCCGGCTGATTATTGGTATGTGTCCGGTAATACATTTCAATTAGATGCAGAAATGGGTTCTTCAGATGTTAATCCGGTAGAATTTTTATATAATATTTATATGCCGTTTGACATGACCGCCGAACAAATGTTGAAGGCTTATAATACACGTAGTATTATTAAGTGTGTTTATGATGATTAAATGATACATGTTAATTCAAAACCACCGATGATGTATCGGTGGTTTTAACATGCTTTATAACATAAAAAATTATTGATTCATACTGTCAAAAAATTCATCATTTGTTTTGCTTTGACGTAATTTATCCATTAAAAATTCCATCGAATCCGTAACACCCATCGGCATTAAAATTCGCCGTAAAATCCACATTTTAGGCAGTTTTTTCTTATCAACCAATAATTCTTCATTACGTGTACCGGATTTAATGATGTCAATAGCCGGAAAGATACGTTTATCAGAAACTTTGCGATCTAAAATAATTTCAGAGTTACCCGTTCCTTTAAATTCTTCAAAAATAACTTCATCCATACGGGATCCTGTTTCAATCAAGGCTGTTCCGAAAATTGTTAAAGAACCGCCTTCTTCTACATTACGAGCCGCCCCGAAAAAACGTTTCGGACGCTGTAAGGCGTTGGCATCAACACCCCCTGTTAAAACTTTTCCCGAACTGGGAATAACCGTATTATATGCCCGAGATAATCGTGTGATGGAATCTAACAAAATGATAACATCTTTTTTATGTTCAACTAATCGTTTAGCTTTTTCAATAACCATTTCGGCAACTTGAACATGGCGTGAAGCCGGTTCGTCAAAGGTTGAACTGATAACTTCCCCTTTAATAGAACGAATCATATCCGTTACTTCTTCAGGTCGTTCATCAATTAACAACATAATTAAGTGAGCTTCCGGATGATTTTTTTCAATGGAATGAGCAATGTTTTTTAACATAACCGTTTTCCCCGTGCGAGGCGGTGCAACCACTAAACAGCGTTGACCTTTTCCTTGCGGACATACCAAGTCGATAATGCGAGGTGTTAAATCCTTCATGCTTTCCAAATTGCCATCCCCATATTCCATAACAATCGGTTTGTCCGGATAAAGTGGAGTTAAATCATCAAAATTGACACGGTAACGTAATTCTTCCGGATGACCAAAGTTAACCGTGTTAATTTTAGCTAACGAAAAATATCGTTCCCCGTTTTTGGGAGCATTTATTTCTCCTGAAATGGTGTCCCCTGTTCTTAATCCCCATTTCTTGATGTGGTGAGGAGCAACGTAAATATCATCTTGTCCGGCTAAATAATTAGCTTCGGGAGAACGTAAAAAACCGAACCCGTCCTGCATAACTTCTAAAACACCATCCCCAAACAAAGTTGTTTCGGATTCAGACAGTTTTTTTAAAATAGCGTACATTAAATCTTGTGTGCGAAGGGATGTGGCATTTTCAACACCCAAATCCTCGGCGTAAACCAGCAACTCTGCCGGTGTTTTCTTTTTTAAATCTTGTAATTGCATGTTATATCCTTAAAGTATGCAGAATTTGCACAATGCGTTACCAAATAATTCAAATTAAAACGCATGTGTCGGCAGGACGCCTACATGGTATATACTTTTTTTTTCGATTTTTGTCAATTGATTTTTCGTTTGGTTTATAAAAAAGAACTGGACTTCACCGTGAAATTGTGCCACATTAAAAAAGCACTGACGAAATGGAAATGTTATGGATATTCAAGAATACCAAAATAAACGTATTTTTAAATCTTACAATATCCCCGTGTTAAAGGGGCGGGTTGCTTATACACCGGATGAAGCTGTTGAAATTGCCAATCAAATTGGTGGGAAAAGTTGGCAGTTGAAAGTTCAGATAAATAATGCCAGTCATCTTGACGGATTTTTTCAAGATGGTGTATTAAAACAGAAAAAAGGCATTCAGACGGCAAAATCACTTGATGAAGTGCGACAAATGGCAGACAATATGTTAGGACATGTTTTTGTCAGACCACAGGCTCATTGTCAAGAACAAGTTGTTCATCGGATTTATGTCGAAGAAACAGCCAAAATCCATCGGTCTTTCGGTGTTTCCGTTCGATTGGATTTAATGCGTCAAACGTATGTATTTACGGTATCTTGTGCCGATAAAGTTCAAGAATTTGAAATTGCTCATATGCGTCCGACTTTATTGTTTTGGTATCGGGTTGTTCATGCTTTTAGGGTTAAAGGATTGGCTCAAACAACGTTGGTTGCCATATTAAGACAAATGTATAAATTATTTCTGATATATGATGCTTTAGGGGTAGAAATCAATCCTTTAATTTTAACACCCAAAAACAAATGGGTTGTAGGGGAATGTCGCATTATTTTTGATAATGAAGCCATTGAACGTTACCCTGATATTATGGCTTTAAAGGAAACACCTGTCGGACAGGAACGGGAAGCTACAGCAGAAAAATATCATTTTAAATATACACCATTGAATGGCAATATTGCCTGTTTGGTCAATGGATCGGGTTTGGGAGCCGCAACGATTGAGTTATTGGAAATGCACCATGGCCGAGCAGCTTGCTTATTAGATGTTGGCACCGAACCAACAGGTGATTCTGTTTCCCGTGCATTCAAGTTGGCTTTGTCAGAGCCGAATGTCGAAGGTATTTTTATCAATATTTTCGGGGGATTAACCCGTTGTGATACAATTGCACAAGGGTTAATCGATGCGTCCAAAGAAATATCCGTTGGTATTCCTCTTGTTGTACGTATGGATGGTACAAATGCCAATGTCGGAGAACGATTAATTTTTGAAAGTCGTTTACCGTTTACCGTTATTAAACAACCCGAGCAGGCTGTTATGGCAATTGTTAATGCAGTAGAGGAATCGCAAGCATGATAAAATTTCCCGATCAAAAAACGCCGATTTTATGTCAAGGAATTACCGGTACCAGTGGGGCGGCTCATACAGAACGGGCTATTGCTTATGGCAGTCATGTTGTTGCCGGTATTTCTCGTGAGAAAAATTTAACGACTTTTTTGGATTTACCTGTCTTTGCGACTGTTAAAGATGCCGTTCAATACACAAAACCGGATATTAGTGTTGTTTTTTCCAATCCATCCCGTGTTTATGCTGATACGGAAGAAGCTATTAAAGCTCGGATTCCCATGATTATTTGTACAACGACCCATGTTCCGTATCATGATATTATGAAGATGAAAGTGTTGGCACAAAAATATAAAGTTTGTTTAATCGGACCGGCTTCTCCGGGGATTGTCGTACCGGATGAGGTGTTAGTTGGAAATATGCCGGCTCATTTATTCCCTAAAGGGCATGTTGGTATTATTTCTCGTTCCAGTTCTTTATGTTATGAATTTGTCCAACAGTTACGAGATGAAAATTTAGGCGTATCAACATGTGTCGGTATCGGATCGGGGGCGATTTTGTGTACGTCTTTTGTCCCGATTATGAAAGCGATGTTAAATGACGATAAAACAAAATCGATTTTGATTATCGGAAAAATTAACAGTGAGTTTGAAGTAGAATTAGCAACATTTGTAAAGAAACAAAAAATAAAAAAACCGATTTTTATTTATTTGGCAGGAAAGCCGGATAAACGGATTAAACAATCTGTTTTAGGGGCAAGTACACAAACATCAACCGAAATTGCCGACTACAAAAAACGCATTTGTGCCGAAGCCGGTATGATTGTCCTTGACCGATTCGATACAGTCGGGAAATGTGTTAAAGAACGATTAGGTTAGAACGAGCGGGGCAATCGCATTTTGTAATAATCGCTTCCGCTGATATCAACCCATACGATACGATAACCTTCGTCTTCATGAACTTTAATTAAATTGCCGTTTGATAAATGAATAACAAACATTTCAATTTGATCTTCGTGTGCATGGGCGACAATATCCGTTACCGTTGCTCCGATAGCATGACGACCATACAGACAAGAAACGTCATAAGGGGTACGACCCCAAAACAATTCTTTGATTTTTTTCGTACTTATATCAATAACTTCATCATATTCAACCGTGTTAAAATGCAACTGAAAACTCCACGCCTTGCCGAAATCAAATTCTAATTGATGTTCGCCTATTTCAAAAATAACAGGAAAAGTTGCCCATGGAATAAAATTCATAATACGGTGGTCTTGTGTTGACAAAGCATTACATTCTTCTTCATAAAAACGGATAAGACGGTTGCGTTGTTCATCTTCAACACAAGATGTTAAAAAGCCTCCGTTTAATATACGATGAAGGGGTTGACCGATTAACAACGGTTTTGCTTTTTTTAAAAATTCTTCAGCTTCTTTTTTGGGGTTTTCCATTTCTTCAAACGGTGGTGTTTCAAAACTTACTCTGGGTTTTTTAGGTAAATCTATTTCCTCGTCAAAAAACTTTTTCCGCCGTTTTAATGATTTTCTTTCTGTCATGTTGTCCCCTTATTGTTTAATTTCTTGTTCTAAAATAAATGATTGCAATCGGTTTTTATGTTTTTCCCAAAAATCATCGTTCGGCTGATTTTGAATAAAAGCAAGTAATTCTTTTAATATTGGTATAAATTTTTGTTGATTAGGCCATTTGCTGAATACACCGCTGAAATGCCAATCAAAATAAAAACGTGCTAATTCTTCTGACCCACCGATTTTTTTTATTTCCTGATAAGAAATACGTGGAAGGCGAACGGTTGAATCATAATATCGGGGTCGATTATGGGTAATAGATGCTCCATGCGAACGTTTATAATACAAAACTTGTGGAATAATAATGCCTTTGGCACCGCTGGCCAGCGTGGTGGCAAAAAAAACTTCATCTTCAAATACAAGATGGGGAATAAATTGAATTTGTTTATCTTGTAAATATTTTAACCTATAAATTTGTTTTGAAGATGTTGCCGGATAATACGGTAAAACGTAATGTGGAATTTGATTCCCTTGAAAAGGTGTGATTTGATGTTGCATCAATTCTCGGGGCAACAAACTATAATAACCGACTTTTTCTTCAGACGGTATGCCAATGTGATTGACCGGTTTAATATAAAAGGAAACAATATCCGGTTCAATTTGTGTTGCGTTTTTGCTTCTTAAAATAGCAGTTTTCATTTTTTCTATTGCCGAAACATCAATAAAATCATCTGCATCAACAAACCAAACGTATTTTCCTTTGGCAATTTTCATTGCGTTGTTGCGTGCAATGGAAAGACCTTGATTTTTTTGGTCAATAACCGTTATTTTAGAGTTGTTTTTTGCATATTTTTGAATAACATACAGCGAATTATCCGTTGAGCCGTCATTGACGATAATCACTTCAAAATCTTGCAGAGAAGATTTTAAAACCGATTCAATAGTGGTTGATATATAGGATTCATAATTATATACGGATATGATAACGCTGATAAAGGGTTGATATAAAATACGAACGGCACTCCAAAAGGTTAAGGCAGTTATTACACAATAAATCAATATAAAAACAAGTGCTTTTTTCATATGGTTTTTATATGTAAAAATCGTATTCTTGTCAATGAATTTTTTTATCGAAAGAATGGGTTGTTTTTTTGTTATCTCATCTTACTTAACAATAAAATAGGAGATGTATATGAACCAATATTCTAATCAAGAAATAATTTGTCCTTTAATCGGAGATAAAGCCCCTTCTTTTGTTGCTCAAACAACGCAAGGAGAAATTCATTTTCCGGAAGATTTTAAAGGAAAATGGACTATTTTATTCAGTCATCCGACAGATTTCACGCCCGTTTGCACAACCGAGTTTATTTATTTTTCTGAAATGATGCAGGATTTTGATAGTTTAAATACAAAACTCATCGGTTTATCTGTCGATAGTTTAGCCAGTCATTTGGCATGGTTGCATGCTATTCAAAAAGATGTTGTGTTTCAAGGGATGAAGCATGTTAAAATTGAATTTCCGCTTGTTGCCGATTTAACGGGACAAATTGCCCGTCAATACTGCATGTTGCATATGTCAGCCCATCAAACAAAAACAGTTCGAGCCGTCTTTTTTATTGATCCGCAAAGTATTATTCGAACAATTTTATATTATCCGTCATCGTTAGGACGTAATTTTGATGAATTAAAACGTATCTTAATCGGGTTGCAATTGCATGATGAACTGGGTATTTCAACGCCTGCCAATTGGCAACCCGGTGATGAAGTTATCGAATCCAATCCGGAATGTATGGCGGACTTGGAAAAGCGTTTAAGCGAAAATACATCCGATAACGGTGCTTGGTTTTTATCGTTAAAAGAATTGCCTATCGAAGAAATCGAAACGATTCTGCAAAAACAACGAAAATCGACACCGAAAAAGGGAAAACGTACTTGATTTTTTTAATGATACATGGTTTTGGGTAAACGAACACCTGTATTTTCCAGTTGCAAAATTTTCATGATTTTTTTAGGGGGAACAGATAAAATGCCGGTGTTTTCTTCAATTATCTTATCAAACAGATAATAAGCAACATCTTGATTGCCCAATAAATCATTAAGCGGTTTTTTCATATGTTCAAATACATATTCCTGCCATTCATCTTGTGGAATCGATTTTAACGGACAGTGTAAATCATGGGCTAAATTTTGACGTAATTCATATAACCGATTGATAAGAGCTTGTTCAATAAAATCATATCGATTGAGTTTTTGTTGTGATGTAATCATTTTTTATTCTCCTTTTTTGTATATATCGTACATATATTGTCATTATAATACAAAATCAAGAGTGATAGTACATTTTTGTCCCCTAAAAATGTACGTTCCATACAAAAACAAACCAACGGATTGATTTTCAAAATAAATTATTTTTTAAATTTGTTGAAAAACGGATTTGACCCACCCATAACCTGATTGAAGTCCGGCATAGCGTTACCTCCCATCAAGTTATTCATTTTTTTCATCATACCAAACATACCGAAAGGTCCCATTTTTTTCAATTGTTTCATAACGGTTGCCATTTGTTCATATTGTTTTAATAAACGATTGACATCGCTGACTTGCACGCCGGCACCGTTTGCAATGCGTTGTTTGCGAGAGGCTTTTAAAATATCGGGATGACGCCGTTCGTACGGTGTCATAGATAAAATAATGGCTTCTTGACGTTTTATAACTTTGTTGTCAATATTCGCATTATCAATCTGACTTTGCATTTTAGATAGCCCCGGTATCATTTTCATAATCCCTTTAATATCGCCTAAATTGTTAATTTGACGCATTTGAGCCAACATGTCATTTAAATCAAAATGTCCGCTCATCATTCGTTCGGCAGTTTTTTGAGCTTCTTCTTGATTGATTTTTTCCATTGCTGTTTCAACCAAACCGACAACATCACCCATACCCAAGATTCGGTCGGCAATTCGTTTGGCATCAAAAACTTCCAGTGCATCTGTTTTTTCTCCGACACCTAAAAATTGAATAGGCATACCGGTAACAGTTTTCATAGATAAAGCTGCTCCGCCTCGAGAATCACCGTCAATACGGGTTAAAATCGTACCCGTAACGGTAATCTTTTCATTAAATTGTTGAGCAACATTAAGAGCATCTTGACCGATTAACGCATCAATGACTAATAAAATTTCAGTCGGATTCGTTAAATCACGAATGATTTTGACTTCTTCCATCATGTCATCGTCAATGTGTAATCGACCTGCCGTATCAAGAATAAGAACATCATATAACCCTTCTTTGGCAGATGATAAAGCCCTCTTTGTAATGTCAACCGGTTTTTGATTTTGTACAATCGGTAAAACATCAAAACTGTTTTTTGTTCCTAATTCAAGTAATTGTTCTTGGGCGGCCGGACGATAAATATCTAATGAAGCCGTTAAAACTTTTTTACCGTCTTTTTGAAGCCGTTTTGCCAGTTTGGCAGTCGATGTGGTTTTACCGGACCCTTGTAAGCCAACCATCAAAATAACATTTTGTTTTTTGGGAAACAATGATAACGGTTTGGGTTCACCTAACAAAGTAACCAATTCATCATGAACGATTTTAATGACTTGTTGTGCCGGTGAGATAGATTTAATAACCTGTTCTCCAACGGCTTTGGCTTTGACGTTTGCAATAAATGTTTTAACAACAGGTAAAGCGACATCTGCTTCAAGCAAAGCAATTTTAATTTCACGCATGGTTTCATCAACGGCACTTTCCGTTAAAACACCTCGTCTTGTTAATTTATCAAATACTGAATTTAATCGTTCGGATAATCCGGTAAACATTCTTTTCCTCCGTAAAAAATTGATTGACTGATTATAACGTTACCGTTTATAAAAGTCAATAAGGACACGTCAATCGTTTTTTGGAGGAACAGTTGATTGTTTTGTTAATAAAAAATTAAAAAATGATTCAAAAAACGCTTGACAAATGATTCAATAAAATGTAGTATGGTTTGACCTTGTTCAGATAAGGTGTTTTGAAAAGATATCAAAACATAATTTGATTGATTGTAAATAGGGGTGTAGCTCAACTGGTAGAGCGTCGGTCTCCAAAACCGAAGGTCGCGGGTTCGATCCCTGCCGCCCCTGCCAACAAAAAGAGGAAAATATGAAGTGGTCGCTGGCACAATATGTTCGTGAATTTAAACAAGAAGTCAGTAAAATTACATGGCCGACTCGTTCTGATGCTATGCGTGGAACGATAACGGTTATTATTATGAGTATTGTTTTGGCTTTGTTTTTATTTGTTGTTAATTCGTTTTTTGCTGCCACGATAGAATATATATTGGAAAAATTTTAAGGGGTTGAAGAATGGCTATTCGCTGGTACATTGTTCATGTTTATTCGGGGTTTGAAAATAAAATCGCTGAATTTATTAAAGAACAAGCCGAAAAGAAAGGTTTTTCGCATTTAATTGAAGATGTTATGGTTCCGACTGAAAATGTCGTGTCAGTGCGTAATGGTAACAAGGTTGAATCGGCTCGTAAATTTTTTCCGGGATATGTTTTAGTTAAAATGGAAATGACGCCTGAAACATGGCATTTGGTTAGCAGTACACCCAAAGTAACAGGCTTTTTGGGTGGTAAGAAACCTGTTCCGATGACGCAAAGTGAAGCGGATCGGATTTTACATCAAGTAAAAGAAGGTGTTGAAAAACCGAAATCGGCTATCGTTTATGAAGTCGGGGATCAAATTGTTGTTTGTGATGGTCCGTTTGCATCGTTTAATGGTGTTGTTGAAGATGTTGATGCTGAAAAAGAACGCTTGAAAGTGTCTGTTTCGATTTTTGGACGTCAAACGCCACTTGATTTGAATTATACGCAGGTTAAAAAAGCTAAATAAGGTTTAAAAGGGAAATAGAATCAGTCCGTATTTCCTTTTTGTTGTGGTAGATAAGCCATTATCCGACCACGAAACTTCAAAAAACAGGATTGAATAATAAATGAGGTTAAAAAATGGCAAAAAAAGTAATTGGCTTTATCAAACTTCAAATTGAAGCCGGTAAAGCAAATCCATCGCCACCGGTTGGACCTGCTTTGGGTCAACGGGGCTTAAATATTATGGAATTTTGTAAAGCATTTAATGCAAAAACACAAAAAATGGAGCCGGGTACACCGATTCCTGTTATTATTACGGCTTACGCAGACCGTACGTTTTCTTTTGTTACAAAATTACCGCCGGTCAGTTATTTAATTAAGAAGGCAGCCGGTGTTAAAAGTGCATCAAAAGAACCGGGTCGTAAAAAAGTTGCAAAAATTACAAAAGAACAAGTAAAAGCAATTGCAACTGAAAAAATGCCTGACTTAAACTGTCACACAGTTGAGGCTGCTATGGAAATGGTTGCCGGTCAAGCACGTTCTATGGGTATTGAAGTAGCGGAGTAAGAAAATGAAATACGGAAAAAGATTAAAAAAAGCTTACGAAACTGTTGATGCCTCAAAAGTCTATGACATTGATGAAGCAATTAAATTGATTAAAGAAAACGCCAAAGCAAAATTTGACGAAACGGTTGATATTGCTGTTTCTTTGGGTGTTGATCCTCGCCAATCCGATCAAATGGTTCGTGGGGCTGTATCATTGCCTGCCGGAACGGGTAAAACGTTAACTGTTGCCGTTTTTGCAAAAGGACCAAAAGCAGAAGAAGCTAAAAATGCCGGAGCCGATATTGTCGGTGATGAAGATTTAATGAACGACATTTTGGCTGGTAAAATCAATTTCCAACGATTGATTGCAACACCTGATATGATGGGCGTTGTTGGTCGTTTGGGTAAGATTTTGGGTCCGAAAGGTTTAATGCCGAATCCAAAACTCGGAACGGTTACAATGGATGTAACAGAAGCTGTTAAGGCATCAAAAGCCGGTCAGGTTCAATTCCGTGTTGATGCCGGTGGTATTGTTCACGCCGGTATCGGTAAGGTCAGTTTTGATGATGCTAAAATCAAAGAAAATGCGATTGCTTTCGTGAAAGCATTAGCGGCTTTAAAACCGGCTTCATCAAAAGGTGTTTACTTGAAACAGGTTGCTTTAAGCACGACACAAGGTGTTGGTGTTAAAGTTGCTGTTCCCAGTGTTGCCTAAAAAGTTTACTTGCCACCCTTAACGGGGTGGCAAACCCCTGTCCAAGACTGTTGGTTTTAATCACGGGATTAAATGAAAGAAAAGCATTTCGCCATCACAGACAGAAAATAAATCAGTTGTTCCGATAGGAAAAAATGATGTTTCTGGGCAGGAAAAGAGTGGGTCTTCGGAAAAAACAACATGTCAGACCGAAACCTGTGTAGAAACCGGAAAGATAAGTATTTATTTTTCCTTTAACGGAGAGAAAATCGTGAAACGTGAAGAAAAACAACAAGTTATCTCTGAAATGAAAGACGTTTTTAATTCGTCTTCTCTTGTTGTTGTTGCCATTAACAAAGGTATTTCAATGGCTGAAACAACAGAGTTGCGTAAAAATGTTTTAAATGACGGTGCTAACTATCGTGTCGTTAAAAACCGTTTGGCTAAGTTGGCTCTCGTCGGTACACCTTGCGAAGCAATGGCAGACTTGTTAGTCGGTCCGACCGCTTTGGCTTATTCAGAAGATGAAATTTCTGCTGCCAAAGCAGTTTGTAAATTAGCAAAAGCAAGTGATAAGTATGAAATTGCCGGTGGTATTATGAACGGTAAATTCATTGATACAAAAACAGTCAATGAAATCGCTTCTTTGCCATCTTTGGACGAATTGCGTGGCAAACTTATCGGCTTGTTGCAAGCACCTGGCGGCCAATTGGCTCGTGTTACAAAGGCTTATTCTGAAAAAGAACAAGCTGCGGCTTAATTTTTATAAACGGGGAATGTTTCCCCAAACATGTTAAAACTATGGAGAAAAAAATGACTGATTTAAACAAAATCGTAGAAGAATTATCGGCATTGACAATTATGGAAGCTGCCGAATTATCTAAAATGTTAGAAGAAAAATGGGGCGTTTCTGCTGCTGCTCCGGTTGTTGCCGGTGTTGCTGCCGGTGCTGCTGCCGCTGAAGAAAAAACAGAATTTGATGTTATCTTGGTTGAAGGCGGTGCTAACAAAATCAATGCTATTAAAGAAGTTCGTACAATTACAGGTTTAGGCTTGAAAGAAGCAAAAGACTTGGTTGAAGGTGCTCCGAAAGAATTGAAAAAAGGCGTTTCAAAAGAAGAAGCTGAAAAAATTAAAAAACAATTAGAAGCAGCCGGCGCTAAAGTCGAATTGAAATAATTTTATTTCAAAAAACGTCAATCGGGTCGCATCAATTTGGTGAAAATTGGTGACGACCCTATTGAAGTCATATAAAGGACCGGTCCTTTCAACCGGAAAAGAATTTATTTTTTATGGGGAAAACAAATATGATTAAATCCGAAACCAATCGCAGAAGAGTTCGCAAAAACTTCGGTAAAATTGACGCCGCTGTCGAAATGCCGAATTTGATTGACGTTCAGACAAGTTCATACAAAGAGTTCTTGCAATGGGGCGTTCCGGTTGAAAAAAGACAAGATACCGGTTTACAGGAAGTATTTAAATCCGTGTTTCCGATACATGATTTTGCCGGACGTGGTGATTTGGAATTTATCAAATACGAATTAGATGCACCGAAATTTGATGTTGATGAATGTTTAAAACGCAGTTTAACATACGCTGCTCCCGTACGGGCAACGTTGCGTTTGGTTGTTTGGGATGTTGATGCCACAACTGGTACACGTTCCATTCGGGATATTAAAGAACAAGATGTTTATATGGGTGACCTCCCGTTGATGACGGAAAAGGGGACATTTATTGTAAACGGTACGGAACGTGTTGTTGTTTCGCAAATGCACCGCTCCCCTGGTGTATTTTTTGACCATGATAACGGTGAAACACATTCGTCCGGTAAATATTTGTTCAGTGCTCGAATCATTCCGTATCGTGGTTCATGGATTGATTTTGAATTTGATGCGAAAGATTTATTATATGTTCGGATTGACCGTCGTCGTAAATTGCCTGTTTCATCATTATTATATGTTTTGGACAATGCAGATACGCAAGAACGTCGTGCTGCTGCCAAAGAAGATGGGTTAACTTTGGCTTCCAATGAAGTTGAAGGGATGAGCAAAGAAGAAATTTTAAATTACTTCTATGAAACGGTTACATTTACGAAGGATAAAAAAGGTTGGAAAACAGCGTTTGTTCCGGCTCAAATGAAAGGTGTTAAATTAGCACACGATTTAATCAATGCCAAAACCGGTAAAGTTGTCGCCGAAGCCGGTGAAAAATTAAACATGGGTAAAGCCAACAAATTATTGCGTGATGGGTTGGAAGAATTTCGTGTTTTACCGGAAGAATTATTGGGTCGTTATGTTGCAATCGATTTTGTTGATGAAAAAACCGGTGAAGTTGTTATGGAAGCCGGGGATGAAATCACGGAAGATGATTTGGCAAAATTGGCTGAATTAAAAGTTAAAGAATTACCGTTATTGCACATTGATTATGTTAATGTCGGACCGTATATTCGCAATACATTAGTTGCCGATAAAAACACAACTCGGGAAGAATCATTGATTGATATTTACAAAATCATGCGTCCGGGTGAATTACCGGTTGTTGAAACAGCTGATGCTTTATTCCAAAGTTTGTTCTTTGATTTAGAACGGTATGATTTGTCCGCAGTCGGTCGTGTTAAGATGAATGCCCGTTTGGGATTTGATTCAAATTTAGTTCCGGATTCCGTTCGTGTTTTACGGAAAGAAGATATTTTAAAAATCTTAAAAACATTGGTTGAAATTAAAGACGGTAAAGGTCAAGTCGATGATATTGATAACTTAGGCAACCGCCGTGTTCGTGCTGTCGGTGAATTGATGGAAAACCAATATCGTTTGGGATTGCTTCGTATGGAACGGATGATTCGTGAAAAAATGACATCAAGTGAAATTGATTCCATCATGCCCTACGATTTGATTAACGCTAAACCGTTATCAGCGGCTGTCCGTGAATTTTTTGCTTCATCGCAATTATCTCAATTTATGGATCAAAACAATCCGTTGTCTGAAATTACGCATAAACGCCGTTTATCAGCATTAGGACCGGGTGGGTTAACTCGTGACAGAGCCGGTATGGAAGTTCGTGACGTTCATCCGACACATTATGGTCGTATTTGTCCGATTGAATCTCCGGAAGGTCAAAACATTGGGTTGATTAACTCATTATCAACATTTGCTAAAGTTGATAAGTATGGCTTTATTGAAACACCTTATCGCAAGATTGTTGATGGTAAAGTTTCTGAAGAAGTTGTTTATTTATCAGCCATGGAAGAAGCTTCTCACACTATTGCACAGGCAAACGCCAAGTTAAATGAAAAAGGTGAATTTGTTGAAGATTTGGTAACGGCACGTCATGCAGGCGAAGTTGTTTTAGTTAAACCCGAAGAAATCGATTTAATTGACGTTTCTCCGAAACAGGTTGTTTCCGTTGCTGCTTCATTGATTCCATTCTTGGAAAATGATGACGCTAATCGTGCATTGATGGGATCAAACATGCAACGTCAAGGTGTTCCTTTGTTGCACAATGAAGCTCCGTTGGTTGGTACAGGTATGGAAGCATCCGTTGCAAAAGATTCAAAAGCTGCCGTTGCTGCACGCCGTGCCGGAATTGTAACACAGGTTGATTCTTCTCGTATTGTTATTCGGGCTACGGATGAATTAAGCACAACACAATCTGACGTTGATATTTATACATTGGATAAATTCCAACGATCCAATACAGGTACGTGTATGAATCAAGAACCATTGGTACATACCGGAGATAAAGTTGTTAAAGGCGAAATTATCGCTGACGGTCCATGTACGGAATTAGGTGAGTTGGCCTTAGGTCGTAACGTATTGGTTGCTTTTATGCCTTGGAATGGGTACAACTATGAAGACTCTATTTTAATTTCAGAACGCATCGCTTCCGATGATGTTTATACATCTATTCACTTGGAAGAATTTGAAGTTGTTGCTCGTGATACGAAATTGGGTCAAGAAGAAATTACACGAGATATACCGAATGTCGGGGAAGAAGGCTTAAAGAATTTGGATGAAACCGGTATTATTTATATTGGGGCCGAAGTTAAAGCCGGTGACATTTTGGTTGGTAAAGTGACACCGAAAGGTGAAACGGTTATGACACCGGAAGAAAAGTTATTACGGACTATTTTCGGTGAAAAAGCTGCTGATGTTCGTGATTCTTCATTGCGTGTTCCGCCGGGGGTATTTGGTACGGTTATTGACGTTCGTATTTTTACACGCCGTGGTATTGAAAAAGATGAACGTGCTTTGGCTATTGAACAAGCTGAAATCAATCGTTTAGCTAAAGACCGTGATGATGAAAAAGCCATCATTCAAGGTAGTTTCTACAATCGTATTCGTGGATTATTGGTCGGTCAAACTGTTGCTAAAGCCGAAGGTTTTGAAACAGGAACGATTTTAACACAAGAAGATGTTGATTCAATTGCCGGATATAATTTGCGTAAAGTCAGCGTTAAAGATGATGCGGTTATGACGCAGATTGAAGAATTGATTGCCACATTGATTCGGGCTGAAAAAGATTTACAAGAAAACTTTGAAAACCGTGTTGAAAAATTACAACGGGGCGATGAAATGATGGCCGGTGAATTGAAAAAGGTCAAAGTCTTTATTGCAACAAAACGTAAATTGCAACCGGGTGATAAAATGTCCGGTCGTCACGGAAACAAAGGGGTTGTATCCCGTGTTTTACCGGTTGAAGACATGCCTTATACAGAAGATGGTACACCGATGGATATTGTTTTAAATCCGTTAGGGGTTCCTTCTCGTATGAATGTTGGTCAGATTTTGGAAACACACTTGGGCTATGCTTGTCGTGAATTAGGCCGACAAATCGGTGTTGTTGTTGACCAAGTTAAGGCACAACAATCAACAGTTGCTGATTTACGAGAAAAGTTAAAAGATGTTTATGGTGACCGAGAATATAGCCGTCATATCGCCGATATGGATGATACGCAAGTTTTGGCAATGAGTGAAAATCTGAAAAAAGGTGTTCCTATTGCAACGCCGGTCTTTGACGGGGCACACCAAGACGATATTAACGCTATGTTGAAAAAGGCGGGATTGAGTGAATCAGGTCAGGTAACTTTATACGATGGTTTGACAGGTGAACCGTTTGACAGAAAAGTTACTATCGGTTATATGTACATGTTAAAATTGCACCACTTGGTTGACGAAAAAATTCACGCTCGTTCAATTGGACCTTACAGTTTGGTTACACAACAACCACTCGGTGGTAAAGCCCAGTTCGGGGGTCAAAGATTTGGTGAAATGGAAGTTTGGGCATTGGAAGCATATGGAGCTGCCTACACCTTGCAAGAAATGTTGACCATCAAATCCGATGACGTTTCTGGTCGTATTAAGGCTTATGAAACAATTATTCGGGGTGATAACAACTTTGAAGCAGGTATTCCGGAATCGTTCAACGTGTTGGTCAAAGAAATCCGTTCTTTGGGTCTTGACATTGAATTGAACCAAAACGAAAAATAATTTCATCGGGAAAGGATTTATTCCTTTCCCTCAACGCCATATAAAAATGAGGTTACATAATGAATGAATTGATTACTACTTTTGGACAAGTTGCATCACCGCAAACGTTTGACGATATTCGCATTTCCATTGCTTCACCGGAACGGATTCGTGAATGGTCTTTTGGGGAAGTTACTCGTCCGGAAACAATTAACTATCGTACGTTTAAACCGGAAAAAGACGGGTTGTTCTGTGCTAAAATTTTTGGTCCGGTCAAAGATTACGAATGTTTGTGCGGTAAGTATAAACGTATGAAATATCGTGGGATTACTTGCGAAAAGTGTGGTGTTGAAGTCACATTGTCAAAAGTTCGCCGTGAACGGATGGGACATATTGAATTGGCTTGTCCCGTTACGCATATTTGGTTTTTGAAATCATTACCCAGTCGCATCGGTACATTGCTTGATATGATGTTAAAAAGTTTGGAAGCCGTTTTATATTTTGAAAAATATATTGTTATTGAGCCGGGTTTGACAAATTTAAAACAACATGAATTGTTGTCGGAAGAACAATATCAAACGGCTTTGGAAGAATACGGCGAAGATGCTTTCCGAGTCGGTATTGGGGCAGAAGCCATTAAAGAAATGCTTTCTCAAATTGATTTAGGGGCAGAAGCAGCTCGTTTACGTGCTGATTTAATCAGTACAACATCTGATATGAAACGCAAAAAAATCGTTAAAAAATTAAAGTTAGTTGAAGCGTTTTTAGAATCAGGTTCTCGTCCGGAATGGATGGTGTTAGATGTATTGCCGGTTATTCCGCCTGAATTACGTCCGCTTGTTCCGTTAGATGGCGGTCGTTTTGCCACATCTGATTTGAATGATTTATACCGCCGTGTTATTAACCGTAATAATCGTTTAAAACGGTTGTTGGAATTGCGGGCTCCGGAAATTATCATTCGTAATGAAAAACGTATGTTACAAGAAGCGGTTGATGCTTTGTTTGATAACGGTCGCCGTGGTCGGGCTGTTGCCGGTACAAATAAACGTCCGTTAAAATCCTTGGCTGATATGCTTAAAGGTAAACAAGGTCGTTTCCGTCAAAACTTGCTTGGTAAACGTGTTGACTATTCCGGTCGTTCCGTTATTACGGTTGGTCCTGAATTGATGTTACATCAATGCGGTTTGCCGAAACGGATGGCTTTGGAATTATTTAAACCGTTTATTTATTCTAAATTAGAACAACGTGGTTTGGCAACAACGATTAAAGCTGCTAAAAAAATGGTTGAAAAGGAAAGACCGGAAGTTTGGGATATTTTATCCGAAGTTATCCGTGAACATCCTGTTTTGTTAAACCGTGCGCCGACATTGCACCGTTTGGGGATTCAAGCGTTTGAACCGGTTTTGATTGAAGGTAAGGCTATTCAATTACATCCGTTGGTTTGTACAGCATTTAACGCTGACTTTGACGGTGACCAGATGGCTGTCCACGTTCCGTTGTCAACGGAAGCTCAATTAGAAGCTCGTGTTTTAATGATGTCAACCAATAATATTTTATCTCCGGCCAGCGGTAAACCGATTATTGTGCCGACACAAGATATTATTTTGGGTTTGTACTATTTGTCCATGGAACGTGATGGGGAACCGGGTGAAGGTATGGTATTTGCCGGTCCGCAAGAAATTGAACATGCTTTATTTGAAAAAGTTGTTACATTGCATTCGAAAATTAAAGTTCGTTTGACAATTATGGATGATGACGGTCAAAAACGGACTAAGTTGGTTTCAACAACACCGGGACGTGTGACATTGGCCTCTATTTTGCCGGACAACAGCAAAATTCCGTTTAGTTTGATGAACCGTTTAATCCGGAAAAAAGAAGTTTCGGAAATTATTGATGCCGTTTATCGTTTCTGCGGTCAAAAAGAAACATGTATTTTTGCAGACAGAGTAATGGGATTAGGTTATCGTCAAGCTGCGTTAGCCGGTATTTCATTTGGTAAAGATGACATGATTATTCCGGAAGCTAAAAAAACATTATTGGCTGAAACAAAAGCCAAGACGGCTGAATACGAACGCCAATATCAAGATGGTTTGATTACTCGATTGGAAAAATACAATAAAGTTGTTGACGCTTGGGCTAAATGTACGGATGATATTTCCGATGCCATGATGAAAGAAATTTCCAAAGCCGAAGTTGGTAAACCGATTAACTCTGTTTACATGATGGCACATTCAGGGGCTCGTGGTTCTGCAACACAGATGCGTCAGTTAGCCGGTATGCGTGGCTTGATGGCTAAACCGAATGGCGAAATTATTGAAACACCGATTACGTCTAACTTTAAAGAAGGGTTGACGGTTATGGAATACTTTAACTCGACACACGGGGCTCGTAAAGGTTTGGCGGATACGGCTTTGAAAACGGCTAACTCCGGTTACTTGACACGGCGTTTGGTTGATGTTGCACAAGATGCCATTATTACGATGGAAGATTGTGGTACGGACCAAGGTATTACCATTCAGCCGATTATTGAAGGAGGCGATGTTATTGCTTCTACCGGTGAACGTATTTTAGGTCGTACGGTTGCAGAAGACATTATTGATCCGGAAACAAACGAAATTATTGTACCGAAAAACAAGCTGATTGACGAATATGACGTTGAAAAAATTGATGCTGTTGGCGTTGAATCCGTTAAAATTCGTTCGGTTTTAACATGTGAAGCAGAAAATGGTATTTGCTGTGCTTGTTATGGTCGTGATTTGGCTCGTGGAACACCGGTCAATTTAGGTGAAGTTGTCGGTATTATTGCGGCACAATCCATTGGGGAACCGGGGACACAGTTGACCATGCGTACTTTCCACGTTGGGGGTACGGCCCAAAAAGGGGCAGAACAATCCAGTATTGACGTTGGATTCGATGCCAAAGTTAAATTGGTCGGCTGTAATGTTATTGCCGATTCCAAAGGAGATAACATCGTCTTATCCCGTAACTGTGAAGTATCCTTGTTGGATGCCAATAACCGTGAAAAAGCCCGTCATAAGGTACCATATGGGGCTAAATTGATGGTTCAAGATGGCGATAAGGTTACAAAAGGGGCTCGTATTGCCGAATGGGATCCTTATACAATGCCGATTATCGTTGATAAAAACGGTAAAGTTAAGTATGAAGATTTGGTTGAAGGCGAAACAGTTCGAGAAATGGTTGATGAAGCAACCGGTTTAACATCAAAAGTGATTACACGTCCGGTATCATCCAAAGTTGAACGCCGTCCGCATTTAGCCTTATTAGATGGTAAAGGTAAAATCTTTAAGTTTGGTAACGGTATGGAAGCTCGCTACTACTTGCCGGTTGACGCTGTTGTTGCCGTTGAAAACGGTCAAGATGTTCAAATTGGGGATGTATTGGCTCGTTTACCACGTGAAAGTTCTAAAACACGGGATATTACCGGTGGGTTGCCTCGTGTTGCTGAATTGTTTGAAGCTCGTTGTCCGAAAGATCCGGCGATTATTTCCGAAATTGACGGACAAATTGAATATGGTGTTGACTTTAAAACAAAACGCCGGATTGTTGTTAAGTCTATGGACGGTGAAACATCTCGTGAATATTTAATCCCGAGAGGACGTACAGTTGCCGTTCACGAAGGCGATTATGTTCGTAAAGGGGATATGATTGTTGAAGGGGCTTTGGATCCGCATGATATTTTACGAGTAATGGGTGTTGAAGCACTGGCACACTATCTTGTAAAGGAAGTTCAAGCTGTGTATCGTTTGCAAGGTGTTAAAATCAATGATAAACACATTGAAGTTATTGTCCGTCAAATGATGCAGAAGTTAGAAGTAACGGACGCTGGTGATACAACGTTATTGGTTGGTGAACAGGTTGATAAAGATACGGTTATTGCTGAAAATCTAAAAGCTTTGAAATCAGGCGGACGGGAAGCAACGGTTACACCTGTTCTCTTAGGTATCACAAAGGCCAGTTTGCAAACAACGTCCTTTATTTCAGCAGCATCCTTCCAAGAAACAACTCGTGTCTTAACGGAAGCAGCAACAGAAGGCAAACGGGACAAATTGGTTGGTTTGAAAGAAAACGTCATTGTCGGTCGTTTAATTCCGGCAGGTACGGGTGCTCAAATGCAACGGTTGCGTCAAATTGCGGCTAACCGTGATAAAGAAGTTTTGGAAGCCCAAAATAAAGAAACGGTTGCTTAACATCTGTTTTAGTTAACAGGAAGCGAGATTTTGTTTTTTTCGTGTCATCACGGGGGATCAAAATCTCGCTTTTTTCATATCATGCGTTATGAAGGTGATATCTTTTTTATTCTCATATAAAAACAATAAAACACTCTTTAAATATGGGTATCGTCTTAAAAAATGTTTGTCATAATGGTTTGTATGATATTTGCAGATTGCTATGATTGAGCAAAATACAATATAGAAAATGAAAGGAAATGGATAACAATTTGTTTTATAAAAACACATTGTTAAAAATAATTGACAAACTTCCTGAAAAAGTATAAAATAAAAAAACATAGATTGTTAGGGTATTGAAAGGAGTTGTTAATGACAGGCAAAAAAGAATTGAGGGTTCAAGATTTATTTGATATACACCCGCTGGGTAATAAAAATGGCAATATGTGGAGTATTACATTAAAAAATAAGGCATATTCAGCATTGTCGCAAGAACAAAAATCGGTTGTTCGCAGTCAATTATGTTCTGTTAAATTATATGCCGGTAACCAAGTTTATCAAGATGGGTCTAATGATGTAAAGGGATTTGATATAGCTCGCCGCCGGACGGGTGGTATCAGATACATCGGAACAAAAGAATTGTGTGATGATTTATTGCAAAAAATGGCAGAATCTCTAACAGATACAAAATCAAACCGTGATTTGGTTAGTGAATTGTTCGTATCACGCCCGATTATTGGTTTTGGCGGACCGGTTAAAACATATACACTGAATAACAAAGCATATGAATTGTTTTCTGATATGGACAAACAAAAGATTCGGGAAAGTTTGTGGGACATGGGTTTACCAATGCACGCAGGCGGTCGGTCATTGCCGGAACAATTGAGTGAAAAAGATTTTGATAAAGCTCGTAAACGTTTGGGTGGTTTATGGTTTTCAGGGGAACAAGGTATGTTGGAAGAAGCCGTCCAAAATATTCGACAAGTCTTATCAGGGGACAAAGCACGGGTTTTGGATTCTGTTACATTAAACATTCAACGGACACTTGCTGCTAAAACAAAATAATGTCTTCTTTGTTTTTTTATCTAACGGCTTATCAATCAGATAAGCCGTTTTTATAATCGTTTGATATTATCTGATAAGATGAAACAATCTTATTAGAACATAATATGTTTGTATCATTTTGGTAATTTTTTTCTCATTCGCAAACAGATGATAAAATAAGACAAAATCCACCAAACAATTGTTTCAATTCGCATAGCGTTTTTTTATGTTCTTAATATATGTTGTTGTTTGATTGATATATAGAACCATTTGCAGTCCGATGATAAAATCTATGGAATAAATAAGATGACTATCAATAGCAATTAAAAATGCTTTTAAGATATTGTTAAAATAGAATTGTATGTCATTTTATCCTTTTTATTTTATGCTAATTAAAAACGATATCTGCCAGTAACCCACCGCATATACCACATATTAACAATAATAAAACGGTTTTAAATAATAATTTGATATCTGCTCCTGACTTATAAAAAACAAGTAATCCGACACCGGCATTACTGAATAATCCGGCCATCATGACAGATAAAGGAATAACCGATTCCACATATAACCGAGTAAGTGTAACCGGTACGGCACAATTGGGAATTAATCCCAAACAAGCAGATAATAAAATACCCCAAAACGTGTTGTGTTTTGTTAAATCAGCAATCATTTGTTCTCCGGTTAATTCAAAAATACAATTCAAAATAAATGAAATTAAAAGAATAAATATCATAATTCGAACAGTATGAAAGATGGCTGATTTCAAAATACCGTGATGATGACACAGACATTTATCATGATGGCACAAGGTGTGTATTTTAAATGTTGGAGTTGTTTTAAAAAATTGGTCAATAATTAACCCGATACCAATGGCAAATATCATTTGAAATAATAAAATAGCACATATCATGCCACCATTGATATTGGCAACAATTAACATCGGTAACATTTCATCCGCTGTTGCTAAATAAACCGAAATCAATGTACCATATGAAATCAATTTTGTAATATATAGATTGCTGACAGTGGCAGCCAAGCCACAACCACTGACCGGTGTTAAGATGGCTCCATACAATGGGCCGTAAGGATTGACCCTACAAATAATTTTACGAATCCTTGATTGAGCATTATGTTCAATGTATTCAAGAATTAAATATGTTAAAAACAAATATGGAATCAATTTAATTGAATCCATAAAAGTATGTATCCCTAAATGAGATAATACAGCGAATGAAAATGACATTTTATTTTCCTTATTTTGGGCTGACAATACCACAAAATTTGTAAAAAATACAATATTTTTTATTTATTTGCGTAAAAAAAGCATCTTGTTTCTAATTTTTTAAGAATTTTTATCATAAATATATATGATATAGCGATGAAAGGGTGTTTAAATGATATACGGATATATACGAATCAGTACCGATAAACAACAAGTGGATAATCAATTTTATGAAATCAAGCAATACGCTGAAAAACATCAAATTATTATAGACAGATGGGTAGAAGAAACCATCAGTTCAAGACAAGATTTAAATCGGCGAAAATTGGGTCCTTTACTTCGTAATTTACGCAGAGGAGATGTATTGATTACGTGTGAATTATCTCGGTTAGGACGTAATTTATTACAGGTTATGAGCATATTACATCATTGTATGTGTCGGGAATGTCAGGTATGGACCATCAAAGAAAATTACAGATTGGGGGCTGATATTCAATCAAAGGTATTGGCTTTTGCATTTGGATTATCGGCAGAAATTGAACGTAATTTAATTTCACAAAGAACAAAGGAAGCCTTGGCTCGATTAAAAGCAGAAGGACAAAAATTAGGACGGCCGACCGGTCGTCAGAACAGAGAAACAAAATTAAATGCACAAGTTACATTGATTCAAAGAATGTTAAAAAGTCGTGTTACAAAAGCACAAATTGCACAAGCTTGTAATGTTAGTCCATCCACATTGTATCGTTTTCTGAATGCGAAACAATTTGGCGATATGATGGCTGAATATTTAGCAGAAACGGATGAAGCTTATCAGATGTTAGATGAATAAGGATTGTTTTCTTTTAATTGAGAACGTAAAAAACATAAGACACGGTCATTTATAATAATATCTTGCATTTTAAGCGGACGTTTTAAACGCATATCTTGGAATATACGAGTTCGGCTGAGAGCAACATATAATTGTCCGTGTGCAAATGTTCCACGGGACAAGTCAATCATGACACGGTCAAGGGTTTTCCCTTGGGCTTTATGAATAGTTAAGGCATATCCGACTTGTAACGGAAATTGAGTAAATGTTCCATTGAGTTTTTCAATAACTTCATCTGTTTCTTTCCGATATTCATACACATAACTTTCCCATGTTTCCCGTTTAACGGCAACGATTCGATTGCTATGAGCCGAATGAACCCAAATACAATCTTCCTGACAATCATGTACGATACCGGTTGAACCGTTAATCCAATACGGCGGATTATTTTTGTTAAAAATAATTTGTGTTCCTGTTTTAATTTTTAACAAGACGGGAGCTGGTGTTTCGGTTTGTTTTTGAAAACTGCCCGTTGATTGGGATTCGTATAAAAATAATTGTCCGTTTAATTTGTTTAACCGTTCTTCATTGATACGTTCGGCCGTTTCTTTGTATGGTGTAATGGTTATGGCATTTTGTGTATCTGTTTCATCAACTTGTGTATTAAAAAAAGAAACGGTTTTATCTAAATGACGATGATGTCTTAAATTGATAAGATGATTGACCAATTCAACATCTTGTTGACGATAAACAGTTGTAAAAAACACTGTTTCAAAACAACCGTTTTTATAGGCTTTCGAATCGAAAAAATACGCTTCTTCATGACCGTATTTTGCTCGAAAAATAGGATAAGTTGATGATTTTATAACAGGGGGTAATTGACACAAATCACCAATCAGCAATATTTGTATGCCCCCAAACGGTAAAATGGATTGACGGGCTTTTTGTGCTAAAATATGAATGGCATCTAAAATATCAGGACGAATCATGGATGCTTCATCAATAATCAATACATCCGTTTTTTTCAAAATATTGGCTGTTTTACGTTTTAATTCCAATTCTTCAGGGATAAAAAAATCTTTTAAAGGTAGTTGAAATAACGAATGTAAAGTAACTCCGCCGATATGCAATGCTGCCAAAGCTGTTGGGCATGTAATACGAATTTTCTTTTGACTATGCGTTTTTAAATGGCGGATAAAAGTCGATTTACCTGTTCCTGCTTGTCCTTGAACGAAATAATTATTAGATGTTGTTTCTATTTTATGAAACAAATCAGCTTGAACGGCGTCTAATGCAAATTCCGGCAGAACCTGATTTAAATTTTGATGATAAAAAGAATCATGCATGTTTTGTTTGTTCATAAGAAAAGCATATCTGTTTTTTACAAAAACGTCAAAGGTTTTTCATCCGTTTTTTGTTGCATATAAAAAAACCACCTGAACGGTGGTTTTTTTACATTTGTGTTTATTATAAACCTTTTTTAGCTTTGGCACCGGCAATACGGTTACGCAATTCCTTTGATTCAGGTGTTAATTTTGAAACCGGTGTGTTTAATAAGTATAAATCTAAACCACCGTTCTTTTCAATTGTACGTAAACCGTGTGATGTAATGCGAACATTAACTTGTTGACCCAAAATTTCGCTGTAAATAGCAACGTTTTGCAAGTTCGGCATAAAACGACGACGTGTTTTACGATTTGATTTACTTACATTATTTCCTGTTTGAACACCTTTCCCCGTGACGAGGCACTTCTTTGTCATGGTATAATCCCTTTCTAAAAAAAATAAAACTGAAACCCTTTTACACGATTTTATTTAAAAAGTCAAGTGTTTTTTATATGTTGTTCTTTTTTATTTTCACCGTTTAAAGAAAAATATCGGATGTGAAAAGTATTTATTATATCATTATACCTGATTTTTATTCAGAATCATAATTCATGCGAGGCGGTAAATGACGCAGTCGTACCAAATACGGTTTGTATAATCGGTCTTTACCCAAAATATGTCCTAAAAACCAAGCACTTAAAAAATGGGCTGTTTTACGTACGATGTAGCGATATTCTTCCAATGTTTTAGCACGGTTGTATGTTTGTCGCAGTTCAGATATATTTTGAATAAATTGTTGATGTGATAACGCATGCGATTCTAACCCCGGATAAGAAATGCGTTCCATTAAATCTTCTTCATGCGGAAAGTGTGTGCGGGCATATTCATAACATTGTTCAAAAATATTATCAAAGCACATGAAGTCATCTTTTTGAGCGGCTTCTTGTGCTTTGTTAACAACTTTCATAAATGCTTGATGTTCATCATCAATCGGCGGATATTGTAAATCCATCTGTTTACGCCATGTTATTTGATTCATATTTCTGCCTTTCATGCTGGGCAGAAAATATCAACCTAAACATTAAAGAGGAAATGAACAACATCGCCGTCTTGCATAACGTAGGTTTTACCTTCCTGCCGTAATTTGCCGTTTTCACGAGAACCGGATTCGCCATTATAAGTCACGTAATCCGTATAGGAAATAACTTCGGCTCGAATAAAACCCCGTTCAAAATCAGTATGAATAATACCGGCGGCTTGCGGTGCAGTTGTATTTGATTGCATTGTCCAAGCATGGGTTTCTTTCGGTCCGGAAGTAAAAAATGTTTCCAATCCCAATAAACGATACCCTGCTTTTATAATGCGGTTCAAACCTGTTTCTGTCAAGCCTAACGTATCCAAAAATTCACGTTGTTCATCTAAATCTGTTAATTGGGCAACCTCTGCTTCAATGGCTGCTGAAATGACAACGCTGGAATTGCCTTGTTCTTGTGCCATTTTTTCCACTTGTGCCGAAAATTCATTACCGGTTGAGGCACTACCTTCATCTACATTACAAACGTATAATACAGGTTTGCCTGTTAATAAAAATAACTGGTTAAATAATTTTAATTTGTCTGATTCTGTCGGGCGAGCCAGACGAGCTGGTTTTCCGTTTCGGAGCAATTCCAATACCGGTTGCATAACTTCCAACCATTGTTTCGATTCTTTATCACCGGTTTGTGCTTTTTTTTGAATGGGAACAATGCGTTTTTCCATGCTTTCCAAGTCTGCTAACATCAATTCTGTTTCAACTGTTTCAGCATCACGAATGGGATTGATTGATCCTTCCACATGCACGATGTTCGAATCATCAAAACATCTTAATACATGTATAATGGCATCTACTTCTCGGATGTTTGCCAAAAATTGATTACCTAATCCTTCACCTCGAGAAGCCCCTCGAACCAAACCCGCAATATCGACAAATTCCAATTGTGTCGGGACAACTTTTTGAGCGTTATCTATTTTTTGTAGGACATCAAGACGTGCATCCGGTACGGCAACACGACCGACATTCGGTTCAATTGTGCAGAACGGATAATTTGCAGCCTGTGCCTGAACGGTTGATGTTAAAGCATTAAAAAGCGTTGATTTACCCACATTCGGTAAGCCGACAATGCCACAATTAAATCCCATAATAATATCCTTTCTTTCTATTTATTTTTTTTCTTTTGTTTTAAAATTCACGACCACAGCCGGATTGACGTTCTTCCCCGATAATACGAGGACCTTTTTTACGGACAGGTTTTATTTTGGATAAAACACTTGTAATGCTTGTTCGTTTTTTTGCGAATCCGAACAGGCTGTAATCAGCACAACGTTTTAAGGGGTCTTTATGATAAGAACACGTTTCGGAAGAAGAAAGTTTTTCCACCGGCAACGGTAAAGGCATATATCGATTTTGATTTGTTTTGCTTTTAAATATTTTACTGATTTTTTGATTGAGTTGCCCTTGTAATAAAGCATTTTTATTGCTGGTTAGTTGATGGGTGTGTTGTTCAATTTTTTTTAATATATTAAAAACAAACGACCCAATAAACCATACGATGAAACCAATCATTATAAAATCAAAAACGTTATTAAACGGTTGATTGTTGCGATGTTTATTTTTTTGTTTTTTCACCTTATCGGGTTGATGAGTGGGAGCTGTCTGTAAAAAATTTTGTGCTGTTTTTACGGCTTCAACAAATCCTGTACTGAAATCCCGCCGAGTTGCATACTCAATCAATTGTTGCATAATGACATCCCGCCGATTTTTTTGCAGGAAACGATTCTTTTTGGGGCCTATGACGGCAATTCGTTTTGTTTGACGTGCTAATCCGATAAATAAGGTGTTGTCTATTTCATTTTGAGGAATGCCCCATCTTGTCATTAAATCTGAAAAATAAGCATCTCCTTCTCCTCTGTCTGAATGGAGGGTAACAATCAAAATACGAGGATTGGTTTGATGTCGAATCATTTGCTGAATTTTAAATTCATCAGCCCCTGATATTAAATCTGCTTCATCAATAATCGGGGGTGTATAAGCAGGAATGTCAACAGCATGTGAAATTTTAGCACTTGATAAGAAAACAAAAAGTCCTAAACAAATATAATGGATGTATTTTTTCATGTTGACCTCTCGACATGTTATTTTATTTTATTCATAAAACAACTGCCGTCTTTTGTCAATAATGTTGGAAGTTCTATGGCTGTTTTTGTGATTAAGTCATCTAAAATATTTCGGTCTGTTGTTGAAAATTTAGATAAAACCCAGTCAATAACTTGTTCTTTGACAGCCGGTTTTGAAACGCCGATTCGAACACGTGTATATCCGTTTCCGATATGTGAA
Source organism: Alphaproteobacteria bacterium (assembly GCA_017467335.1). Classification (GTDB taxonomy): domain Bacteria; phylum Pseudomonadota; class Alphaproteobacteria; order CAAHEQ01; family UBA3637; genus RGIG4140. The sequence goes on from JAFTSJ010000040.1 coordinate 52,791, forward strand.
TCGATACTTTTTATCCCATTGTGTCCACCGGACCCACCACCTGTTTTAACTTTTATTTTTCCAACCGGTAAATCCATATCATCATGAAAAACAATTACTTTTTCCGGCGGTATTTTAAAAAAACGACAAATGGCTCCAACCGATTCGCCTGATAAATTCATATACGTCATCGGCTTTAAAATCATGACTTTTTCTTGTTGAACGGTTCCGTCAGCGTAAACGCCTTTAAATTTAGATTTAAAACCGGAAAAATGATGGCGGCGAACAATTTCGTCCACCGCCATAAATCCGACATTGTGGCGGGTTTCGGCATATTCGGTTCCCGGATTTCCTAGACCAACCAACAAAAACATGATTATTTGGCTTCTGTTGTAGCAGCGTCAGATGAATCAGACATTTGAGAAGCAACAATTGTTGCAACTGTGAAATCTTCGGTTGCTGCTAATTTGACACCGGCCGGTAATTCAATTGAGAAAGCCGTAATGGATGTACCCATTTCAACTTTTGATAAATCGATAACAAATGCTTCCGGAATGTTATCGGCTTTACATTTGGCTTCCAATGTTCTATGAACAACGTTCAAGATACCGCCTAATTTAATGCCCGGACATGTTGCTTCGTTTTCGAAACGAACAGGAATATCCAATGTTAATTCGGCATCTTTTGAAATACGCAGAAAATCGACATGCATCGGACGAGAAGAAACCGGATGTTTTTGAATGTCTTGACACAAAACATGGTTGTTTTGACCGTCAACAACGATATTGAATTGACGTGTCCATAAACCTTTTTTAGCCATTTCAGCAACAATAACTTTTTCTTCCAAAGCGATGATTAACGGTTCTTTTTTATCTCCGTAAATAACGGCAGGAACGAACCCTTCACGACGTTTAGCGCGAGAGGCCCCCTTACCAGCTTTTTCACGTTTGACTGCGTTTAATTGAGAAACTTGCATAATAATTTCCTTATAAAAAAATAAAAAAAACAAAGAAAAATCCTCCAGGGGTGAATTAATCTTTGACTTTTGCCTTTACAAAAGTGCATATCTTATACACTTTTTTTTGTGTAATTGCAAGTAAAATTTACTTAATCGGTATTTTTTGCCACCATTTGTTCAATGAGGGCTTTTATCGGGGCATATGAACGGCGGTGATAGGGTGTTATACCATGTTGAGCAAGGGCTTGAATATGTTCTTTTGTGCCATAACCGGCATTTCTGTCCCATCCGTAGTGGGGATAAATTTGTGCCAGTTCGCACATGATTCTATCCCGTGTTACTTTGGCAAGAATTGAAGCTGTTGCGACAGATAATGACAAATGGTCCCCTTTAATGACACATTGACAGGGTACAGGCCAATCTTTGGGAAGGCGATTCCCGTCAATTAACGCATGTGTCGGCTTGATATGAAATGTTTGACAGGCATTTTCCATGGCTCGTTTCATAGCCAAAAAAGTGGCTTGTAAAATATTTAGCGAATCAATTTCTTCTGCTGAGGCATAGCCAATGCCATAGATACAAGATGATCGTTTGATTTCTTCAAATAATCGTTCTCTTTTCAGACCGGATAATTTTTTAGAATCGTCAATTTGTTGTTTTAGCGAAACGGGAATATCCTGATTTTGCCAACAAGCACAAGCAGCAACAACCGGCCCGCACCATGGACCTCGACCGGCTTCGTCAAACCCGAAAACGGTAGCATTGTTTCCTAAACGTGACTCGATAGCAAAATCAGGCATATTTTTATCCTATTCTTGAGGAAATGCAAAGGACTCATCATCTGTTAATTGATCACTATCAGACATTTCTATCAAATCAGATACATTATCGTCAGAAAAAGAAATATCTTCCATTGATGAGTCGGATGCCTTCATCCCTTCGAAAAAACCAACAAAAAACAATGTAATAAATGAGTATCGGTCTTCTTTTATCAGTTGTTGACCTTCATTTAAAATAGGTTGTAATAATTTTTCTTTGAGAACTTTATCATAACCGATTTGTTGTAAAACAGTCGCTAATTGTTCTAAACGAATGGTATGTACTTTGCCGTTTTCTTCGGTAATAGACGCTGTATCAGGATTGACGAACGTTATTTTATATTTTTGATTGTTTTGTCCTGATACGGTGATATTTCCGGCAATATAACGATCATTCGGACGAACGTTTATTTTTTCACTTTGAGCCAAAATCGTACCATCAGCTCCAATGAGTTTGAAATCTTTTAAAATGATTTCCTGAGGCATGGATAAAGTCGGATCTTGTCCGTATGTCATACCGATAACCATGTAATCTTTTGTCGTTTCGGCCTTTGCTAAACTTTCTTGTAGTTTAGATAGGTGAGGAATATTGATTTCTTCGGTTACTGATAACATCGGTTTTGCCGATTGAGGATAACGCACATCTATTTGAATACCGTTTTGTGCTGCTTTAAATTCCAAAATAGGTTTTTCATCCGGATTGTAAAGAGTCAAATTTGTTTCATCAGATACTTTTAACAAAGCCGGTTGAATCTTCCCTTGCAAGGAAAGATCCTTTGTTCCATGAGGTGTTAAAAAGAGTAATTCATTTAATGACGTGTTTTTGAGTACCGGAAATAATTTTTCAAAATCATTATCTTTGCTGACCTGAACACCCGTTTCTATTAAGGAAGCAATATCGTCAAATTGGATACTTCCTTTAAAAATATCTTTATCTTGTTTATTAGGAACATTCAGTGAAACAGTTTGGTTGTCATCACTGATTGTTAAAACAACTTTGTTGGGTGTATAGTGTGTTTGTAAAACATTAAAAGCTTCTTCACCGATTAAATCAGATGGAACAGTAAAATTTTTTGCTTTATGTTGTAAATCTGTTACAGTTATTGATGTTGTTTTGGTAAACCGAGGGAAATTAAAGGCTCCGTCCCATTTCACGGTTACTGTATCATCACCACCTTTTATTTGTTCAATAGATAAACAACGTAACGCTGCTACCGTACGGTCAATGTCATCATTGATGAAGAAAACTTCATATAGCTTATCATCTTGACAAAGAAGGCGTCCATCCATTAACACGCCCCCATCCGAAACATGGGCAGAAAATTTACCATCCGCAAAGGCTGTTATTGTCATATCTTCAATTCCTTCAATCGGACCGTCCAAAATATTATTTTTGTATGTGATTGAATAATGTTCAATATTTGAAACAATTATATTGGCTTTACCTTCTTTTTTACCTTTTTCATAGGGAATTTCTATACGGGATTTATCGTAGTAAACAGTTTCGGTTCCGTTTTTGATACCGTTTAAATAGGTGACTTTGCGTCTTAATGTTCCATTATCAAGATATTGTTTTTCTTCCCCGTTTTTTATACCGTTTACGTATGTTGCTTCCAGTTGTAATTGTCCGTTCGGATGATATTCTTTGTGATAACCGTTTTTCTTAAAAAAGGAACGTTGTGTTTCGGATTTTAAGACTCCATTCGGATAATACGTTTTAATCGGCATATCTCCATAGATAAGAGCTGCTGCCCCTCCTAAAACAGCCAAAGCAACAGTTGCAAATAAAATTTTTTTCATATTTTTTCTCCCGTCAATATTAAACATGACGTGATTATATGAAAATTTGTATGTTCCGTCAATCAATTTATCCGTACTTTATGTCAGATAATATTTTTTTTCTTTAAAAAGACCCAAATACCGATGCAACACAATAATCCGGTGCCTGCCATTATAAAAGCAAGGCCGGTATGATACAAATGATGTATATTTTGAAAATAAAACAACAAAATGCGTAAAATGATAAAAAATCCCGTTACATTGAATAGTATTGTTCGGCGAGCTGTAACGGCGAAAAAAAGTAATATACCTAAAAAAGCCAAAGACAATAAAAATCCCTGATAAGGTTTATTCATGGCAATATCACCTAGAAAAACAATCGGAAAATACAAAAAAATTGACCAGTGATATAAACTGACGGCAAATTTATCCGTAAAGAAATGAGACAGATAAATCAAGCAGATTAAAATACCGCCTAATAACGTTGTTGCAAACAAAGGACTTTGTTCAAAAAACAATAACAATAGTTCCAATTTCATGTAGCCGATAACACCCCCGAAAAACAATGGAATCCACAAAAAAGCCAATAATCGGTGTTTGCTTAACAAAACGATACCAAACGACAAAAATAACCATAAAAACAAACCGGTTGAACCGTTAACAGGTAAGTTAAATATCTGTGCGACAAGACCAATACCGCCTCCAATCATGAAAAAGGCAACGCATAAAGCAACTTCGGCTATTTTTTGTTTTTCTTTTTTGATAGCCAAAGCCGAAAATATTAAACTACTGAATAAAAGAAGCGTTGCTACGCCCAATTTAATACTTTCGGGGATTGTGTGCCAAAACGATCCGATTAAAGACCCGATGCCTAAAATTAACAAAAAAATACCTAACCAAACAAAACTAAAAAAAACAAATGGTTTGCGAGCCATGTGTTCTTGTTCTAAAATTTGTTCTCGTTGTGCCATGGAAATAATATTTTTATTGACCCAACGGCGTGTTTTTTTATCTAAACTAATCATATTTCCTCCTAACTGCTATTATGGTATCAGATAGGAAAGAGAAGTGTCGAACTCAATAATTGTAATAAAATTTATTGAAAAATAACTTTGACAGACGGATCGCCCATATTTAAAATACGCAACGCCGATTCGGAAAGTTGGTCTAAATCAAGTGATTTTGGAGAAAGAGCATTGACTTTGGCTTGTAATAATTCTTTGGTTGAAGCACTTTCCTGTTTAATTTTATCGGCATAAGCAATTTCTTCCCGAATTTGAATCATTCGGCGAATACCGTGATTACCTTGTACTGCGTGAAAGATAAAATAGGCGGTCATCAACACACAAATAAAAGGGATAAGCCATGCTCGTGAAAAAAACATCATCAATCCTCTCTTAAATCAAAAGACATGTTTAACTTTTTTTTATCGAAATGTCAAGGCTGGAGGTGTTTGATTTTCTGACAGGTCGATAACGATGGTGTGTTTTTCCTTATGGTGGAAACAACTTCTTAATGTGAAGCCTAACCAAATTCCCAATATAACAGCCCCAAAGAAAACCAAACGGGCAAAATACAAACGATATAAATCCATTTTGAATACCTTTATAGTTACTGGTTTAAAGGATAATCAAAAATTGATTTATGTTCAACGTTTTTTTAAGTCAAAAAGAAAAAAACATACAATTTTATTTGTTTTTTCAAGGAGTAAGCAAAAAATTGAAAAAAAATTTGTTTTAGATGTTGCGAAATACGATGTTATGCCCTATATAACATCAAACAATCGTTTTTTTTAATTAAAGGAGAAAAATTATGGCAAAAATTTTAGGAATTGATTTAGGTACAACAAATTCATGTATGTGTATCATGGATGGTAAAGATGCCAAGGTTTTGGAAAACCGTGAAGGGGCAAGAACAACACCGTCCATGGTTGCATTTACCAGCAAAGGGGAACGTTTGGTCGGACAGCCGGCAAAACGTCAAGCTGTTACCAATCCGGCAGGCACATTATTTTCAATTAAACGGTTAATCGGTCGCCGATATGATGATAAAATGGTTGAACGAGATAAAGGTTTAATGCCGTATAAAATCGTTGCCGGAGATAACGGTGATGCTTGGGTTGAAGTTTCTGATAAAAAATATGCTCCCAGTCAAATTTCGGCATATGTTTTGCAAAAATTAAAGGAAGATGCTGAAAGTTATTTAGGCGAAAAAATCACACAAGCCATTATTACTGTTCCGGCTTACTTTGATGATTCGCAACGTCAGGCAACAAAAGATGCCGGTAAGATTGCCGGTTTGGAAGTTTTGCGTATTATCAATGAACCGACAGCTGCTGCGTTGGCATACGGTATGGATAGCAAAAAGTCCGGAACCATTGCTGTTTATGACTTGGGTGGTGGTACATTTGACGTTTCCATTTTGGAAATCGGCGATGGCGTTTTTGAAGTTAAATCCACAAACGGTGATACGTTCTTGGGTGGGGAAGATTTTGATGCTCGTATTATGGATTATTTAGCGGATGAATTTAAAAAAGAAAACGGTATCGATTTACGTCAAGACAGAATGGCTTTGCAACGTTTGAAAGAAGCAGCCGAAAAAGCTAAAATCGAATTATCTTCGGCAACACAAACAGATATTAACTTACCGTTTATTACGGCTGATGCAACCGGTCCAAAACATTTAAACGTTTCTTTGACTCGTGCTAAATTGGAAAGTTTGGTTGAAGATTTGTTGGCTCGCACAAAAGGGCCGATGGAAAAAGCCTTAAAAGATGCCGGTTTATCCAAAGGAGAAATTGATGAAGTTATTTTAGTCGGTGGTATGACTCGTATGCCGAAAGTTCAAGAAATCGTTCATGATTTCTTTGGAAAAGAACCACATAAAGGCGTGAACCCTGATGAAGTTGTTGCCATGGGGGCTGCTATTCAAGGGGGCGTCTTAAAAGGGGATGTTAAAGACGTTTTATTGCTTGACGTGACACCATTATCACTCGGTATTGAAACATTAGGTGGTGTTTTCACACGGTTGATTGAAAGAAATACAACTATTCCGACAAAGAAAAGTCAGGTTTTCTCAACAGCAGAAGATGGTCAAACAGCTGTAACCATTCGTGTTTTCCAAGGGGAACGTGAAATGGCTCGTGATAACAAATTGTTAGGTCAATTTGATTTAATCGGTATTCCGCCGGCACCTCGTGGTATGCCTCAAATTGAAGTGACTTTTGATATTGATGCCAATGGCATTGTTAATGTTTCAGCCAAAGATAAGGCAACCGGTAAAGAACAAAATATTCGTATTCAAGCCTCCGGTGGTTTAAAAGACGAAGATATTGAAAAAATGGTTAAAGAAGCCGAACAACATGCTGAAGAAGATAAAAAATTAAAAGAAGCAATTGAAGCACGCAATCATGCTGATGCTTTAATTCATGAAACGGAAAAACAATTGAAGGAAAATGGCGATAAAATCGGAGCCGGTGAAAAAGAAACAATTGAAAAAGCCGTTCAGGAATTAAAAGATGTGTTAGATAGCAATGATGCCGAAAAAATCAAAGATAAAACAAATGCTTTGACACAGGCTTCTTTGAAATTAGGGGAAGCAATGTATAAACAATCGACACAAGCCAATGAACAAGCTGATACAACGGCAGATGCAAAACCGGCTGATGACACGGTTGTTGATGCTGATTTTGAAGAGGTTAAAAAATAATCTCTAATGGGTAAAATTGAGGAGGGTCTTTTCCAATGGCATATATCTATATGTTAGGGAAAGACCTTTCTGCGTAAAACAAGGAAAAAAACGTGGCACAAAAAGATTATTATGAAATACTCGGTGTCAGTAAAGATGCGACTGCCTCTGAAATTAAACGGGCATTCCGTTCGAAAGCAAAAGAATGTCATCCGGATATTCATCCCGGAGATGCTGCTGCCGAAGTACAATTTAAAGCAATCAATGAAGCATATGAAGTATTAAAAGACGATCAAAAACGGGCTGCTTATGATCGATATGGTCATGATGCGTTTACAAGTAATATGGGTGGAAACGGTGGATTCGGTGGTGGTGCCGGATTTGGCGGATTTGATTTTACCGGAAGCGGTTTTGAAAATATTTTTGAAGAAATGTTTGCCGGATTTGGCGGTCGCCGTAGTCAGCCTCGGGAAGCCAATTTACGGGGAGCTGATGTTCGTCATGATGTTTCCATAACGTTACAAGAAGCTTATGAAGGTTTAAAGAAACCGATTGTTGTTGAAACAAGTGTTGCGTGTGAAGCTTGTAACGGTAAGGGAGGTAAAAAAGTTGAAACCTGTTCAACGTGTGGCGGTATGGGGCGGATTCGGCAACGTCAAGGTTTTTTTGTCGTTGATACGGATTGTCCGGATTGTCACGGAACGGGTAAAATGGTTAAAGAACCGTGTTCTGAATGTCGTGGACGAGGAAGTATTCGTAAAAAACGAACGCTTGAAATTTCTATTCCGAAAGGGGTTGATACCGGTGTACGCATGCGTTTATCAGGTGAAGGTGATGCCGGTTTATTTGGTGGTCCCAATGGTGATTTATATGTTTTCTTAACGGTTAAAAAGCATAGTATTTTTGATAGAGAAGGGGCTGATTTATATTGTGAAATGCCTGTTCCGATGACAACGGCTGCATTGGGTGGTAGCGTTAAAATACCGACCATGAGCGGTACACCTGAAACATACGACATTAAAGCCGGTATGCAATCGGGCACTCAAGTTAAATTGCGTGGGAAGGGTATGCCGAAATTACGTAGTGATTCATATGGTGATTTATATGTGACATTCCGTGTTGAAACGCCAACTAAACTGAACGCCAAACAAAAAGAATTGTTACGTCAATTTGCTGAAGAAAGTGGTGAAGACAATCAAGAAGCGTGTTCTGATTTTCTTTGTCAGATTAAAAAGATTTGGGAAGATTTTACATCTTAATTCAATAGAAATAATTTCAGACGCTGATAACGAATAATGTTGTCAGCGTTTTTTTATAATTTGTTCAAGTGGGTTGATGACAGAATAAGAGGAAATACGTCACCCTGAACTTGGTTCAGGGTCTTTTAACGATAAAGCACCTTGCCACAACCCCGTGAGATGCTGAAACAAGTTCAGCATGACGGTAGAGGATAGTGTTCAGCATGACAGTAGGGGGTTGTGTTCAGCAGGACGGAAAAGGTATCACAATAATATAAATGCCTCATTCAAAATTTTGTATTTATAAAAAATCCGCCTGTAAAAGGCGGATTTAAACTTTCATAAGTCGTATTATAAAAGCGGGGTTAATAACACAGGACGTAGTAACTGTTGGTTCGAGTGAGCATGTGCACACGACCAGTATCAAGAGTAACGCCATAGGCGGAGCTATCCCCTGACGCTATCGCTGTCCACGCATATTTATCTATGCTAATTTGTATATTTGTACACCCACTTGACCAACTTTGATTATTACAGGCTTGAGCCAATGTTGCCAATGGTCGTTCATTGGCTTTACACCACGCAAACGCACTCCACCAGTTCATTTTTTGGTTACTGATACAATAAACGTGTCCATTTTTACCCGGTTTTTCCGTACCACCATCGCATTTGGCATATGCCATGCTCGGTAATGCCACTGTTAATGCTAATATCAATAATAATTTTTTCATTTTTTCCTCCGTTTATTTTTGGTTGTTTATATTTTGATTTATTCCACTATCGGACATTCTTCTAAATCACCTAAATTGTACTCCATGTCTAAACACACGCCCCAAAGCGGATTATTGCCTTTGGCGTCCGCCTTATCGGTACATCCTTTCGATTTAAACGCTAAATAACAATATTGTTGTTTCGGGCAATCTGTTTGAACAGACAACATCTTTTCCCAATCCGGTATGTCCATTTTGCACGAAGCAGTGGTACTATCCATATCTGTACAAGCCCCGAAAATCTGACCGGTCTGATTGGCACTTATGCCACCCGAACATGTTTCAGAACCAAACGATAACGCA
>JAFTSJ010000041.1 GCA_017467335.1 Alphaproteobacteria bacterium
ATATCTTCTTTTGTTGCATTCGTAAAATCTTGATTGACCAAAATTTTATTCATATTGCTATAAGCATTGTTAATTTCTTCAGCTGTGGCATTACCTGCAGATGGTGCTGATGCTAATACGGCTATACCGCTTGCTGTTCCACTTACGGATTCAACAGCATTTTCATAATTTGCGGTTCTGCGTTGTGAATTGTTAACCGTTTGAATGCTTGTCCCAGATTCTGGAACCGTTGAACCATCAGGTAAGGATGTAACAGGAATAGAAGAACCACCACCTCCATTACCAGAGACAAAAGAAGTTCCGCCTCCGCTACTATCACTACTGCAAGCTGTTAATATTGTTGAAACTGCCAAAACGGCCATAAATGATAATTTTTTCATTTTTACTCCTTATAAGAAATTAAATTAAATGTACAAGAATCATTATGTACGTACACATCTATGCTGTACCACAAACCAACGTTTGTGGTCACCTTGCTTTTATTTAAGATAATAAAATGTCTATACAGTTCTTGAAATGATAGATTTTCTTTGTTTTTCATATTCTTTTTTAAAAATATACAAAAAATACAAAAGTATGAAAAAAGTGGTTGATTTAAACGTTCTATTAAATGAGCCACTTTTTAAACTTTATTTATGAGGAGGTATAACATGGCAGTTATTGGCTACATCAGAGTTTCAACAGATAAACAAACCTGTGAACATCAAAAATATGAAATTAAACAATTCGCAAAAGCTCAAAAAGTCAAAATTACGCATTGGATTGAAGAAACTATTTCATCCAGAAAATCTTTAGATAAAAGAAAATTAGGAAAATTACTTCAAAGTATGAAAGCCGGAGATATCCTGATTTCTTGTGAAATATCTCGTTTGGGACGTTCCATGTTAGAGGTTATGCGTATATTGGAGACTTGTTTAAACAAAGAATGTCAGGTCTGGACAATAAAAGAAAATTTTAGGCTAGGCGCAGATATTCAATCAAAAGTAATGGCATTTGCTTTTGGTATATCGGCTGAAATTGAACGCAGTTTAATATCTCAACGGACAAAATCATCTTTGGCAAACATAAAAGCCAGCGGTAAAAAACTGGGCCGTCCATTCTCAGCCACAAGCAAGAAATTAAAACTGTCAAAGAATTCAAAGCGAGTCAAAGATTTATTGGATAAAGGCGTTTCAAAAGCTCAAATTGCTAAAGTTATGGGTGTTGGACGCACAACGCTTCGGCGTTTTATCTCTCGTCAAGGGTGGGCTTAAAATGTACTCACTTCTTTTTAACTTCTTGCCCTAAGGGCAGGAGGTTGTTTTTGACAGATATTTAACCTTTACCTACACGCATACAAAGGTTCAATAGATAAAATACTTTTTACGATTAACTGACATTGATGTCACTTAATGAAACACAACTTCGGTTTTGATAAAATCGAGGTTCATCTTCTTAGCCTTTCAAAATAATAATAAAAAAATTTTATCAATTTAAAAACGGTTTTACATATCAAAAGAAGTGCGACAAAATTCTTTCATAACAAAAAGAAAGGATAAAATTGATGCAAAATGTCAAAGAAGAAATATTACGTTTGTATCCCGATATATCAGAGCAAGAAGCAGGTGATTATGAATTAAATTTGATTAACTTTTTCAAATTGGGAATAGAGATCATGACACAAACGGAGGTTAGCAATGAAGAACATTATACAGAAGATAAAAGCCAATAAAACCAAGGCTTTTTCAACCCTAATCCCGATGTTTTTTAGCGTACATTAAGTCCGTGTGGCGGTATATTTTAGTTTGATAGCGCTTGTTTGTTTCTTATTGGCATACATCTGTTATTTAATACGTTTGTTAGGATAAGGTTGATATGTAGAATATCATTTCAATGAAGATCATTTTAACGTCAACTTGGTGTTTAAAAAAATAAAAAGCAGTATTTTTTTTGTTATATATCCCTTATTAAAAATATATTAATCAATATGTTGCAAAATAATTTGTGTTTTTTGTATTTTTTTATTGACATCTGCTTTTTTTGTGTATTAACATAAACCTGTTCAGGCGTCCGAGGGCAATGGGCGGGGACAATAGACTTGGCCAGTCATCAATGTATAGGGTAATCCTAAGATGATGTGTTGGCCTTTCGAAAGAGAGGTTTTTTTATGACTTTTAAATATAAACACGGATTTTGTATTTTACGATGTCAACCGTTTCATATTGGTCATGATCGATTAATTAAGCAAATGATGCAAGAATGTGAACAGGGAACGGTTTTAATTGGCTCTGCTCAAGAGAGCGGGACTCATATGAATCCTCTGCCATATTTTATACGCAAAAAAATGATTCAAAATGTTTGGCGTAAAAGTTCAGATTATGCCAGATTGCAAATTATTCCTGTAAAGGATACAGAGAGGATTCCTTGGAATTATCATGTTTTGGAAACAATCAATAAGGAATTGCCAGACAGACCTCGGCCAGATATTATGTATGTTGGGGACAATCGGGAATATTTATTTTTTGCATCTGATGTGCCAAATGTAGGGTTATGTTCCAGAACAACCCAAAGTTTTCCGTTTTTATCGGGAAATATGGTGCGTGATATGATCGCTCTTCAAGATGAACGTTACAAAGAGTTTGTCCATCCGGAAAATCAGGAGTTAATTGAAAAGAATTTTTATGAAGATGGACTTGTTTAGGAAAGGCTGAGATCAACTTTTCCATTGATTTGGGTCTTGTAGGGACAGTCGAGACAAATCAATTAAAACCTACTGTCGAGGAGAAAATAAAATGAATACAACTTATTCAACAAATCGTTATGTCGGTGTTTCTGTTTATGGTGTAAGAATGCCGATTATAAAACAAGGTGATGATATCGTTAGCATTATTTCAGATAAACTGATTCAAGCATACAACACCTCTTACCAACCCATTACCTTAGATAATTGTGATATTGTCGGAATTACAGAATCCTTTTTAGCGAGAGCTCAAGGCAACTATGTAACTTTAGATGATATTGCTGATGATATCAGTCAAAAATTTCCAGAAGGGGACGTCGCTGTTGCTTTTCCGATTTTATCTCGTAACCGTTTTGCCAAAATATTAGAAGGTATTGCCCAAGGGGTCAAGGGAAAGGTCTATGTGTGTTTATCTTATCCGGTAGATGAAGTTGGAAATGCTATTATGGATGAAGATGCTTTATTTAATTCCGACATTAATCCGTATTCAGATATTTTAAGTAAGCTACAATTTCGTGAAAAATTTGGTGTTTTTCATCATCCGATTACAGGATCTGATCATATTCAAATGTATGAAGAAATTGCCCCGAACATTGAAATTGTTTTATTAAATAATCCAAAGGATATTTTGAAATATACCAATCAAATTATTGTTTCTAGCATTCATGCCCGATATCGTCATAAAGCCATTTTACAACAGGCTGGTGGTATAGTCTATACATTGGATGATATTTGTAATACACCGACAAGTCAACATGGTTGGAGCGAATATGGTGTTCTTGGTTCTAATTATTCGGATGAAAATCGGTTAAAATTGTTTCCTAGAGATTCTCAAGCCTTTTGTAAAAAATTACAAGATAAGTTGAAACAAAAAACCGGTTTGGCCATTGAGGTGATGATTTACGGAGATGGTGGATTTAAATGTCCAAAAACACATATTTGGGAGTTTGCCGATCCGGTTGTTTCACCAGGATATACCGATGGATTAAAGGGAATGCCCAATGAAATTAAAATCAAAGCAGTTGCCGATAATCATATAGATAATCCGGAAGAAGCCATTCAAAAAGCCATTACCGAAAAAAATACAGGAGATGATTTTTATACGCTGGGAACAACACCAAGGCAAATTACGGATTTAGTTGGATCGTTATGTGATTTAACTACAGGATCAGGTGATAAAGGGACTCCAGTTGTATTGGTAAAAGGATATTTTGATAACTATTTAACCGATATTCCCGAAAGAATTAGAGCTTAAACCAAAGAGGGGATCTCCCCTCTTTCCTTGAAAGGAAAAAGAAATGTTCAAAGAAAAAATACAAAAAATATTTTATACGTTAAAGCATAAAAAAGCTTTTTTACAAGTGGAAAAACAATTGCGAGGTAAAAACACTTTAAGCGGTTACTTGCATGATGCCGAAAAGCCACTGATGTATTTATTTTGCTTTTGGATGAGTATTTCTGATGTTCATACATTTCATCGGATTCACAACCGTCATCATGTTAAAAATAATCTTAAAAAATCGCCGGATGATTTATTGGACACAATTATTGATTGGGAATGTGCCAGAATGACAAAACCGGATAAACCGCTTAATGCCTATGATACTTTAATGCGTTTTTATCCCGAATATAAGGCAACTTATTTGCCGGTTATAAAAAAATACTTACCGCATCAAATACGGGAAAAATAACAGAATTTAGGAGAAAATAAATGATTTTTGAAATCGGAGCAACAGTCTTTGGATTGTTGCAAGGGATTTTTGTGTTGTTTAATAACCGGATTCATTGGTTTTTTTACATCGTGCAAATGTTGTGCTTAATACTGTTTTCGTTTGCCGGTAAATTATACGCAGATATGGGTAATGCATTCTTTTATTTAATTGTTGGTATTGTGGGTTTCGTTTTGTGGAATCCTAAATGCGGAAAAAAAATGATTAGAGCCTGTTCTTTTGAGGAGAGAATAGGATATACACTATTTATTGTATTTGGAACAATTGGTTTGTATTTTTTATTGAAACAAACGGATGATTATCTTCCTGTGATAGATGCATTTACAACAATTTCCAGTTTTGTTGCAACTTATTTTATGGTTTTACGTAAAATTGATACATGGGTTATTTGGTTTGTTAATAATATTTGTTATATCATTCAATATGCTTTGTTACCTCAACCGGCGTTTTATCTGTTGTCATTAAATATTGTTTGGACTGTTTTGGCGGTTTTATCTTATCACGAGTGGCATAAAATTATGAAAGGAAAACAATAATGAAAAAAGTATATTTTTCAGGAAAATTTAATAAGCTAAAAGATCCAAAACTTTCTTTGTCGGACTCGTTGAAAGATGATTATCGATCAAAAATATTGGGTGGGTCAGAAAAACTCACACACCCAATTGACACTCAAATTGTTTTTGGCAAATATATTTATACAGGTCCTTTTTACTGTGAACAAGCATCAAGCGGAGATTATACTTCAACCGATTGTAATACTGTACTTAATGCTGAATTTAAAGCAGTTTCAGATGCTGATTTTTTTGTTTGTGTTTTATCGGAACATTTTTCTGTTGGCACGATTGTTGAGTTGGATTGGGCATTGTATCAAAATAAAGAAATTATTTTATTGTATCAAGAAGAAGAATCTTCCTACACAATAAAATCTGAATATTGGTTTGCAATCGCTAATGCCATAAAAAACAGTCACCATATTAAAATTATACCATTTAAAAACACAAACGATATTTATCCATTAATTAAAAACTTATTATAAAGGAGAAACTTTATGAAATACAAAGAATTTGAACTTATTTTATCCTCATTTAAATGTAACAAAAATTGCCCATATTGCACAGCAAAAATCACAAAATGGCCAATTGTTGATGATAAAATTCACAAGCTGAAAACACAGTTAGAATATTTAAAAAAACAAGGTATTTCTTTTAGATATTTTATTTTTTGTGGGAATGGCGAACCGTCTTTACACTCTTATGAAACAATAAAAACCGTTGTCGATACTGTTAAAAAATCAGGTTTATTTGATGAGTTGAGGTTCCAATCATCAGGTAATATCTTTTTTGAAAAAGATAAATTAGATTTGATCAAAAAAGATTTCATTGTTGAAATTACGCGAATTGATTTTGATTCTAAAAAAGATATGGAAATTTTAGGATATGATAAAGATTATATTAACAGCCATTTGTTTAAAGAGGTTAATGTACGCTTAAACTATGTTATGTTAAAAAACAAAACTTTTGAAGAATATTTAACGGAAATAAAAAAATATCTCGATACTTATCCTAATATTAAAACAGTTAGTTTAAAAACACTCAATTTAAATACACACAATAATAATTTTGATAATCCATATTCACAATGGATTTTACAAAATGCTTTAACAAAAAAAGATACAGATAGAGTTATTCAACAAATGTCTGAAAATGCCGATTTTAGTGTTAAAGATGAAAAGTTTTTTGACAGATATGAATGGATATATGCCTCAAAGCCTATCACATTTTATACTAAAAAATTAGATTACGGTTACTCAAATATTGTCTATTACGGCGGAGAATTGGTCGATTATCATTTGAATGAAATTCAACTTAAAAAGGATATCTAGATAGGAGTAAAATTTTATTATCAATTGTGATCATCTTTTGTCCCATCGGTGCCGAGGCAAAAATATTTTTAATAAAACTGTTGATTTTAAAAATAATCTCAACACTTAATACAGAATTAATTATGGTGAACCTCACTGAACCACCGGCTTAGCCGGTGGTTTTCTAATTACAATAAAATTCTGCAGATGACAGAGGTTTAATAATTTATTTTCTGCAATAAAAACTTTTTTGTAACAAAGCACAAAGCAATGGAATGAATTATATATGAAAATTAATTGGGTATTAAAACCAATTAACCAAACAGTTAAAGGCTATTAGTTTCTTTTTAATATAAAGGGTGATTACTTTGCCTCATCGAAAAAATCTGATTAAAATTGAACCAAAGGAAGAAAAAAACGAGAATGAAGAGGTGGCATAAGCCGCCTCTTTTTTTATTTAACTTCTGACTTAATGCATACAATGATTAACCTCTACCTACACATATACAAAGGTTAATTATATACATTTTCTTTACGATTAACTGACATTGATGTCACTTAATGAAACAAAACTTCGGTTTTGATAAAATCGAGGTTCATCTTCTTAGCCACTTAAAATAATAATAAAAAAATTTTATCAATTTAAAAACGGTTTTACATATCAAAAGAAGTACGACAAAATTCTTTTTTTTACTAAACCTAAAGATATCTATGGCTTATCAAGAGATTTTTTGGATTTAAGTAAAAAATATTATATGGAGTATAATCAAGAAAAACAACCACAAATAATATCTCAAAGACGACACTTTCCACTTTCATTTACAAAGGGTAATATCCATGAAATTGAATAAGTATTTTGGCTCTTATAAAAAATCTAATGTTAGTTATTTGTTAAAACTGATCAAGCAATATGAGGCATCTATAGCCGAATACACGAATTATGAATATCCTTTTTTTAAAGGTATACAAGATTTTCACTATATTGATTATATCAAAAATTGTGAATTGAACTATGAACAAATGGAACCCAATGAAGTGTTTAAGTACATTTCTCCGTTATATCAAAATATTCCGAATTGGATAAATCCGGGGACAATGATTAACGTTATTCCTCCTGTAAATCTTGCCTCGCTGGCGGGTGTCTGTTTTACAAATATTTTTAATCCCAATTTTGCAGAGGATCATTACTGTGGTAAGCTTTTAACAGCCGAATTAGAGGTTACAAAATATCTGAGTGATTTGCTTCAATGGGAGTGGGAAAAAGCTCATGGCATATTTACTTTTGGTGGTAAGGGAACAAACTTATACGCTACGAAAATCGCATTAAACAAGGCTGATCCAGACAATATGAATAATGGTGTGACAGCAGATAAATATTTTATGATTACCAGTGCAAAAGCACATCCATGCCATTATGAAGTTTGTAATTGGTTGGGTATAGGAATTTCAAACTGTATAGAGGCACCTTGCGATGAGAATGATTGTATTATCATGGATTCATTAGAAAAAATAATTTGTGAAAATATAGAAAAAGGAAGGACCTTTTTGGGCTATAATATCAATGGTTGCAGTACGGTGGAGTATGCGATTGATCCTATCAAAAAAATCTATGACTTAAATAAGAAAATTGTGAATAAGTATGAATTAAAGTATGTACCTCACATACATGTAGATGCCGTTTTAGGTTGGGTTTGGTTATTTTTTAATAAGTATGATTTTAAAGCTAATCCTTCCGCTTTTTCAAAGAGTGATTTAATTAAAATAAAAAGTCTGGCTGAAAAGGTTTCTGAAATGAAATATGCAGATTCTGTCGGAATAGATTTCCATAAAACAGGTTTTTGTCCATATACATCAAGTATATTTTTAGTTAAAAACAGGCATGATTATTTTACACTGAATCCCAAAAAATATATTGAATACGCAGATTATTATTGGGGGAATTATGCACCATTTGAAACTTCCTTAGAATTAACACGGGCGTCATCCGGAGCCATTGCCGCACTTATTAGTTTAAAAACTTTAGGTATTAAAGGATATTGTGAAATTATAGGAACTCTTTTTTCCTCTTCTGAATATTTCAGAAAACAATTGGCACGTAATCCTTTTGTTGAAGTTATAAACAAAGATACAGAAGGACTAGCTACGCTTTTTATAATAAAACCGCCTAAATATAAAGATAAAAATTTGGATGATATAAAAACGTTAAATGAATCACAGATAAGTGAAATTAAAAATTATAATATAAAATATGGGGAGTATATCAAGAAGCTAGGGCTTGAAAATAAAGTTAGTTTCACCTACACATCATCCCGTAGTTATGTCTTAAAAGGAACGAATATAAAAATTGGAGCCTTAAAAATATATCCTCTTTCGGTTTTCCTGACAAGAAACGTTGCGAAAAGACTCCTAAAAGAAATGGTTAAAAGTATAGATAATTTTATACAAGAAGAAACTCAAATAAAATTCTCTGAAAATAAATATTTGCCAGATGATATGGTTTACAAAGAAAAATAATATTTTATTTATCCTTAGGTAAACAAATAAAGAAAAGATATTTTGTATTTATCATTATATTGCTGTTTTTTTGTTCTAACGATAACATTCAATAATGGTATTTTTATTCTTTTAGCGGCCATTTTAGGGTTATTGCCATATTGGTTATATAAATTAAAAGTAAATCGATTTATAAAACAAGTTCATGTTGCGGTTTTTCCTCTTATTTTTAATTTTTTAGATAAGGTAAAAATAACTAATCCTGTTATCTCAAAAAAAATGATATTGAAAAGCCATTTATTTCATTATGCTGATTACAACTAAACCATTAGAGTAATAAAATCATACTATTTTAGTTCGTGTATTATGAGAGTTGACTAACCTAAACCGAAAAGTCGCTTTTAAAGATGACTTTTTCTGAATTTTCATAAAATCAAAGTTTCTTATAGAAAACAAAGATAAAAAATAAAATGCCCATCTCGACAGAAATAGGGCATTAAACTTTCATGAGAAAAATTTATTAGCTAGCTCGGCCACCGTTAGACAGTGTTTGTTGCATGGCTATAATTTTTCGTAACCCTTCCTCTTTTGTTTGAACCGCAATCTTATAAAGTTCCGGATTTACATCTTTTAAAGCATCAACCATTATCATTCGTGTTTGAAAATATTCTTGATGCCAAGATAACGGTTTTTTAGGATTAGGTTTATCCCTGGAAGTTTGAAAATTCATAATTTTTTCAGCCAGTAAAATTTCTTGTGCCTGAGGAGACAATGTCTTTGCCCATTCAGCTTTTTCTTTCCATTGTTCTGTTTTTGTTTTATTTTCATCTTCCGGTTCAGTCATTAACTCTTGAATGACAGACAAAACCTTTGAACCTGCAATTTGTTCAATTTGTTCCGCTGTTAAAGGAGCAACACCTTCTGCAATTCGCTTTGTTTCAAAACATTTATGTAAAAGAGAAGCACATACAACAATATCTTTTTCTTCACCCTTCAATGTGGAATGTTCTTTTACTAACTTAGTTGTACCTTTAACCTGATCTAACATAACCATCCCACCACCATAGATAACTCCTTCATGTAAACGAGTGGCATAGTATAAAGCTTTATTTTCCAGTTCCGTCATTTTATTTTCCTTTCAATGTTATCAAAACAATATCAGTCTATGATGAAAAAATAAATTTGTCAAGACTTTTTAATTGGGGGCGTTTTTTCCTGCTCCGGTAAGTTTGAAAAAAAACGGGTCTTTTATTTTCTATTCAAGTATAATCGGATAAATTTTGCATTGTACCATTATAAACAATTTAGAACCGAAATTATCTGTCAGACTAGAATAGAGACGGTATCATTTCTATCTCGTTAAGTATTCATCTTTTGTTTTAGGTAAAATCAACGCTTGAAATTATTGATTGGAATCAATAACCATTTGTTCAAATTGTTCTCCTATCAAAGCACCACGATGTAATTTGCCGTTTATAATTAATATAGGAACACCTTCCAACTTTAATTTGTTAACCAACTGTTCTGCAATATCCATTTGTTTTTGAATTTTTGGAGTGTTGGCATCGGCTTGTAATTGTTGTGTGTTGATACCTAATTTTTCAGCAAGGGTCAATACTTTTTGCGTTGTTGTTTTTCCGGGGGTACGAAGAACAGCATTATATAATTGTGAAAACATACCTTGTTCTTGAGCCGCCATTATTAACCAAGTTGGTGCTAAACTTTCTGGAAATATCGGTGTATGGACTAAAACTAATCGGACATTAGGAATGGAATTATTTTCAAACGCTTCTTGGAAAAGACGGGCTGTTTTCATACACCAACTGCAATTATAGTCAAAAAATTTAATAATCACAAATTTGCCTTCCGGATTACCTTCTGAATAAATAACGTCATTTTGAAGTATTTGATCGATAATAGCCGAATCAACTTGAGTGTCTTCATTTAAATTTAAAGAAACATGAGCCGGTTTTTGAATATCTTTATAAGGTAATTTACCCCCATCAACGATTTCATAAGAATTATGAGTATCATCGGATGAAATCGGTGAAACACGATTTGTTGTTGATAATCTGAATGATATAATACCTATGCAACATAAACAGAAAATAAAGAAAACCAATATATGTTTTTTATGTGATGGCAGTTGTTTCGAAAGCGATTCATTGTTTGATATGGGTTTTTGTGTGTGTTGATTGTGGTTCATTTTATTTTTCCTTACAAAATGGTTAGATTATCTTTCAACTTTACATTTTGATAATTAAAAGTCAAGAAGAACAATTATTTTGAGTTCATTTTTTCTTTTAAAGTCCATTGGCGATTATCCCAAATTAAATGCAAAACGGTTCCATTTTCAATATGAGGTATGTCATGTCCTAATGCTAATAACATTTGAGATAATAAAATACCATGACCGCTAACAGCGATATGTGTATAATTTGTTTTTTCAGCGTAATCGTTTAAGGCTTCAAACAGACGTGTGCGAACGTCTGTTTTGCTTTCTCCGCCAACGAAACGCATATCTTGAAAATCAGGGTGAGATGACCGCCATTGTTGGTATTTTTCTTGAAATTTTTCTTGAACAACCGTGTAATGAAGACCTTCAATTTCTCCGACATTGACCTCCGTTAAACGATTATCTGTTTTAAACGGTAAATTAGGAAAGTGTTTTAAAACTTGTTCAGATGTTTGTAAAGCCCGTTTCAAAGGAGAAGAAATTAAAATATCCAACGGATATTGACGTAATACGTTACCAATATGAAATGCTTGGACTATCCCTGTTTCTGTTAAAACGGAATCATTGGTTTGTCCTTGAATAAACCCGTTGATATTATAAGTTGTTTGTCCATGTCGAAATAAAAAGAAATGTTTTTCCATAAAAAGTATATATCATCAATAACAATAAAAATCAATTGATTTTTATATGCGTTTAATTTACAATCTTATGTTAAGGATAAATGGGGGAGAGAGAATGGGACAATATATCAATCGGTTTGTATGGGCATTTATTGTATTTTGCTTGTCAGGATTGTGTTCTTTTTTTTGTTTATCTGTTTATGATACATCTCATAATAACGAAATACCGATTGTTTTAGCATTTAACAATCAATATGCGTTGGGAGCAGGGGTTACAATCGCCAGTATTATAGAACACGCTGATAAAGATGATAAATTGGTTTTTTATATTTTGGAAAAAAACGTGTCCTCTTTTTATAAGGAAAAAATTGAACAATTAAAAAAATTCAGACCGTTTGAAATTCATTGGATAACAGTTCATCATTTAATACCGTCTCATTTGAATTATCCCACATATTATCGTTATTTGTTAGGAGAGCTTTTTCCACAATATAAAAAAGTGATTTATATGGATGTTGATGTGTATGTTTTTTCTTCTCTTAAATCTTTTTACAATCAAAATATAGACGGTTATTATATTGCCGGTGTTGAAGATATGCACGGGGCACAACATACGACATCATGTCATACCAGAACGTTTAATGCCGGTGTTATGCTTGTCAATATTGATATGTGGCGAAAAAATCACATTTTTGAAAAAGCAACGGATAAAGAATATCAAAAATACGATCGTTTTCAGAAAGACCAAACCGTCTTAAACTGTCTTTTTAATAACAGCGTATTATGGTTATCTCCTATGTATAATTTTCACCATTCCTGTCAAGTAAAAAGACCGGTTTTTTGTGCTTACGGTTATAATCGGTATTCTATGGAAGAAATACAAAACGCACAAAAAAACATGCTTATTTTTCATTATATTATAGAAGGAAAACCATGGAATATAGGCCCGAATTATATGAAAACAAATGATTTTTTTAAAACATTGGAACGGTATTTGAACGGATATTGGGTGGATAACCATACGATTTTACTGAAACAGGATAATCAGGAAGTGTATCAATTTCCCGGTAAATTAAAGGGAAAAATTGTTTACCAAAAAAACGGTCTTGAAAAAATAATATTTGAAGATGGTACCATTCAGTATTTGAAGCAGCAAAATAATCAGGGTGTGATTGAATATAAAAGAGTTTCTAAATCTGTCGTACAATAAAATATGTACAGTGTTATTCGAATAACAGCCCCCCCTTTTTTATTTGTTCGGTTTTTTGTATCGCTATATTATTTATTTGTTTGTGTTTAAAATGATTGACAAAAATAAAATATGATGATACAATGAAACGTCTTTTGTGTTATTTAGAGAGGGAAAAATGCCGTCAATCCAGTATAATCGAAAACATTTATTGATTCCGCTTGTTCATAATCCGGATGAATTTTACACAGTATCCGAATTAACTCTTTTACTGGGGGAAAAGAAAAACTTTAAAACGGTTTTGTATAATTGGGTCGTACCTGATTATTTACATGAACGGTTTGAAACAATCAGAAACGGTGAACAAGTTCAAGAACCGATTATTTATCAAGGGGCAACCGGTTTAGGTACAAAATCATGTTATATTTTGAAAGAAGCCGTTCCGTCATTTGTCAAGGCTCATCGAACTGAATTAGAACAAATGGGTATTTCTCCCGATATTTTATACATTGTTGAAAATGATTTTGAACGGATTTCAAAATATTCCAAAAATGACTATGTCCGTTTGTGGAATCTTGCTATGAAATTTACAAGAAACAGTAAATCAATACAACCGATTATTGATTTTATTTATCAAAACTTGTTAACGGCTACCTATACAACCCAAAATAATGCAGGACAGCAAGAAACACAAAAAATGTTTGTAACATGGGTTCCGACTGTTGGCACGCCTCGTTTCTTTTTAAAACGAGAGGCTTTATCTGCTTTTACGAAACAATTCGGCTCTGTTTTAAAAGAAATCGGACGACAGGCAGATAAAGAATCAGAAATTGTTTCTCTGCGTTATTTATCTCGTCAGTTAAGCACGCAATGCAGTGTTTCGGATACCGATTTAAAACAGTTTATTATGGAACATTGTTTAGATGATACCTATATTGAAACTGATGAGAATGGAAATAAACACGTTCAAAAAATCTTTGAAGTTGGTAAGATTAACGAATTACATATTCGAAAAAAAGGCATACAAACATTTGTTCAAAAACATCGGTCTGTTTTGGATGAATTGGGTTTAAATTGTGTTTCTCATATTGCAGATGGTGTTCAAAAAATTGATAAACCCAAAGATATGCTAACCATTCAACAATTAGCAACCAGATTGGGATGTGCTAAAAATTATGATATGTTTTATAATTGGCTGATGGAACATTTAATGAATGCCGTGATTGAGAAAGTAAATGCTAATGGTGAAATAACAACTCGGCGATTATTTGTTCCGTACTTATGGAATGGAGAAAAACGGTATTATATTACAAAGAAAGACTTAAAACAGGTCGTTTTTCGATATAAAGATGAATTTTTGAAAATGGGTGTTGCTCCGGAATTGTTGGATGAATTAGCCGGTATCAGTAAAGTACGTAAAAAAACAAAACAAATGATTTCTTTTTATTATTTTTACCCTATGCTATCGCAGCAAACACGTCAACACGGTGAAACAACTCAAATGATTTTAGAACGCTTTGGTAATGAAACATATCCGGAAGTTGACAAAAATGGTCAATCATACGATGCCTTTATTTTTGAACGTGTTCAGTCTAAATCGGCATATAGAACAGTTTTCAGAAATGAAAAAGCAATGCGTTCCTTTGTTTCCAAACACCGTGATTTTTTAATTGAACGGGGTTTTAATCGTTTTGTTATCATGGATTTTTTAGGTGAAAAAGCCATCGAACCGTTGACAGATGATTTAATGCCATTGGCTCAAATGGGACAAGTGTTACATTGTGCTGATTATGATATTATTCATTGTATTCGAGAAAAATATTTAGATGAAACATATCCGGCTACGGATGAAACGGGGCAAGCAGTTGAAAGGGATATGTTTGTATGGGCCGGTGTTAGAAATAAAGGTGTTGGCTGTATTTGCATTCGCAAAGAAGCGATACCTTATTTGGTTGAACGTCATCAGGAAGAATTAAAAGTTCGTCCGATTATTGTTGATGAGTTGTGCGGTCGTGTTCAAATTGTGCCAAAAACACCTGATTTATTCAGTATTCCTGAAATCTGTACATTGTTAGGTAAAAAATCAGCCGTTTCTATACGAAAATTTGAAAAATTTATCAATGAATCATGTGTAGATACTCTTTTTATCCCCGATACAGATAATAAACAAGAACAACAACCGCTTTTTACATATGCCCGCCGACCGGATAACGGTCAGGTTGTTATGTGTATCAGACAAGAAGGCTTGTTTTCATTTTTAAAACAATATGCAAGTCAGTTAGATATAACGGATTTAAATTTAAAGAAGGCCCGTCAACATCTGAGACACGTATTAACGCATAAAGAAATTAAAAGCATTATAAACAATCAGCATACATTATAATTTGATAAAGATACCACATGGGGGTATTTGTATGCTGTTGACAAGGGATTGATGTATTTTATGCAATCGGTTTTGTGATGAATAAAGATATGCCGTTATTCATACGTTTTTATATGTGCCGGATGTTTAGGTGCGTTTTGTTTAAGAGGGACTTTTTGCATTTGAGCTGTTTGATAGGACGTAACAGCTCCACCGATAAGAGCCCCGAACAAACCGGCAATACAGACCCAATGCCATATATCGTGTTTTGTATTTTCTTGTTTTTTTAAAAATTCAGTAAAATCTTTATCAGTCATTTGTTTCCTTTTGTTTATATTTTATTGATACCATATTGAATGAGATTTGTCAAACGATATTAAATCAGTTGAAAGGTGGTACTTTTTATGATACCATTTATTTTGTTCAAAAATAACTCATTTGTATAAAAAAGGGGATATACAATCATGAATACATGTTTAGGAAATCAGATTTACTATGTAGGCGTTAACGATAAAGAAATCGATTTATTTGAAGGACAATATATCGTTCCGAACGGTATTTCGTATAATTCATACGTTATTGTTGATAATAAAACAGCTGTTATGGATACGGTTGATGTTCATAAAGCAAATGAATGGCTCTCACATTTAAAGCAGGTTTTAGGTCATAAAAAACCGGATTATTTAGTCGTTTCTCACATGGAACCGGATCATGCCGGTAGTATTGATTTATTTTTGAAACAATATCCCTCTGTTCAAATTGTTACCAATCAAAAAGCAATTCAAATGTTGGGTCAGTTTTTCCCTCACTTAGATTTAACAAATAAAATAATCACTGTGACACAAGGAGATACCTTATCTCTGGGGGAACATAAATTGATGTTTATATTAGCTCCGATGGTTCATTGGCCTGAAGTTATGGTCACTTATGAAGAAACGGAAAAAATTCTTTTTTCGGCAGATGGTTTTGGTAAATTTGGTGCTTTGGATACAGAGGAAGAATGGGATTGTGAAGCTCGCCGTTACTATATCAATATTGTCGGGAAATACGGCCAAGCCGTTCAAACTTTGCTAAAAAAGGCATCAGCTTTGGATATTCAGAAAATTTTTCCGCTACATGGTCCGATGTTAACGGATAATTTGGCATACTATCTTCATAAATACGATATATGGAGTTCTTATCAGCCGGAAGATAAGGGCATTTTTATTGCTTATACATCTATATATGGAAACACACAAAAAGCTGTTTTTAAATTAAGAGATTTATTACTTGAAAAAGGTGAAACAACGGTTGTCGTTTCTGATTTGGCTCGTTCTGATATGGCGGAATGTGTTGAAGATGCGTTTCGGTATAATCGATTGGTTTTGGCGTGTCCGACATATGATGGGGGGTTGTTTCCATATATGAGCCAGTTTATTGCTCGATTGAAAAGTAAAAATTTTCAAAATAGGACGGTTGGTTTTATTGAAAATGGCTCATGGGCTCCTCTTGCCGGTCAGTTAATGGTTAAAGAAATGTCTGCATTAAAAAATATGCGTTTAATTGAACATGTTGTCACAATTCAATCGGCTCTCAAAGAACAAGATATTGTTTCTCTTTCAAAATTAGCCGATGATTTATTATTTTATAACAGGTAGCATAATATGGATAAATTTGTTGTCGATAATGCACATGATATCTTGGAAAAAGTAAAAAAAGAAGTGGCTTTACTTATGAGCCATTTTTCAGGGCATGGATACGATCATATTGAACGTGTGTATGAAAAAGCTTGTATGATTGCTCGTCAGGAAGGAAGTAATGAATTTTTGGTTGCTTTAGCGGCTCTTTTACATGATTGCGATGATTATAAATTTGTGGGAAAAGAAAAAGCCCCTTATCTGTATAATGCTCGTAAAATTATGAACGAAGCCGGTGTGTCAACGGATATTCAAGAGCAAGTATGTGATATTATTTTGAAAATGGGATTTTCTAATGCATTACAAGGTATTGTTCCCACGACAAAGGAAGGTCAAATTGTTTCGGATTCGGATATGTTGGATGCGATGGGGGCAACTGCTGTTGTACGAACACTTGAATATGCTATTCGTAAAAACGGTATTGTTTTTGATAAAACGATTTTTCCCGACACTGATTTGACGGTTTTAAAATATCAAGAAAAAGCCGATGCCCGTGATACGGCTATCAATCATTTTTTTGACAAATTACTTAAATTACCTCGATTTATTATAACACCAATGGCACATGCAGAAGCATTACAACGTCAAGATATGATGATTACGTTTTTGAAACATTTTTTTCAAGAAAATAACTGTCCGGAATGGGTGGATTATTTAGAACAATATGTACTTCAAATCAATCTTGATAATCAATAATATAAAAATGCGTTATCTGGTAAAGATAACGCATTTTGGGAAGATGATTTATAATTTTATCAATTCGATTTCTTTGTTGGGTAAATCTTTGACCCCAACGCCTAACTTGGCCAGCATATCCCGAATTTCATCGGACTTAGCCCAGTTTTTATTGGTTCGGGCTTCTTTTCGTTGTTCCAGTAAATCTGCAATTTCAGGCGTTATTTCAACAGATTGTATTTTTTTGGCTTCAACATTTTTCAGTTGTAAGTTGAAAACAGTGTCAACATGCATTAAATAAGCTAATCGAACAGAATCGGATTTTTGATTATCTTTAATAACACCCCACATATGTGATAAGGCCAACGGTGTTTTAATGTCATCAAATAAATAGGCATTAAATTCAGCTGTTAAGTTGTCCAATTCTGTTTTTTCATCCGATAAAAGTTCTTTTCCTTTAACAGAGGCTTTCAGTTCAGCAACACAATCACATAAATTTTCATAGGCTTTTTTAGCTCCATCCATGGCTTGTTCAGAAAAAACAGCCGAACTGCGATAGTGTGATGTTAATGTAAAATACTTATAGTGCATGGGTTGATACCCCAATTCTTTAAGTGTATCAATCGTGGTTGTTCCACCGGTTGATTTACTCATTTTACCGGATTTTGTATTTAAAAATTCCATATGAATCCAGTAATTAACCCAATCGTGTCCTAATCGAGCTTCACTTTGGGCAATTTCGTTTTCATGATGAACCGGAATATGGTCAATTCCCCCACAGTGTATATCAATACGCTCACCTAAATATTTCATAGACATTGCCGAACATTCAATATGCCAACCGGGGTATCCTTTTCCCCAAGGACTATCCCATTGTAAAATTTGATTTTCAAATTTTGATGAGGTAAACCATAACACAAAATCGGAAGGATTGCGTTTATTCGTATCTTGTTGTGTTCGAGCCCCGTGTTTTAAATCATCTCGACATTGACCGGATAAACAGCCGTATTTAGGGAATTTTTTTGTATCAAAATAAACATTGCCATTTGAAAAATAAGCAAATCCCTTGTTTTCTAAATCTTGAACAAAGTGAATCATATCATCAATATGTTCCGTTGCCCGACAAACAATTGTTGGTCGTTTTAAACCTAATTCTGATGTGTGCCGGAAGAATGTATCTTCGTAATGACGAGCAATTTCCATAACGCTTTTTTGTTCTCTTTTAGAAGCAATCATCATTTTGTCTTCACCGTTATCTCCGTCATCCGTTAAGTGCCCGACATCCGTTACGTTCATGACATGTTTGACGTTATATCCGGCTAAGCGAAGTGTATTGGCAATTAAATCTTCAAAAATATATGTTCGTAAATTACCGATATGAGCA
This sequence comes from Alphaproteobacteria bacterium, assembly GCA_017467335.1. Taxonomy (GTDB): domain Bacteria; phylum Pseudomonadota; class Alphaproteobacteria; order CAAHEQ01; family UBA3637; genus RGIG4140. The sequence goes on from JAFTSJ010000041.1 coordinate 18,946, forward strand.
TATGAATAAACCGTTGGTCCGCAACAATACATTGTTACCGTTTTTTCGTTTAACGGTTTAAATTCTTCTTTACTTCTGGTTTTGGTATTGTATAAATAAAGACTCATAGTATGTTCCTTTTTGATAATAAAAAAACAGCGTTTCCGCTGCCTTTTGTTTTGATAATGTAAAAACACCCCTCGGCAGCGTGGTTTAAGAACTTCGACAACAACAGATGTTTTTGTTTTGCATATAATTTCCTTATTGATAATCAATATGGTAATATTGTGAACACTTTTGATTCGAATGTCAAGTATAAATGCAATAATTTACAAATAATTTAACAGGTTTTTTTATACAGTTGGTTTTTGTTCAAAAAAACCTTCCTGTACGGGTGGTAAAACTGTGTCAGGAATTGTAACTGCTTGAAGTTGTCGAACTCGGCTCCAAGCAGGACCTGTCAAGCACATATTTTGAAATAATTCAATAGATTGAGCTGAACCTTGTGCTAAAATTTCAACGTGACCGTTTATCCGATTACGTACCCAACCGGATAGGTGGAGTTGTCGTGCCGTCCGAACGGTCCAAACACGATAACCCACACCTTGAACTCTGCCTAAAACGTAAAAATGTACCGTTTGCGTTGTCATTTACTGGGCTGTTGACGTCAAAGATTGAATCAATTGTTTTTTGAGTAATTCTTCCGGTGACAATTGTTCTTCTTTTTTATCTTCTTTTTCTTTTTTGACTTGTACAGTCGGTTTGACAGGTGCTTTCGGTAATGTAACGGTTACTTTACCACGCAGTTTGTGACCGAGAGCCGTTTCACATAAAGATAACGGTTGTACCTGTTCGGAAACAGATGTTGTTAATTCTTCCAATGGAATATTTAATCCCATTTTTTCAGAAAGTTTATCTAATCCTTTTTCAATCCCTTTATCAATACCGGCTTGAACAACTTTTTTTGTATCTAATGTTATTTTTGGCTTTTGGAAGGGACCTTCGATTTTGATTAACCGAGCCGCATTTAACAAGTTGCTGTTTGCATTACTTGGTAAAGAAGGAGCCATTGATAAAGACATCGTTTGAGACGGTAAATTAACCTGACCGCTTAATACCACATTCAATGCTGATGTTTCAAGGGCGATATTTTTATCCATTTTAATAACACCATTTTGAATATTTAAGTTAACGGCAGCACAGTATAAGGTATTTTCTCGGTCTGTTTGAGAATAAGAAAATGATTTATTCTTTTGTACTAATTTAATGGTTTCCGGTAAATCATTAAACCACTTATTGACAATTTTTCCCTGTGTTGCTTCAAATTCCACATGACCTGTTAAATGAGCTAACATTTCAGCCATATTTTTACCGGTTGCGGTTACTTTTCCACTCAAATTGGCTGTTGAACCACTTAAATAAGATTTAAGGGTTTTTATTTTATCTAAATTCACATTTTCGCCGTTAAATGTAACTTGTACCATAGGTGTTGATAAGATATTTTGAACACGAACAGCCGCATTGATAGGACCGGCAATTGTACGAATTTGAACGGGATTTGCCGTTAAAATGCCATCATTTAATGTTGTACGAGCAATAACACCAAAATATTCATCTTTATCGGTAAACGGTTTGACGTTTTGTAATGTCCAATCAACTTGAGCTGAAATTTTGTTCAAAGGAAGTTCAGCTGATTGTTCTTTTGATTTTTGTTTTTGTATTCCTTGTTTTTTATCTTTCGCTTTATCTTCCTGATAGGGTTCTGCCAATAAATCTTGCGGTTCTAAATAGCTGGAAAATACTTTACCGATGACTTTAATCAAACCATCTTTCCATGTGATTTTGAAAACAGATTCAACATCTGATTTATTGGCTGTAAACGAAAGTTTTGTAATATCAACATAATCTTTATGGATATTAGAAGCTACGTTAATAGTCATCGGTTTGATACCTGTTTGAGCAATAAACGGTGTATTTTTAATAACAATTGAACCGTTCATTTTGCCTTGCGGAGCCGATAACAACTGTTTCAACGATCCTTTTAAATTCAAATCAAAGCCTTCCTGTAAAGAAACTTTGAATGCTTCAATGTTGACAGAATCGGTATCACCTTTTAAAATTGCAGAGAACGAAGCTTCTGTTAACGGTAAACTTTCCGATACGCCTAACTGATTGAGTGTATCAGATAAATTTGAAACTTTTGTATCCACATTTAATAAAATATTTTTTAAATTTTTCAAATTACCAACATTGGCGGATATCCGTGTTTGTGTGCCCAAAACCGTAATGTTGGCATTAAAGATTAAACTGTTATGTCCTAAAATCAAGTTCATCAAATCCATTGTAACCGAAACGTGAGCATTGATATTTTTATATGTAATATTGGCTGACACGGCACGTAATTGGCGAACTTGCAGGTCTTTTAATAAAACAGTCTGCTTTTCTTTTTTATCTTGATAATTAACTTCTAATAAATCAACAAAAACAGTATCCACTTTCATTTGTGATAAATACGGATTCGAATTTATTGAGGCGGTTGGAGCTGATGAGGCTTTTCCACCCTTGGCTTTATCGTTGTTTTTATCAATTGTTTCTTGATTGATGTTGAGTTGAATTTTCTTGGCTGCAACATTTTTAATTTGTAATTCTTGGCTCAATAAAGGCGGTAATGCAATCGTCAATTCAACATCATCGGCTTTTGCAAAAGGATTTTTGGTGTTAAGACCCGTTTCATCCCCAATGAATATATGAGATATTTTAATCGTTGGGATAAGTGACATTTTTAGCGACATTTGACCAATTTCCACCGGACGGGAAATAGCTTCACTTAACTTACCTGTAATTGTTCCCCGATATTTATTGATATCAAAGAAAAACAAAAAAATACTACCGGCAACAAGACCGAGTATTATGACAAACAAAATAAGTTTAATTAAAAATTTCATTTTTATTCATCCTTCTTAAAATAATCAAAAGCGTTTGTTGATGCCGTTTCATCAAAGCCGAGAAAGTCAAATGTTTCTTTCATGTGTTTAGGCAATTCAGCCGTTACACACAATGTTCCCTTAACGGGATGAGGTAAAGAAATAGCACGAGCGTGTAAGTGCATTTTTCGTTCATGTTCAAGCCCTAACGAAACGGATTGTTCCCCTCCGTATTTAGCATCACCGACAATCGGCGTATTCATGGTTGCACAATGCACACGTAATTGGTGTGTTCGACCCGTTAACGGAGCCATTTCCAACCAACTGGCTTTTTTTGATAATGAATCAATCGTACGATATAACGTTTGTGCCCGTTGACCATTATCATAATCAACTTTCATTTGTTCGCCCCCTTGTACATTACTTAATTTTGATAATGGAGCGTTAATTTTTCCGGATAATAATTTGGGTTTTCCCACAACAACCGCCCAATAAATTTTTTGGGCTGAACGTGATTTAAAACATTCTGCCAATCGGGCGGCGGCGTTGGCTGTTCGACCGATAACCAAAACACCGGATGTGTCTTTATCCAAACGGTGTACCAAATGCGGTTTTTCATCTTTTCCGAAACGCAGGGCATCCAACATACCGTCAATATGGCGTTGTGTTTTGGAACCACCCTGTACGGCAATACCCGCCGGTTTATTTAAGACAATAACCGATTCGTCTTTGTATATAACCAGCGATTGCATAAATTCAATATCTGCCTTCGATAATTGACTGGGCAGGTTATCTTTTGCTCCGATATTCATCGGCGGAATGCGAATAACATCGCCTTCTTTTAACCGATAATCAGCCGATGTTCGAGCTTGATTAACACGAATGTTTTTACCCCGGATTAACCGTTGCAACTGTCCGTTTTTAAGTGCCGGGTAATGTCGAGCAAACCATCTGTCTAAACGGATGGCTTCATCATCTTTACCAACGGTAACATTTTTGATTTCAGACATAATTTCCCCTTTTTTATTGTTTATAGGATAATTTTATTTCTTTTGCAATTACTTTTTTTGTTTTTTACGGCGTAATTCATTCCAATAGTCAAGCCGTTTTTTTATATCTCGTTCAAAACCCCGTTCAAGTGGTTCATAAAATGTTTGACGGGGCATTCCGTCCGGAAAATAATTTTGACCGGAAAAACCGTCTTTTGTATCCGGATCATATTGATAATTTTGATGATAACCTAAATCAGACATCAATTTTGTCGGTGCGTTTAAAATATGTTTGGGAGGCATGAGTGTTCCTGTTTCCATGGCAACTTGACGCACACGATTCCAAGCTCGATAAACCCCGATTGATTTTGGGGCAGTTGCTAAATAAACAACCAATCCGGCAACGGCTAAATCTCCCTCTGGTGAACCCAACCGTTCATATGAATCCCAAGCACAATGAGCCTGTACCAATGCTAATGGGTCAGCTAAACCGACATCTTCTGAAGCAAAACGAGTTAGTCTTCGTAAAATATACTTTATATCTTCGCCCGCCGTTATCATACGAGCACACCAATACAGAGCAGCATCCGGATCTGAACCACGCAAAGATTTATGAAGGGCTGAAATTAAATTATAATGACTGTCTTGTCCTTTGTCATAATTCGGTAGGCGTTTTTGTAATAACAGTTCCAAACTTTCTTTATCTAAAATTTCATTCGGTTCGGCATAGGTTAAAACAGTTTCAAGCAAATTTAAAAAATAACGTCCGTCTCCGTCAGCAAGTTGTTTGATATAGTTTTTACCGATTTCGTCCAGTGGTAACGGATGTTCATAAAGGGTTTCGACTCGTTCAATTAAACAGTCAAAAGCCGATTCATCAAGTCGGTTTAACACAAATACTTTGCAACGGGATAATAAAGCACTATTAAGTTCGAATGATGGATTTTCCGTTGTTGCTCCGACTAAAATAATCGTTCCGTCTTCAACATAAGGTAAGAAGGCGTCTTGTTGAGACCGATTGAAACGATGAATTTCATCGACAAATAATAATGTTCCTTGTCCCATTCGGCGTCTGTTTTGTGCTGTTTCAAATACTTTTCTTAAATCAGATACACCCGAAAAAACAGCAGATAACGCTTCAAAATGTAAATGCGTTTCATGAGCCAAAATACGGGCGATGGTCGTTTTCCCACATCCCGGAGGACCCCAAAGAATAAATGAGGTCAATTTTTTAGCCTTAATCATTCGCATGAGTGGGGCTTTTTCGGATAAAAGATGGTCTTGTCCGACAACGTCATTTAAATTTTGAGGTCTTAACCTATCTGCCAGTGGTTTTATCGTTGTACCGGAAAAAAGAGTGTCATTCATCTACACGAGCCTCATTATCTGCTTGGGATAGATATGTTTGGCTTTGGTTTAAACGAGAACGGTAATCCGAACAGCCATAAAGTGAAAAAAGCAAAACAATGCTAATTGCCAAAACAACTTCAAATACTAATAAAAGAACAGGTTGTTGCTTAACGCCGTTGTTAAAACGGGCATGAAATTTCTGAAAAAAATCCATTATGTATTCCTTTTTTGTTTTTAATATAACACTAAAATAGCACGTTTACATTAAAACGCAACAAAAAAGTATTTTCTGAAGTAATAAGAGTTATTTTATCTTGAAATGTTGTTTGATTCCTTCGATAAACGGTAAATCAGCAGGACAGAACGTGTAATTATCCATTTCCGCCGGAGAAACCCATTTCACATCTTCATGTTCATATAAATTCAAAATAGTATCATCAGCACATGTTGCCCAAAAAGCGTTTAAATGGAAATCGCCTTTATCGGCATAGTGAAATGTTTTATCCATAAAAAAGTCCCCAACGGTAATTTCTTTTTCAAATTCTTCCATAAATTCTCGAGCAACACATTCTTGTAATGTTTCGCCTTTTTCCAGTTTCCCACCGGGGAATTCCCACATAAATTCCTGATGCTTTCCTTTTTTACGTTGTGCAATTAAGATTTTTCCTTGATGTACAACGACAGCCATAGATATTTCAATCATTTTTTCCTCCATAAACGATACATTGAGGATACGCCTGTATAGATAGAAAGTCAATAATCAGATATGATTTTTTTTATTTTATCGGTTGCAAAATGAAAATCTTTTATGTAGTATATGAACAATTATTTTTAGAGAATCGTATGCAAATGATACAAAATAAAACCGATTCAATATGTTGTAACTGTCATAATTGGTTTATCAATTTTGCTTTTGGTTTTCTTTCCCCCAAAACATATTATCAAGAATATACGTTTTCGTTGACGAGGGGTTATTTTTATTATCACATTTGGCACAAAAAGGAACTTTGAACATGACAAAATACATTTTTATTTTAGGTGGCGTTGTATCTTCTTTGGGAAAGGGGATTGCTTCTGCTTCAATCGGGTGTTTATTAAAGTCACGAGGATATTCCGTTCGTATGCGAAAAATGGATCCGTATTTGAATGTGGATCCGGGTACGATGTCGCCTTATCAGCATGGAGAAGTTTTTGTAACGGATGATGGAGCCGAAACAGATTTAGATTTAGGACATTATGAACGATTTGCCGATTTAAATTGTCACAAAACGGATAGTATTTCCGGTGGTCGTATTTATTATAATGTGATTCAAAAAGAAAGACGGGGCGATTATTTAGGGGCGACTGTTCAAGCTATTCCGCATGTGACTAATGAAATTAAGGATTTTATTCGTTCGGATTTGCATGGAGAAGATTTTGTTTTATATGAAGTCGGAGGTACGGTTGGTGATATTGAAGGAACGTTAATGTTGGAAGCAATTCGTCAATTTGCCAATGATGTTGGTCGGGAAAACGTTTGTTTTTTATTTTTAACATTATTACCGTACATTGATACAGCCGGTGAATTAAAAACGAAACCGACACAACATGCTGTAAAAACATTGTTGGAAGCCGGTATTCAAGCTGATATTTTACTATGTCGTTCGAAAATACGATTAGGGGCGGAAGAAAGACGGAAACTTGGTTTATTTTGTAATATTCCGGCAGAAGATGTTGTTGTTGCATTAGATGTTGATAATATTTATAAAGTGCCGTTAGCTTATCATGCCGAAGGATTAGATGTTCAGGTTTTGAAACATTTCCGTATGAACGAATCGGCTCCTGAACCGAATTTGTCTAAATGGAAAGATATTGTGCATATTGCCTCTAATTATGAAAAAGAAGTTAAAATAGCCGTTGTCGGTAAATATTGCGGATTACTGGAAGCCTATAAATCGCTTCATGAAGCTTTAATTCATGCCGGTATTGCTAATCGGGCAAAAGTACGTATTTCATGGATTGAATCAGAGCAATTAGAAGAATTAAGTGATGAAAAACTGGCAGAAACGTTGAAACCGTATGATGGTATTTTAGTTCCCGGCGGATTTGGTGTTCGGGGCATTCAAGGGAAAATCAGAGCCGTTCAATATGCCCGTGAACATCATGTTCCCTTTTTTGGTATTTGTTTAGGTATGCAAATGGCTGTTATTGAAGCGGCTCGGCATTTGCTCGGTATTGAAAATGCGTCATCGGCTGAATTTGGTACAAAATGTGAAGCTGTTATTTCAAAAATGAAAGTGTGGGAAAAAGACGGTGTTCAATATATTCGACAAGATAATGGCGATTTAGGCGGAACAATGCGTTTAGGGGCTTATCCGTGTGATTTAAAAGCAGGCTCGTTGGCTGAAAAAATATATGGGTGTGCTCATATACAAGAACGTCATCGTCATCGTTACGAAATGGATATTGCATATGAAAAAGCGTTAGCTGAAAAAGGCTTTGTTGTTTCTGGTAAATCACCGGACGGATTATTGCCTGAAATTGTGGAAATTCCTGAACATCCGTTCTTTATTGCCGTTCAATTTCATCCGGAATTTACATCACGCCCCGGTCAACCTAATCCGATATTTAAGGCGTTTATCGAAGCCTCATTGAAAAATGAATATATTGTTTGAATACGGTAAACGGTTTCTGATTATTGAGATTGTTTTATTCAAATAGTCTGAATTGCCAAGCACTGATAACGGCTAAGGCAGCCGTTTCGGCTCGGAGAATTGTTTTTCCCAAATGAATCTGACACAAATTTTCCGTTCGAGATAATAAATCATTTTCTCGTTCGGAAAAACCACCTTCCGGTCCGATGAAAAAAGCAGGAATCATGGTTGGTAATAATTTATCTGATTGTAGCTTTCTTTCGGCCAAATGAACAAGTGTAACAGTGTTATCAAATTGATTGATAACATTTTGAATGGATTGTGGTTGATGTAATATGGGTATATGAGTGCGTTCACATTGTTCGCATGCTTCATATATAATACTTTGAGCTCGTTCAAAATTAAAAGCCCGTACAACCGTTCTATCGGTTATAAGCGGAAAAATTTCCGTTACCCCCAGTTCTGTTGCTTTTTGTAAAATTAAATCCATGTTTTCTTTTTTAATCAGAGCCGGACATAAAATACAAGAGGGTAATTTTTCTTGTACGGAGATTTGTTCTTGTACCTGTAAAGCAATTGCTTTTTTACCTGTATATTGAATACGGGCAGACCATTCCCCATCTATGCCGTTAAATACCAAAATTGTGTCTTCGTCTTTTAAACGCATAACATGAATTAGATAGTGTGTTTGTTTTTCATCCGGATTGAAAACAATATTTTCATTTAATGATTCTGGTGTATATAAACGTATCATTTTTCTTCCTTTTGTTCCGAAAAAGGTAAACATTCCAATAAAACAGCTGATACGTCATCTTGCGGAGGAGGGGGAGCAAAATGAAAGAAATCTTGTACAATTAAACGCATTGTTTCTTTTAAATCAGATTGTTTTAAAGCTTGTTTAACGATTGTTGCCAATCCTTTTTGACCCAACCGGTCTTCTTTTACGTTGAGTGTTTCTGTAAAAGCATCACTATACATAAACAAACAATGACCTGTTTTAAAAGAAACGGTATGATTTGTATAAACCGCTTTTTCTGATATACCAAGCGGTAATCCTTTGGTATTGAGAGCTGTCAAACGTTTTTGGTTCCAGATAAACGGAGGCGGACTGCCGGCTCCGGCATATGTTAATGTTTGATTTTGAGGATCTAAAATACCGAAAAAGAATGTAGCGAACTGACCTCTTTGTAATAACTTACATAATTGAATATTCAAAATATCCAAAAAGTCGGACGGCTTTTCAACGTTAATCTGCATCTGAAAAATCAAGGTATGTAATCGAAAAGTATTCAAAGCTGTAGCTAATCCGTGACCGGAAAAATCACACAAATAAATACCCAATTTATTTTGAGGTAATTGAATAACTTGCCAAAAATCACCACCTAATTTGTCAGACGGTTCAAAAAACGGGACAATATTAAATCCGTATCGTTTGCGAATATCTTGAATGGTTGCCGGACAAGGTAATAAGCCTAACTGCATGTTTTGAGCCGTTGTTAGTTCCGTTTGGATTTGTTTTAAACGCATTTCTAATCGTTTAACAAGTAACCGATGTTCTAAATGTGTGCGGACACGGGCAAAAAATTCCAACGGATTAACCGGCTTTGTAATAAAGTCAGAAGCTCCGGCTTTGAATGTTTTGTCCCGAGCTTCACGTGTATCGGAAGCTGTTTGAATTAAAACAGGAATTGAACGGGTACTGCTGACTGATTTTAATCGATTCAGAACTTCAAATCCATCCAATTTAGGCATTGTGATATCTAAAATAATTAAGTCGGGTTCAAATGATAAGACTTTGTTTAATCCTTCAATACCGTCTTTGGCAACAGATATTTGAATAATGCCCAGTTGTGCCAATAATCCGGCAATTAAGGCTTGATTGCTTTCGTCATCTTCAATAATCAGAACTTTACAGCCGGATAGATTTTCTTTTCCAATGGCTGAAACTTGATTTTCAACAGCGGTAAACAAAGAAACCTTATCCGGTTTTTTTATGCTTTCTTTTAAAAATGAGAGTGAAATTTCCCGACCATAATTATCAATCGTGCATGAATCGGCAACACTGGCAATGATGCGTAGCCCGCGTCCGGTTTTGGCTTCAATACTGGATGGTTGTTTTAAAATATCGGATAATGAATAACCCATACCTTCATCATGAATGACAATTTTCATTTTTAAATTATCCCATTGAGCCGATATACCGATTGCTTTTTTGGCAAAAGACGGCGTATTGAGTCGTTTACGCAATAAGTTTGTGTATAAACGGTATTTGTCGGGCGATTGACGCAAATTGCTGGATAATTTTAAATTACCGTGAATAAGACCGTTGACCAATGCTTCATGTAAAGCTAAATGAATTGAATCAAAATGAAAAGACGATAAATGGAAGCGTTCTTTTAAGGCTGTTGTAAATACCATAGATACATCAAATCGATAAATAATCGGACCGGTCAATAAAAATCCCAATCCGTTGCGACTGGTATTATATTGATGGCGATGAACGAAATCCTGAATGCTTTTAAGTGAAGCATTTCCGTCAATTAAGGCCGTAATTGGTAATTGAAACAGTGTTTGCAGGCGTGTATCGGTAAAATCATCGGAAATAACGCAAACAGCCGGTGGTATTTTGGTATAATCAGACTGACGAATAAACGGGTTATCATCAGATGGCCATAACGGTAATTGACATTTTTTGGCAATTTTAAGTAATTTTTCTTTGGCGATTCCGTCTCCGGTTAAGTAGAGCATATTTATCCTCGTTTATACGTTGTACATTGTTATTATCATCTTATTTTTTTTTAGAAAAAACAAGTGGACATGTTTATTTTTGTAAAAAAAATGTTTTTTGTTGCTTTTTTGATAAAAAGACGATAGACTCACGACAAGTATTATTTTTTTTGAAAGAGGTGCCTATGAAAAATTTGAATCCGATTATGATTTCCGGAAAAGAAGTTATTCCTTTGATTGAAGGGGGAAAAGGGATTGCCGTTTCAGACGGCCATTCATCGGGGGCATGGGCAAAAGCCGGTGCGGTAGGAACGATTTCCGGTGTTTTTGCTGATATTATTGATGAAAAAGGGCATATTGTTCCCAAAGTTTATACACGCCGTACACGACAAGAACGTCATAATGAATTGATTGAAATGTCGATTAAAGGAGGTATTTCTCAAGCTAAAATTGCTCATGAAATCGCAGGTGGTAACGGTCGAATCCATATGAACGTTTTATGGGAAATGGGGGGAAGTATTCCCATTTTGGAAGGCGTGATGGATTCATGTGAAAAAATAGTCGGCAATTTGAAATCCAAAGCCCCTGAAAAGTATCAGGAAAAATTGGAAGCTGTTGGTGAAAAAGTACAACAAACATTGGGAACGTTACGTTTTCAATATCAAAAACGGTTAGGGGAAGCTGTTCCCGTTGTTGAAAGTATGTTGGGTGAAGTTCATAAATTGGTTCATGGTATTACATGTGGAGCAGGGATGCCGTATAAATTGGCTGAAATTGCTTCCAAATACGGTTTATACTATTATCCGATTGTTTCATCGGCTCGTGCTTTTCGTGCTTTATGGTTAAGAAGTTATAAAAACTGTCCGGAATATTTGGGTGGGGTTGTTTATGAAGATCCGTGGTTGGCCGGTGGTCACAATGGTTTATCAAATTCCGAAGACCCGACAAAACCGGAAAAACCTTATGAACGATTGGTGGCATTACGTAAGCAGATGAATGAATATGGTTTGACACATGTTCCGATTGTGTTAGCCGGTGGTGTATGGAATTTATCGGAATTTGATGATTATATTGATAATCCGGATATTGGTTTATTAGCATTTCAATTGGGAACACGTCCCTTATTGACACAGGAAAGTCCTGTTGCTAAGGCATGGCAGGGGTGTTTGCGTGGTTTAAAACCGAATGATGTTGTTTTGCAACAATTTTCTCCGACCGGCTTTTATTCATCTGCCGTTCGTAATAAATTTATTCAAAAATTATTTGATCGGAAAGATACGGAAATGCCTTATACGGAAAAAGCCGAAGGTATTTTTGTGAAACCGTTTGCTGTTTCAGCGGCTCATACGGTTTATTTAACGGAACACGACTTCAAACGAGCTCATTCGTATTTAGCGGGGGAACGACCGGTAGCTGTTCGCACACCGGATAATTCTTTAATTTTCTTAACAAAGGAAGAAGATGCTCAAATCAAAGAAGATCGTGTAAATTGTGTCGGTTGTTTATCAGCGTGTGCTTTTTCAGGATGGTCGCAAGCAACCGGGCATTTAGATCGGTTACCTGATTCTCGTTCATTTTGTATCAACAAAACATTGACGGCTATTGCTCATGGCGAAAGCATTGATAATAATTTGATGTTTGCTGGTCATTTGGCTTATCGTTTTGGTCAGGACCCAATGTATAAAAACGGATATATTCCAACGGTTGAAGAATTGATTGATGCGTTGTTATCCGGTCGATAATATGATAATAATGAAAACACCTTTCCTACAAGGAAAGGTGTTTTTTTGTATTTGAGGTTATACATTATTTTTTTGATTTTTCGGTTGATTGTGTTCTATTTTTAGAGGAATCAGGTGAGATTTCTTTTTCTTTTTCTTTTTCTTTAAACGGTTCTTTGGCTGCTTCCCAAGCATTTTTTGATGCTTCTTTTGTCGCTTCCCATGCCGTTGATGTTCCTTCTTTTGTGGCTTCCCAAGCGTCACCTGCAACATCTTTTGTTTTTTCCCAAATTGTTTCCATGTCTTTATGGCAATTATTATAATTGACATGCGTATTGTTATTTTGAGTAGATTGTTTTTGTGTGTTTTGTTGTAAATGAGCCATTTTTTTTCTCCTTTTTAAATAAGTTATAACAAAATTAAATTAAGATAAAATTCGGCTATTTCAATTAAACTTTCGATAATAAGATAAGTCTGTTGACAAAAGTGAGCCTTTTTTTTATAATAAAAACGGTTTTAAGGAGGGTATATGAAAATTTTAATTATTGGTCCTTCCGGTAGTGGAAAAACAACTTTTGCTAAAAAATTAACTCAAAAAACAAAATTTCCTTACTTTGATTTAGACAATGTTTATTGGAATAATGACGGTGACAAAAAATTTATTTTTAAACGAACGCCGGAAGAACGTGTTAACCTTATTCATCGAATTACACAACATTCTGATTGGATTGTTGACGGGATTTATACCAAAGATTGGGCTACGCCCGTTTATGAACAAGCTGACCATATTCTTTTTATTCATACAAATTTATGGCTTCGGGATTATCGTATTTTAAAACGATTTTTGAAACGGCTGTTCGGTATTGAAAAGAACGAGCCGAACGGTTCAATAAGAGCCTTGATTGCTTTATTATGTTTTAATCATCGTATTGAAAAAGATTACCGTCAAAAAATTGATACAAAAATAAAAGAGTGTGGTAAAACTTATATGATTATAAGATAATACCCAAGTATATATAAAATGGTATTATCTTATCGTACAATGCTGTTTTTCAATTAAATAAAATATTAAAAACAAAAAAGCGGAGAAATATCTCCGCTTTCGCATTTATACAATATTAAAATTAGTCTTGCTTACGTATCCCGAATGATAATACAACAAAGCCTAACGGATTTTTTAATCGCCGTTCCCACGTTAAACCACGGCGGATAGCCCGAAATGTTACATTTAATGTAACAACATATCGTGAGCGGACAGGTTCAGTTTCTCCGTACTTCATATCGGTAAATTCAACTTCTGCACGCCATACATTCTGTCCTTTTGAATTTGTTCGATAAGGAACAATATTTAAAATGTTTACATTGCGTGTTAACCCGTCTGAACGTGCCTGCTTCAATGCCCGTTCGGCATATGAACCAAATTCTTTATAAACAACGCTTTCACTCATCCAATAAACAATACCATCCGGTCCCCATCTGCGTTCCATTTCGGAAATATTGGAACCAATAGTTAATCGAGCAAGCAAATATTGACGAATAAACGATTGTGTTAAAACTTTCATATCCAGTTGTTGAAAGTTCGGACGTACAACGTTAATAACCTGTTGTTGTTTGCTGAGTGATGTCAAATAAAACGGTTGAACACGAACGATTGGCAACAAAGAAAACAATGCGCCAATCAGCATAAACGTACTTAACAATGAAACAACGGCGATAAGAGCAAATGTACGAGCCATCCATAAATAACGGCGTTCACGCATTCCTTCTTCCGAAATATCATCATCCCTTGATTCAGCATCAAATTCTTGTTCAGCCATCAATCCCCCCGTTTTTATGATACAGATATTTTGTAATTATAAAAACCATTCAGGTACGGCAGGTGCTTTTTCCAATTGTAAACAGGCACATGGTGATTTTTTCAATTCTGAATAATCTGCCCCGATACCAACCGGTTCTCTTTCATAAACAGAACCACAAGCGGCAACAAAAGCAATCAATCCTAAAAATGCCAACAACAATATTTTCTTTTTCATTTTTTACCTCTCTTGTTATAGTTAGTATCTTTACAATAGCATATAAAATAAAATAATCAAACAAAAAATGATAAATTATTTCTTTTTCTCTGTTTCTTCGTAAGAGTCAATATACATCCCGAACGGATTTGAATAACTTTTCCTAAAAAAACGGCGTGCCGAATTAAATTTAACAGAAACGATGGCAACTCGCCGTTTTGATTGGATTGTTCCTCGACTGTAATGATAAAGATCAAATTCAATCGTAAATATATTATCCATGCGGGAAATAGATAAAATATCAACACTGGTTGTAGCATTTGAACTGTTAATGGCTGTTATTTTATCTTTTAAGCCGTTTGAAAATCTTTTATAAACAGATGTGGAAGATAATTGAGCTACCGGTCCACGATTACCCCAACGTCTGTACATTTCATCTTTATCTTGAAATGATGTGTGACGCATATCCATATAATAACGTATCAGCGTTTCATCAATCAGTTTTTTGTCTCCGGCATTTTTAGAAAACGGTTCCATTTGAAGCAAGTCTTTTGACTCACGGGGGTTTTCCGTTGCAATTTGAGCAATCACTTTTAATTTCGGAGCCATCTGAACAAGAGTTAAAATCAAAATTAAATTTACACCAACGATAATTGCTGTTATAATCATCCAAAATTTGGCAATTCCTTCGGCTGTACTGTAATCTTTATGTTCATTTGACATAATTATAAGCCCCCATTCAAACAATCAGCATCAATTTTTTTCATACGTTCTTTTTCTAATAGTTTTTCTTGTTCTTGATAAACGGTATCAACCAATTCTTTTTGAGCTAATGCTCCCTTCATCAGCTGTTCAACATCTTTGGAATTTGTGTCTGTTAACATTGTTGTTCCGTTAATATCTTTTTCCATAGCGTTGATAAATTGTTCATCAAGTTGCCGTTGGTTTGCGTTCATTAAAGATAGAGCCGTTGTATATTCCGGTGAATTTCTATCCAATTCATCAATGGCTTTAAGTTTATCTTCCATGGTTAATGAACGAAACTTATTCAACTGATTAGATGTATTGGCAACTTCATATTGAGCCGTATCTTTCAATAATTCTCGTGCTTTTTGAATAGCTTGTCTTTTTTTCTGAATCAATTCTTGTTGCAGCGGTGTTAAATCATTTGGATTAAAGACACTGCTTATTCCTAAATTTGATAATTCAGACGCAATTTCAGCGCCAAAATCTTTTTCTGCTTCTTGGTGTATGCGTAACAATTCATTGGTTGTTTCAACATCCGTTCTTTTTTGTTGATAAACAGCAAATCGATTATCTAAATTTTTAGAACCGACACTCACCCTTAAACGAAGTGAATCAGGTTGATAATATTCATTCATTTCACCTGTGGCTAATCGTTTTACTTTTTTGTTTTTTATATAGTATGCCCATGGCTCCGGCATAGAAGGAAACAATAAACCTTGCGATGATTCTTGGGTTAATTTGATAATTTCATTGGCCGGCGGTAATGGTTTGGGCGGCATCGGAAATTTTAACATATCTTCTGTCAAACGGTTGTAAATGTTTGGCTTTTCTTGCTTCATTTTGGTTAAAAAGGTTTGATATGCTTTTGAATTTTGTTCATAAGAATTATTGCGGGATATACCGTTAATGGCACCGGACACACCAAACATTTGAACAATACCGGTTAAAAAATCATTGACTTGTTCTGTATAAATATAATCTTGATCCTTCCACCGTTTAAAACCACCGCTTTGTTCATACATTTCTCCGTATTTTTCCGGATTTTGATACACATCAATTAAAACATTTCGTCCTAATCGCCAGTACGGAAAAGCATTTTCAGATGCATTTTGTTGTTGAGTCGGAACAGCAGAGTTAACATATATTTTTAAATCTTGTTCCTGACGATTATATTCATCTGTCATATTTTGCCAAGCTTGTCGGGGATTTTTATAAATGCCTTCCAATCGCTTGACATTGCATTCTGTTAAGGCATTCATTTGTTCTTCTGCCAAAACTTTTTTTCGTTCAGAAAACAGTTTGTTGACATGTTGTGTCGTCATATAATTATTTATCAAAAACTGCATTGAATGAATGCTCATCGCTTCGGCAAGATAACGCCGATAATCTTGTGGTACTTTGCGTTCACTTTTAGGCGGAACAAACGGTTTAACCTGTTCTAATTGGGCGTAAGCCGGTAATCCGAGCAACATAAAACCCATGCACAAAAACGTGCCGAACAAGACACTTGATTTTAATCGATTGGTGTACTTCATTTTTTATCCCCCATATTGACGGTCCCCCCGTCCCCTTTATTAGCAGAAATTTTAGGTACTTTTTTAACAATTTTCATACTGGAAATTGCTTGATTAGCGGCAAATTCCAATTTAACGGCTTCAATCATTTTTTGATAAACCAATAATTCAAACCATGCTAAACGTAATTGTTCATTTGAACGTAAAATAACCAATGTATTTTTATCAACTGACATTTTATCTCCGTCCGAAGCACCTGAATTTTTTTCATCTTCATCAACTTGTGCATCAATCTTTTCTAAAATATCTTTAATTGTTTCAAAGTTGGCTTTTAACGTGAGCATGCGAGCCATTAAAGTAATTGTTGCTTGTTGACGAATAAATTTACGCCGTTGAACAACAAAATATTCACTGGCATAATCGGCTCGTGTTTCATCATCATATGTTCCTAAATTACGTTCCATCCGTGTATGAACCGATATATCTTCACCGTGAGATTTATCTTGGGTAACACCTTCCGGATCATCATCTGTTTGAGCATTTTCGTCTTTGGTTAATCCTAAAACATTACCTAATTTTTTAAACGGCCATTGAATAGTAGAAACAACGGCGTTTTTGACTTTGTCAACCGCAGCCGTAACGGCTCGTCTGGTTTGAACAATTTTTTGTCTGACGGTACGGTAAGCAGAGGCAACTTTTTCGTACCCCGATGTAACAGCTTGAATGAATTTGTTGCCTTGAGCCGCAGCAATATTACCCTTCATCTCCAAAGGACACGCCTGTGTCGGTATGCACTTGGGCGGATTGGGACAACATTCCATTACAGCCATCGCTGATAAGGAAAAACAGCAAATTATCAAAGAAACGATAAGAAATTTTGTCCATTTTATTATTTTCATATTCGTTCCTCCTATTTCTTATTTGCATTGGGATTAACGGGGACTTTAATTAAACCGACATCTTCTTTCATCAACATTTTTGCCCCGAGTGATTCAAGTGTTAAAATTTGAATGACAATATCTGCTGTCGTGCTTTTAATTAACGCAGTTGTATTTCTGTTTTCCATCAATAATCCGTGCAATTGATTACATCCTTTTGTTTCTGCATTTAAAACTGATTTTATATCTTCAATAATTTTCGGTCTTAAATCTAATGAAATTTTTAAATTTTTAGCCGCTACAATACTGGCATATTCTTCTCGTTTTTCACGAACACGGCGAACTTCATCGGAGGATATACCTGATTGGCTCATATCAACCCCCGCCAATTTCGTGAATTCATTAACTTGTTCTCCCAAATCCGTTAAACCGGTATCTTCTTTAACAGCAGCAAAAAATGTTTCTTTAACCATTTGACGGTTAACTGCATATGATTTGTCCGGTTTAATAATATCATCGGCTTCATCTGTTCCATAATCTAATACGTCTTTATATATGTGCTCATATACTTGAGTTGTAATAGCCCGATTTTGTTTTGTGTTAGCCGGATTAAGCGAGCAATCGGCGTTTCCATGTTCAGCTGTTTGAGAATTTGCCTGTTGTTGTTGTCGTGCTTCGGCTAAAATGCCTTCGGCATGTGATTCAACTTGTCCGGCCGTTGAAGCGTTATCCCGTCCTGCGTCACTGATTACTTCTCCGGCTCCAAAAACACTTGAAGTAATAAAAAAAACAGCAACGAAACAAGATAAGCCTAAACTAATTTTTTTCATATCAGCCTCCCGTAAAATTATTTAAGATACCTTCTAACATACCTTCTTTTTGTGGGGCTTCAACGCCCTGAATGGTATTGATGGCATTGATTTCGATATAACTGTTGCGAATGGTTGCAATTTCGTTCAGCATCATGTGGGTTCTGAAAATAATCGATGAAGCCATTCCCTTTTGAATTGAACCAGTTGTTGTCCGATTATGTGTTTCTGTTTCCATGTCATCACGGTCTTCGTGCGATTTTTCCATTAAATCTAACGAACGAACAGCTAAAGCACGAGCATTTTCAAACGTAATGAATGTTTGAATTTGCATTTTTTCCAAAGTGCCATCTTGTGTTTCTGCAGCGACATCTTCTTCCGAACGTGTGTCAACCGGTTGATCGTTTTTTGAATTAAGTGTTTTTGAATTATAAATAAATGTGCTTTTTATAACGGCTTCAACTTCCGGAATCGATGGATTTTCTTTTGATAAAGCTTGTCGTAATTTGGCATCGCCATATGGTGGAAATTCTGAACCATCTGGATTTCCTTTGTTTTCGATAACTTCTGCTTTATCTGCCTTCGGATCACGCATTTTTCGTTTTTTTTCAGATGCTTCTAAAGCGTCCTTATCTGCTTCGTTTGAAAGTTCTGATTGAGCAGTTTGTAAAATACGTTCCGCAACGGAAACCGTTTCCGTTATGGGATAAGGCGTCATTACTTGGGGGATCTGGGCCATCACAACCGGTGGGACAAAAATAAGACCGATAGATAAAAATCTGAACACGCTTTTCATTTGTCCTCCTTATTTTCCGTTTAACAAATCAAATGTTGGCTTTGATTCAATATCATCCATTGCTGCGAAAGCATTCAGTCCGTTTGCTGCTGCTTGG
The DNA here is from genome assembly GCA_017467335.1 of Alphaproteobacteria bacterium. Classification (GTDB taxonomy): domain Bacteria; phylum Pseudomonadota; class Alphaproteobacteria; order CAAHEQ01; family UBA3637; genus RGIG4140. Next base: position 38,122 of record JAFTSJ010000041.1, read on the forward strand.
GACATCAATAGTCGGTTATACGTTTCAGCCATCCGCATATTACCATATGTTTTTGATTCGTGCGTTTTACGAATTGTTGTTGTTTCATCGGCTTTGTCTTGAGTTTTTTCTTTGGTTTCGTGCAATGTACGGTAAGCCAATGTTCGATGGACAAGTGCCGTTGCCAAAGCAAAACGAGCAAAAGCTTGTTTAGATTGTGTTAAACGGGCATGTCGCCGTGTAATTTCTTCTGTTTTTATGCCATTTTGACCGCCGGTTACAAGATTAACAACTTGTCCGGTAACGTCATCTTCCGCCGGTTCATCACGCACTTGCATATTATCTATAACAGATTGTTTAGACGTTGTATGATTGGGAAATTTTTCATCGCCTGAATTACCACCTGCTGTTATCGTACTGCTTACATCAGATTGCTTGTTTTTGGGAACAGCATCAACAACATCTGATGACAAAGTTGGTTTAGGTGTCAAAAAATCCAAACTAAAAGCAATATCCAGGTAATCACCTAAATCAATTGCTTCTAATACTGAATTTTGAAGTGTTTTAGAGGCTGTTGCCAACTCCTTCACTTCATTTGAAACAGCTTTCGCCAATTTAATCAAATCTTTGGCATCATTAACAATAACAGCCGCAGAGGCAACGTGACTATACGATAATATTATGGCACAGAAACAGATAAAAAATCGACTTACTTGTTTTATCATATTGCCCTCCTTAATTCGCCGGACCAATGGATGTGTTTCCGGAGATAATGTTAATATTATCATAAATCGTTGCACTTTGAATGGATAATTCCGTAATATCCAAAGACAATAACGTATTTGTCATCACATTCAAAGCCACCGCCGAACCATTGCTGGTATCAATATCTTCTCGTAAATTAGTCGGTTTCATTGACTCTTCACTAGCTTTTTGCACCTTTTTAAATTGCGAAGTTCCGTTCATAACCTGTGTTGCATCAGCAACGATAACCGCTGTTGCATCTTGTATGAATTTTTTAAGATTACGAACAGCACTATCAGCCGTGTACATCGATAATTTATCTTCTTCAACAGCTTTGGTGTAAAGACTGTCCCGAATGCTAGCAGCCGCCCCCAAATAATTACCTTGTGCCAATTGGACAGCCGGAGCAATGTATTCACCATATTCAGCGTAGGCTTCCTTTATTGATTTGGCCGTTTCTGATAAAGAAAAACCTTCCCCCGGCTTATCATCAGAAGCAAATTGATCAGATATATAATCTTTGGCTGCGGACGCTTTATCCATTACTGCATTACCGGCAGCTTCAATTTTGCCGTCAACATAGCCGGTTGCACTATTGTAAGCATCAGAAACACTTTGTTGAACAGAACCAATCATATCCCCAACGACAGCTGTGTATCCGTTTACTTTGGCTTGTAGTGTTGCTTTGACCAAATCACTATTTTCTGTTATGACTTTATTATATCGGTTAACTTTAACGGTTATTTCCTGTAAGGCTCCAACCGGATCAACAGTCATTGTTATCGCTTGTGTTTCCGATGAAAAACACACACACAGACTGCTGAACGTAATACAAAAATACTTGAAGCAATTAAAAAATCGTTTCATTAGAGCCTCCACTTTTCGATAACCTCTTATTTCTATTTTACTCTTTTTTCATAACATTGCAAGAACTTTTTGTATATCATTTTGCGGACAGGCTGATTTTAATGTATCAACGATTCAAAAAAACGGTTTTAAATAAAAATAAAACCGTTTTCTAGTTTTTTATTTAAATCTCAATCATAACATTTCGATTTAAGGTGTTTTTTCCTTGTTAATTGTTTTTTGTATTTTTAAAGCCGCCGGTAACACATCTCGTGGTTTTTCAACAAATGCAATATAATTTGATTGTTTTTCCGTTAGAATGTGTTGGCGTTTCATTTCGTCAGTTTGATATTGGAAATCATCCCAATAGTGATTGGTATTTAAAAAAATGACCGGTTTTTTAGGTTGTTCTTTTTGTTCTACAAGAGAAGTAAAATCAGCAAAAACAGATAATGTTTCCCAACTGCCGGCCATAATAACAATGACATCGGCTGTTTCAAACATTTTTAATTTTTGTTCATTCGAAGTTGCTGTCAAAACAGAAATTCCTTGCCGACATTCATGATTCAACGGACAAGTTTCATCAGATATCGGTTGTGTTGTAACCCCGATAACACGAGCTTTTTCTTTGACAACTCCTTTTAAAACAGAAGCCGGTAAACCGTTTGTTGAACCATCATAAACCAATGTTTTCTTTTCTTTACCCAAAATTGTACCGAATTGGTAAGCCGCTTTTTTAAAATTATCGGATATGTCAGACATCGGTGACCCGAAAACAGCCACATTTTCCATTTGTGCCATGCCCGTTTTTGCCATCAATAAACATAACATTAAAAAAGAAGCAAATATCGGATAAATTTTCATTGAACCAACCTTTGTTAACGGTTAAATATGACATCCTTAACACGATTTAAAACCGGTGTTGCCAGTTGACGGGCTTTTGTTGCTCCTCGAGCCAGCATATGTTCCACTTCGTCAAAATGTGACATGTAGTACATGTATTTTTCTCGCTTTTCTGCTAATTCATCTATTAAAACCTGCAATAACATTTTTTTAATTGTTCCATACCCCATACCCCCATTTTTCAGACCGGCTTCAATTTCTTGAACAACACAGTCCGGAGCAATCCCTTTGGCAATATGGTACAGTAAAATATCATCAGGGTTTTTCTTATCATTGATATCCTGACAATCCGTTTTAATTCCCATCACGGCTTTTTTCAATTCAGCATCCGTGCCGAATAACGGAATAACGTTGTTATAGCTTTTACTCATCTTTTGTCCGTCTGTTCCGGGAAGAATTTGGGCTGTTTCACTTAATGAGGCTTTGGGAATTTTTAAAACATTTTGTTCATATAACGCATTGATTGAACCGGCAATGTCTGCTGCAATTTCAACATGCTGAACTTGGTCTTTCCCAACGGGAACAATATCGGTATCGTAAGCTAAAATATCAGCTGCCATTAAAACCGGATAGGTATATAAACCCATATTGATTCCGGCATCTGCCGGTTCATTTCGAGCTGTGTTTTTATCAACGGCTGCTTTGTAAGCATGAGCTTTATTCATAAAACCTTTTGGTGTGTAAGCCATTAAAATTGTTGTTAACTCAAATAATTCCGGTATATCTGATTGTTTGTAAAATAAAGATTTTTCCGGATTTAAACCGCATGCCAAATAAGCACAGGCTATTTCTTTGGTTAGTTGATTTAACAACGGGGCATTTTTAATGGCATTAACAGCGTGATAATCAGCAACAAACATAATGTGATTGTCATTTTCGTTAACGTTGTTTGCAAATTCAATCGCCGGTTTAACGGCTCCGACATAATTACCGATATGTAATGTGCCGGTTGGCTTAACGCCTGTTAAAATTGTTTGAGATTGATGTTCCATTTTATATTCCTTGGTTTTATTACGAGATAAGAAACAAATAAAAACAAATACGACCAAAGTCAAGAATTGTTTTCACAACAAGTAATCAAGATATTTTTTCCGGTGATAAATTCAATTGAAAGTTCGTATCATGTTTTTTATTATAGTCAGTTAATTTTGTTCCGGCTGTTTCCAAAATAGAACGGCGAACAGCTTGAGCTACATTTTCTGTATTGCTTTTTAATCCTTCTGTTGAAATGGATTGCAAGGCAGCTAAACGGGTTGCATTTTGTATTTCCTTTGGTAATTGAGCAATAATTTCAGAATTAAAAATTTCTTCAAATACCAATTGATGAGCTTGTTGTTGAGCCTGTTTCATTTCTTCCGGTGTTAGCGGAGCCCCTTTAATATTTTCCATACACTGCATACCGACAATAGTCATAAAATGTTCCATTAAAGCCTTTTTATGACCGTAATTACTTTTAATATCACTGGAAAATTCTTCTGTAAAAGCTTGTAAGGCTTCAATGTAAAAAACAGCTTGGCTTTCCGGTGTTGCTCGGGTTCCTTTGCGATTTTGTTTATCAACATGTGTTTTATATGCCATTTTACATAACAATTGACGCATTTTTGAACGGTCATCTGTTTTACCGCCAAAATTCAAAGAAGATGATGTTTTGTTTTCGTCTCGGGCTAATTTATAAAATCTGTTCTCTTGTATCCCTGTCATTCCGTCTTGAAAAGCAAAATCAGTCGCCAACGCTTTTAGAAACAAAGATTCGCCGAAATGGGGAACTTTTGCCACTAATCTGTTTAATTTATCATTATATTCAAAATGAATTGCATCCAACGCACTTTCTCGATCAATAACAGGAACAGGACAATCGTGTAAGATAACCGATTGTGCTTCCGGCGTCATGTTCCTTGTGTATGAGTTTTGGGGAATTTTGTTCCCGTTAGGAGCTGTTAATTTGGGAGCTTTTTTCCCTTTGTTAATTAAAGCATCTCGTTTATTTCTTCTTTTAAAACAATCTTTAACAACCTCCTCCTTTTCGGCCTCGGTTAATTCTCGTCCGTTTCGTGTTAAGCGAATGTGTTGTAGAAGTTCTCTACCCTCCGGAGCCAATTCACCGTCTTTAAATTCTATTTTTGAACCAAAGCCAATGGTTAAGCCGTTGCTGGTGCAAAAATAAAAATTCGGAATGTGCTTGACAGAACAACTGCCGTCCTCATTCCGAACGGGTGTTGTGCTTTCAATGGCACATGTTACCATCATTAAATGTTTTGATTCTTCACTTTGGCGTAATTCTTCGGCTTTTTTGATATATTCGGAAAATGATTGAAAATGTTTCAAAATAAACGATGAAAACATTTCCGGCATTTGTTCGTCTGAAAGGGTGTGGAGTGTTGGTTTGTTCATATAATCTCCTTATTGATAATATTACCATGTACATAAATGATACACGATTTTTAAATCTTTTCAAGTTTTTTATTTTTTTGTATCAAAATGTCTTGCAAAAAACATGAAACACTTTTAAACTTATCCTGATAAGGGGGACTTTATTTATGTTGACGCAAAGTTTAATAATTACGTTGTTAGGAATGGGTGGCGTATTTTTCTTTTTGTTTCTGATGGTATGTAGTATGCATGTATTGCAAGGTATTGTTTGTACCCGACAAAAAGAAATATTGGATAAAATTGCATTGGCAATTATTATTGCTCAAAATAATCGCTTCAAAAAATAATTATATTGACAAAGGGACGAACGTATGAAAAAGAAAAAAATTTCGTTTATGTGTACGGCTTTTAGAGATGGATTCCAATCTGTTTTCGGAGCACGTGTTTTATCAAAAGATTATCTGCCGGTCGTTAAAGAAGCTGTTGATGCCGGTATAACCAATATTGAAGCCGGTGGTGGGGCATCGTTTCAGGCAGCTTTTTTCTACAACAACGAAAATGCGTTTGACGTTATGGATAAATTTCGGCAAATTTGCGGTCCCGATGTTAATTTGCAAACGTTATCTCGGGGTGTTAACGTTGTCGCATTGGATTCGCAAAGTTCGGATATGATTAAATTACATGCTGATTTATTTAAAAAGCATGGTATGACAACCATTCGTAATTTTGATGCGTTAAATGATCCTGAAAATTTGCTTTACAGTGCTCAATGCATTGTTAATGCCGGGTTAAAACATCAATTATGTGTTGCCATGATGTCACTCCCGCCTGCGTGTAAAGGAGCTCATACCCCTGATTTTTATATTGAACGGTTACAAAATTTTATCAAAGCCGGTATTCCGTTTGATTCTTTGTGTTTTAAAGATGCTTCGGGCACGTCATTACCGGCTGTTGTTCAAGAAACAATTGCACGGGCTCGTAAAATTGTTGGAAAAAAAGTTCCCATTCAATTTCATTCACACGAAACAGCCGGTACCGGTTTAGCTTGTTATTTAGCGGCAATAGAAGGGGGAGCCGATACGGTTGATTTGTCATTGGCTCCTGTGTCCGGCGGAACATGTCAACCGGATGTAGCGACTTTATGGCACGCATTACGGGGAAGTAATTATGAATTGGATTGTGATATTGATGCTGTCATGAAGGTAGAAGGGCATTTAAAAGATGCTTTACAAGACTATTTTATGCCACCGGAAGCATTACATGTTGAACCGCAAATTCCGTGGTCACCTATGCCGGGCGGGGCTTTAACCGCTAATACACAAATGTTACGAGATAACGGCTTAATGGATAAATATGCTGAAATTATTAAAGCTATGGAAGAAGTCGTTTTAAAAGGTGGTTTCGGAACATCGGTTACACCTGTTTCACAATTTTATTTTCAGCAAGCATTTAATAATGTTTTGTATGGTCCTTGGCAAAAAATTGCTGAAGGGTATGGCAAAATGGTATTGGGATATTTTGGTAAAACACCGGTTAAACCTGATGCCAAAGTGGTTAAAATTGCGTCCGAGCAGTTGAATTTAAAGCCTACCAAAGAACCTGTTTTGCAAATCAATGATAAAAATCCGTCAAAATCACGGTCATTCTATGAAGAAAAATTAACACAAGCTCGGTTGCCATTATCGGATGAAAATGTGTTTATTTGTGCTTCTTGCGGCGATAAAGGGATAGCCTTTTTGCAAGGAAAAGGAAAAATCGGTGTTCGTTACAAAGAAAAACAAACGCAGACAACCGGTACGCCCAATAATGTACAAGACATCAAAATCGGTGAAGAAATTTTCCATGTTGTTTTAAACGGGGATACAGCTACCGTTAATGGAAAAACATACCCGATATCTTTGGTTCATACAACTGATACGGCACATAAGGTACAACCTGTCCCATCAACAGGTGAAAATAAACAAACAACTCAAATTACAGCCGGTACGCCCGGAACGGTTACAAAAATTTTGGTACAAAAAGGACAAACGGTAACGCCGGAAACGGATGTTTGTATTATTGAGGTAATGAAAATGGAAGTGTTTGTCAAAGCCGGTACAAACGGTCAAATTCACGATATTGTCGTTCACGAAGGGACGGCTGTTGTTACCGGTCAGCCTTTGATGACAATTCAAGGCTAAGGTAAAGGAGGCTTCATGCAATCAAAATTTTACATATGGCTTTGTGCGTTTGTTGTTGCAACGGTGTTGTTTTTTGTTGCCGCATGTTATATTCCGTCCGTTGGTTTGATTTATGAACAAACAGGTGTGTTTAAATTATTTACGCAGGAAGGTCATTCCTCACTTTTTTTACCATTCGGACTTTCTCAGGTTATTATGATAAGCATTTGTTGTGTTTTATTGTATTTGGGGATAGCCCGTCAATTTGAGCCGTTGTTGTTGATTCCGATTGCCGTTGGGGGATTATTGGCAAATATGCCGGGGGCGGATATGACGTCAGAAGGCGGATTATTACATATTTTATATATAATCGGTATTGATAACGGTCTTTTCCCGTTGCTGATTTTTTTAGGCGTTGGTGCTATGACGGATTTTGGTCCGCTTCTTTCCAATCCGAAAACAGCCCTTTTGGGTGGAGCAGCACAATTTGCTATTTTTGGTACATTTTTGGGGGGAATTTTATTAACCAAGTATCTTCCGTCATTTGATTTGACCATACAAGAAGCTGCTTCGATTGCTATAATCGGTGGAGCAGATGGTCCGACATCTATTTATTTGGCTGGAAAATTGGCTCCTCAGATGTTGGGTGCAATTGCCGTTGCCGCTTATTCGTATATGGCATTAGTTCCTGTTATACAACCACCGGTTATGCGTGCTTTAACAACGAAAGATGAACGACAAATTGTTATGACACAATTGCGGAATGTTTCTAAAACGGAAAAAATATTATTTCCGATTATGACAATTATTTTAACGGGTTTATTTATACCAATGGCTTTACCGTTAATCGGTATGTTAATGTTTGGTAATTTATTGAAAGAATGCGGGGTTACAGAACGGTTATCTAAAACGGCCTCTAATGATTTAATGAATATTGTTACAATTATGTTGGGTTTGTCTGTCGGTTCAAAAATGGCTGCTGAATTATTTCTTGTTCCGCAAACATTGATTGTTTTGTTTTTAGGTGTTATTGCTTTTATTGTTGGTACCGGTTCGGGTGTGATTATGGCTAAAATCATGAACTTGTTTTTAAAACAAAAAATCAATCCGTTGATTGGGTCTGCCGGTGTATCGGCAATACCGATGGCTGCTCGTGTCAGTGAAAAATTGGGATTAGAAGCCAATCCAAACAACCATTTGGTTATGCACGCTATGGGAGCAAATGTTTCCGGTGCAATAGGGTCCGCCATCGCTGCCGGTATTTTGTTGGCTCTATGCTAATTAAAGAATGTACTTGCTTTTTGTGTTAATTTATTATATACTCCTTCCCATGTGGAAGGAGTTGTTATGACACAAAAAGCAATTTTATGGGATTGGGATAATACGCTTGTTGATACGTTTGGGGCTATTTTATCGGCTCAAAACGTTATGCGGCGATTTTATGGTTTACCGGCATGGACGAAAGAAGAAGCCAAAACGGCTATGAATACATCCGGTCGGAATTTGATTAGGGATTTAGTCGGTGAAGAAAAAGCCCAAGAAGCCCGTCAAATTTATCTAAAAGCTTATACGCAAAATGCAACAGCTATCAATTTAAAAGCCGGTGCCATTGATGCTTTGGAAAAATCAAAAGCACTTGGATATATCAATATATTGGCCAGTAATAAAGCCGGCAGTATTTTGCGAAATGAAGCCCGTACGTTAAATGTCGATCATTATTTTGATCGCATTATCGGAGCTGAAGATACTGCGAATGATAAACCATCTAAATCTTTTACGGATGCTGCGTTGGATGGATTTAATTATGAACGGGTTTATAGCATTGGTGACGGTAAATCAGATATCAAAATGGGGCATAATTACGATAACGGTTGTGGTGTTTTGGTTTGGACGGATCCGACCACATCTGAATTTAATGAAATTAAGCCGGATTATGCTTTTGCGGATTTGTTATCCGTATCGATTTTTTTGGAAAAGGATGAATAATGGATAAATTGGAAAATTTAAAATGTTTAATTGTTAATTGGGATGGTGTTTGTGTGAGCACGTTTGATGCTCGTCATGCGGCTTATCAAGCTGCATTTTCGGCTATTGGACAATGCAATCGTAACTGGACAGAAGCTGATACACAAGCTCAAACGGGACGTAATCCGGATACGATATGGGCAGATACCTCTCTTTGGGGAGAACAGGCGAAAAAAGCCAAAGAAGTTTTTTATCAAACGTACATTGATTTATTACCGACTCATTTGCGTATTAACGCTGTTGCCGCTGCTTTTTTGACGGTTTTTCGTGTTCAACATCCGGATATACCGGTTGTTGCTTTTGGTGCTAAAAATCAAATTCTGATGGAAAAGGAAATTAAACGTTTATTACCGGAAGGTTCGTTTGATGATGTTTACGGGTCGATAACCGGTTCTGAAACAAATAAGCATTTAGATTCAAATGTAGCGTTAGGCAAAATTATGACAGATAAGTTATTAACACCTGCTGATAACATTGTTTATTTAGGATATAAAAAATCAGATATGTATGCAGCCATGAATGCAGGGATTCGTTTTGAAGAAGGTCAGTCCTTCATGATTGAATATCTGTATGAAAACAGCCGTATTGATACGTCAAGATTATCTGATTTATTATTGCAACAAGCACACTGTCAACGGGAAAATCGCTAATCAATATATTTTATTAAAACGGATGTTTTGATAAAGATATGTATTATAGGATAATTTAAAAAGAAGGTGGAAAATCCACCTTCTTTTATTTTGTTAATTTTATTTCGGTGAGGGTGTGGCAGATGAAGCAGATGTTGAACAGGTTCTTTCTCCATCAGAGCAATGGCATGATTGCGTTCCGATAATTATACCGTTGTTTGATACGGATGGACAATATGATAATGTTGTTGTTTCAATTCGTCCGGCGGAATTATTTACAACAGCATATCCGGCTCCGTCACCATCCAGTCCCTTGCTTTCTGTATAAACACTATCAGCAATCATGCTGTTTGCGTAAATAGTACCTGTATTGGATAATCCTATTCCACTATTTGACATAGATGCTTCCCCCATAATTTGAATAACATTTGCCGTGATTGAGCCAGTGTTATATAAAGCATTCCCACGTCCGGTTGTATCAATGGTTTGAGCTGTTATTGTCCCACTATTTGTAATACCATCCCCGCCTTCGACCGTTAATTTGTTATTCACGGTTAGGGTTCCTTGATTGACAAATCCAATATAAAGTCCGGGGGATGAATTTTTAGATACAATGTTATCAGCAACAATGGTACCTATATTTTTAATTCCGTTATCACCATCTTCAACCATGTTAATATTTTGAACGGTTAATACAACATCTTGATTAACGGTTAATTTGCCATCAACTGTTAAATCACATTGTCCGATATTTAAATCGGAAACAATCGTTAAATCTTCATTAACTGTGATATCTGTTCCGGCTGTATCAGCATTTGTATAAGAAGACATCGCTTGGGCACAGGTAATACAGACATTGTTGCTGTTTGCCGCTTGCTGACATTGTTCAACACACGTTGTCCCGTCAAAATAAGGGGCGTTGTCTGAACAAGGATTTGGACAATCGCATCCGTCAGCACATGCAACAATGACATCGCCGTCAATCGTTGTATTTTCTAATGATGGACAATAATACAATATGCCATTATTGAAAAATGAACCGTTTTCACTGGCAATTCCGTTCGGACTGAACAAAGTTGTTTCACCGTACATATTAGAAGTTGTATCACGTGCGGCTGTTATTTCACCTTGCATTGTAACGTGACCGTAAGAAGTTGAATCAACATCAATTGTAGAACTAACTGCTCCTATTCCTATTTTGGAAACAATGCTGATATCAGCTTCAACGTGACCGACAACAGCAAAGTTTTCAGCTCCGACAGCATCGGCAGTTATTGATATTGTTCCCTGAGCATTATGAATACTTGTACCTTTAATGCCAATACCGTTTTCTTTAGGATTATTGATTATCAAAGACCCATTCAGGTTGCTGATTTGGTAGCCTTCCGATGAAAGCATAGCCTTGATAACACAATGAGATATTTCATTATTCATATCAACATCTCCTAATAAAACAACATCTTCTATAATGGCTACACCATCTGAATCTATCGCCATGTTAACAACTAAATCTTCTTCTGTTATTTCATCTAAATTTTTTGTTTCCAAAACCCGTGCGGCAATCAAGTTATTCCACAATGGTTGGCAACCACTGGCTTCAACACATTCTCCTTGCTGATTAAGTGCTTCAAAACGACCGCATGTCGGACTATTTGACGTTGAATTATCATCTTCAGTGCTTGTTCCACCTTTGTCATAACATGTATTTTCATCGCTGTTGTAAGTTAAGCCTTCGGCACAGGCACATCGGGTGTTGTTATCAAATACCTGACGAGGAGATTCGCATTTTACACAATTATTACCCGAAGAATAATAATTGCCGGAGCATTGGCATTCTTGCGTAGAACTATTCCATACTTTTCCTGTTCCGCTACAATATGTTTGACATTTGTTCCCATAGTATCCGGTAGAACATTGGCATATTTGCATACTGTCATTCCAAGTCCCGTTTGAACCACAATCTTGTGTTTCAATGATTGAATCATCATCTTCTAACCCATCATCAGTTGTATTATCATCCGGATTAGGTGTTGTTCCGCCGGTGTTTCCGTTTGTTTCAGTGTTATCATCTGTAACATCATCATCGTTAGAATTGTCTTTGTTATCTTCCGGATTAGTATTTGTGTTTGAATCATCGGTCGAATCGGAACTATTATCAGCATTTTCGCCAGAAGAATCTGTTGTTCCTGAACCTGTATTTGATGAACCTGTATTACCATTGTTACCGGTTGTTCCTCCGGTTGTTCCTCCGGTTGTACCACTACCGGTATTTCCTCCTGTGTTACCATTGCCACCGGTATTACTTCCTGATGAACCACTATTACCACCGGAACCACTGTTTCCGCTTCCTGAACTACTATTTCCGCCTCCGGATGGATTCGAATTGTTACCGTTGTTTTCGGTATTATTCGAGTTGTTATTTTCTCCTGTTTCGTTATCAATATAGCCCACATCTGTGTTTGTATAGGCAAAAACAAAACGGAAACGGACACTTATGTCATCTGCATCTGTTTCAATATCACAAGGATGACTTGTATCAGCTGAAAGTGTTGCATTAACAGCAACAACATCTGTATCAGAACCACCACCGGTAGAAGTACTATCGACAATCATTTCATCCGGCAAAGCCCAGTTGCTGTTTACAATAATCTGACATTGACGTTTACTTAAATCATGAACAACAATATCAAATGCTTGGCATGTATCTTCGGAGGTGCATTTATCAGTATAAACGTTCCAATCAAAATCTTCGGGATGAGGATAAATTTTAATTGTTTTTCCAGAACCGGTTAGTTCATTGTAATTTTGAATTTCTGTAACATAAGGGAGTTCTTTATCACTAAAATTGGTTAAAATATCATAACCTCGAATGTTTGTTTCATTGAGTATGTCATTCGCAATATATTTATCCATGGCATAGCTATAACCTTCAATGCCGGCAATTGAAAGTACACCAATAACAGCCAAAACACCCAACATTTCAACCATGCTTCGACCATCATCAGATTGCTTGAAAAAATGTTTAATCATGATATCCCCCCTTTTTTATGTTTCCCCAACAATACATAAAAGGAACTTTTTCCCAAGATGCTTCCCCCTACCTATATGCATTATACCACATAAAAGTAAAAAAACAAATAGACTAAATATATTTTTTCGGTTTATTCGTTTGGGGTATCTGTTTCGCCTCGTAAATAACGATGACCGCCCCATTTGGGATCAGATTTATTTTGAATATATAATTTGTATGAGCCATCAAATTCAAAATGTGTGTGGTATGAGCCGACTTGTGTTGAAGGATATCCGTATGACGGCGGTAATATTAACGGATTTTTATCATGTAAATATTTATTTAAATGCGATTCATCATGCCAAAGAGCCATTACACCGTTTTTTTCATCCGTTATTACATTTAATGCAATCGTATCAATCAGTTTTTTAAATGCTTTTGCTGTACCGCCATTAAACCCACCCATGTAATAGTATTCCTGTTTCTGCATTGACGCATGCGGGGGGGGGTATGTTGAATGTATGCTGTTGAACGTGGATTCCGATCATAAGGGAAGGGTGGTTTTGTTTTATAATATCCCGGATGTAATGTTGCCATAATTCCTTGCTTATTTGTTGGAAAAATTTCATGACCAACCGGACGTATCGCTAGCATATTCGCATTTAAAAAATACATATAGTCAAAATCTTTTAATTGCTCCCATGCTTGTTGAAATAAATTATAGCGGTAAAGCGTTGCTTTGGGAAAACCTAAATTAGGCGTGTCAATTCTAACAACATTGTCAGGGAACTTTCGTTTGCTGTCTGTCCATACAAAATATGTTTTATCGTCATATGGTAAAAAGTTTTTTTCCATCGATTGATAAAATTCATCAAAAAAGACAATATAGCGACCTGTTGCAATGTGCAAAATTGCAACTTTTGCCGGACGTGTCGGTAACTTAACCCAATCTTCAGATACAATCTGATTGACAAATTCAGGTCGATGTTTTAGCCAAATATCAGGAGCAACAACAATTTTGTGCGGATTTTCATTCAGCCATGCTCCCCACCATGAAAACGTTGAATTAGCAATAATATTATGTTTGCAAAGGCTCATTAAACGCATATCATTGTAACTGTAATTTCCTTGGTTATGTTCAACAAATGTATGCGGATACGGGATTTTAAGATTTTCTTTAACCCATGCCATATCATCTGAAAAAATATAAAAATGAGGATTTTCAACACGTTCAGCCATATATTCAGTTGCTATTTTATAATAATATAAGGGTAATACGTGTTGTGCATTTTTTGAATATAAATAATCGCCTCTCCGAATATGTACAGATATGGAATTATGACTTTGAATTTGTTTAATCAGTTTTTTATTCGTATCTGATAATCCCTTTTTAAAACGAAAGGCTTTTAAAATTTCCGAACGATATTTTTTAAAATATTTTTCATTCTGAAAATGACCGAAAAAATAAATATATTTATCGTTATCGTAAAAAGTTCCTTTGTTATCATCAGAAAAATGAATCCCTTTGAAAGGAACTTTTTTATTTTTTAAATTTGTCCAAACTGGGATGTCTTCATGTTCGGGTGTATTTAATTGAATATCAAAAGCATTTGTTAACTTAAACGTATCCCCCTCAACATATAATTTTTTATTATATTCCAAAGAATAAGCCAAAGCTGTTGCATACTGAAACATATTATTTCCTAAGCCGTAAAAAATGCCGACTTGAACAACTCTTTGTTCGGGGGGGCGTTTATCCGGTTCAGGCATACAAAAATACATTCCCCCAAATCCGATAAGCACGCTAAAAATAAAAACAATAATACCGATAATAAACTTTAATTTCATGATATTTCCCCTACCGGAGGTTATTATAGGAAAAATAAAATAATAGTCAATAATAAAAATATGTGCTTGATAAAACAATTGGTTATTTTTGTTATCTTTTCAAACGAATCGGTTTAAATGCTTATTTTTCATCAAATAATCATTTTAAAACACATCAAAAAAATCGTTTAAAAATTTTCCAAACAGCAAAAATAAAAAGACAGTTAAATCAATGTATTATCTTTTAAAAATGTGTCAAAAAAACGTCCCTTTTTTTGACATAATATTTTAGATTTATTTCATTGTCAACTAAAATTTGTAATTATTTGATTTTTCATTATTTTTTTGTTTTTAAAAAAGTGTAACCCCTGCCAAAAAAAAGCGTTCAAAAAAGGGACGTTTTTTTGACACATTTTTGAAAAATAACTGTCTGATTTTGTTAATTTTTGTTATGAGGGCTTTATGAAAATTTTAAACACTTTTTTAAACGGATATTTTAAACAAAAAACAGCTGAAACCGGACGCAGTATGGTGGAAATCTTGGGCGTTTTGGCGATTATCGGGGTATTGAGTATCGGTGGGATTTATGGTTACACCTTTGCGATGGACAAATATCGGGCAAACGATATTATCTATGAAGTCAATTTACGGAATCGAGATACATGGAATAAATATCAAGATAAAGATTTACCTGAAGCCGAAGAACTCGATGAATGGGCTGATACAACGCAAACAGGCTTTCCGATTGGAGTTTATCCTCGTTCAAACATTGTGTTTGATGTGCAGGTAGATGATGTCCCTTCACGGGTTTGTAAACAAGTACTGAATATGAACATTGACGGTCCACTGTTTATTTGGACACCGTCCGAAGACGGTAAAAAACAAATCTTTACCGGTAATGCGTCCGAACTATGCGGTGAAGATATTGAAACATCGATTGTTTTTACAACATCGCTTGATTCTTACGGACAAGATGAAGGATTGCGACAAGGGGCAACCGATGAAAACGGGCGTCCGTTACGGTATTGTTTAGATGATGAAGATTGTTTTTCTTGTCAAACATGTGATGTGGGAACATATACGTGTCAATCCACATGCCCAGATGCAACACCGATTTGCCATAGCACATTGCAACAATGCGTTGCCTGTGAAGATAACAGTGATTGTGCCAATAATCAAATTTGTTCGGAATACAATGAAGAAACAGGGGAAAGTCAGGTTTGTGTAACGGTTGAAGAAACATGTGCCGAAGGCGAATTTCGTTCCCAAAACGGGGCGTGTATTCCATGTGATTATCCGGCTAATGTCTTGATTAAGCCGGATGAAACATTTATGAATGATACAGGCACGGGAAAAGAGTTATGTTTAGCTTGTCCGAATAGCAGACGAGTTGAAGGGAATGGCGAAAAAATGTATTGTTCACAATATTGTACGAATGGATTTAGTTTCGCTGATACAAGCACAACGTGTCATGCCTGTTCGGATACAGCCAAAGGTGTTTGGTCTCTTATGGGTGGAGATGAAAATGCTCAAAAATGTCTTGATTGTTCAGATAAACATTATTGGTTTCATACAGGTAATGGCGGGCAAAACAATTGTTCTACCATAAAATCTTGTTCGGAGGGGGAATATTATTATCCGACAAGAACAAAAATTTGTCATCAATGTAATCATAGTTCCGGAACGGCTTCTAATCCGG
>JAFTSJ010000042.1 GCA_017467335.1 Alphaproteobacteria bacterium
AGAAGTCAATGTCTCGCTTGTGGCAATCGAGAATGGTATGGTGGGTTTTGTCAAAAACGTTTAAATTGTGCCAGTGATGAATTTTATAGAAATAATGGATCAACACAATTTGAATGCTCAAAATGCAGTGATAATCGTAATAAGATTCTTGATATGTGGGCTACATGGACATCTATGGGGGATTTAACTTATACATGCGATAATTGTCCAAGTACGGCTCCCCGTTATTCAGTACATAACGGTAGTTACTGTTTACCAGTTTGTGAACAACCTCCTGAAGGGAGTGAAGGAGATACCATTTGTAAAACAGATCCAAGAAGTCCTTTATGTCAACGCAAGTGGCAAAATAGTAATGGTAACTGTTTAGCATGTAATGTTGAAACAACTAAAAATCAACTTCTGATACATGGTACAACTCCACAAGAAATGCATGATTTATGTACGGCTTGTGGTCGCAAAGTTATTGGTGACAAATGTGTTTTGGAAAAAAACAAAACAGATTGTAAGACCGGTCAATTTTTGGGTAAAGATGGTATATGTTATGATTGTAATGGTAAAGATGGAGTAGCCATTGCTTCAGATGAAATATCAGGATGTACTGCTCGATGTTCAAAAAATGAAAATGGGGAATATGATGAAAACGGCACAATAAAAACACGGGAAGTTTTTGTCAGTCAACAATGGGGGACATTGTGCCGTCCGGTTTGTCCCGATAATACTCTTTATTTTTTAAATCAGCACACAACAGGTTACTGTTTGTCATGTACTGATAAAATAACGAATGGTTATTTTGCGATTGATGCAAATTCATACAGTGATTGCGAGGATCGTTGCCCCAATCGTGTATTGTACAGTGGACATGGTACATATTGTTCTCCTAAGAAATGCCCTGATAATTACTATAAAACTAGGTGGGGAACATGTGTTCCATGTAGCAGAAGTAACAGTGGGGACGATGACGTTCAAACCGGAGAAGACGGTTCGACAGATGGAGTAGCCCTTTGCAATGCGTGTGGGAATCGCATGGTTTATAACCGAGGAACACAGTGGTCAGGAGATGTTTGTTTTGTGATTGATCCGGGGAAGTCTGGTGTTTGTAATAGTCGTTGGTCGCATGAATTTCCATCTGATATGAGTGATGATATTATCAAAAAAGCACAACCTTATCTGGATGGTAAACATGATGGTGAAAAGTTTTTATCAACCGATGGATATTGTTATGATTGTTCAACACCAACAACTCATACAACAATTCAAGCTGAATGTGAAATGTGTAACAATCGCCGTTGGACAGAGAGTAGTGGTTATTATGGCCCGTGTTCAAAAGGACTATGTGACAGCGGATTTTTCTTATCAGGTTCATCATGTTTAGCTTGTAGTAATGTGAATAAACCGATAGACCCGAGTAAAGAAAATTTGTGTTCATCCTGCGATAATCGCCGTCAAATGGAAATCGGCACACCTGAAACCACGTGGACGGGTTTATGTGTTAAAGAATGTGCCGGTTCACAATGGCAAGACATTAACGGAAATTGTTTGTTGTGTAGTGAAGGTGGCGACCGTCAAATCGGTACTGATGCTGAATCTCGGCGTTTGTGTAATGACTGTGACGGATTACGAGAATCTCAACCCATTTATGGGGGAACGGAAGGGGCAGAAGTCATCGGATACAAATGTGTGTTAAAGTAAATTTTATTATCATAAAAGAATGAACAGTTATTATTTTGATAAGCTAATTAAGCAATAAAATATTTGATATTTTGGTGTCTGATTGATACGATAAAAATCGATATAAGAAACCGTCTGTTGAATTCTTGTCAATTTTTGAACATAATTTGATTGACAAAAATATCAAACTCGGGTACTTGTAACATTGTGAGAGGTGAAAAATGAAAAAACATATTTTATTTACAATTGGTTTTTGTTTGTTAACATCAGCTTGTGCAACAACGGGAACAGATGTTGCTCAAGTGAGTACGATGACAAAACTACAACCATGTTTAACAGAAAAAGCTATGCAATCATTAACAGATGGTTCATTGTACACAAATGGTTTAACGGCAACGGCTAAAACAATTGCGAACAGTTGCTTGAAATCAATGGCTATGGAACGTTTGGGTATTGATGAGCAAACAACTCAGTTGGCAACAACAATTTTGTCCGGTTTAAAAGCAACAACGCCGGCTCAATAGTTTTTTTGTTGATTGCGTAAAAAAACACCCTGTCATTGACAGGGTGTTTCGTTTTTGTTGCGATTTAGTAATTTTCAGCCTTAATTTGGAAATAAGCTTTAGCGTGATCGCAAACAGGACAAATTTCCGGTGCTTTTTTGCCAATAACGATATGTCCACAGTTGGAACATTGCCAAATTGTATCCCCTTCACGAGAGAACACTAAACCATTTTCAACATTGTGTAATAATTTACGATAGCGTTCTTCATGTTCTTTTTCAATTTTACCGACTAAATCAAATAAACCGGCAATGCGAGTAAAACCTTCTTCCCGAGCCGTTTGAGCAAAACCAGCGTACATATCCGTCCATTCGTAATTTTCACCGGCAGCAGCGTCAGCCAAATTTTCAGCCGTTGACGGAATTTGTCCGTCATGTAACAATTTGAACCAGATTTCAGCATGTTCTTTTTCATTCGATGCTGTTTCTTCGAAAATTTTGGCAATTTGTACATAACCGTCTTTACGTGCTTTTGAAGCATAGTATGTGTATTTATTACGAGCTTGTGATTCACCGGCAAATGCTGCCCATAAATTGGCTTCTGTTTTTGAACCTTTTAATGTTGGTGTTGTCATTTTTTTTAATCCTTTTTTCCTTGTTGATAACAATGGGGACAAACCCCGTGAAATAATGTCGTATGTTCTTGAATCAATGCTCCGTGAACAACCGTATCATTCAGTTGATTCATATAGGGAACGTCAATATCATAAACATTACCACATTGACGACAAACCAAATGATAATGATTGTGGCAATGACTGTCATAGCAATCAGCACCATTCGGCATTTGAATATGAAGAACTTGACCTGTTGCAACCAACGATGTTAAACAACGGTATATGGTTCCTTTGCTGACATGGGGACAATGATTTCGCACATAATGATAAATACTGTCAGCAGTTGGATGATATAGCATTTTGGTTGCTTCCAGTACATACATTTTTTGTTTTGTATTACGATACATTATTTTCCTTATCAGTAATTATTCTCAATAAGATATTCTAAGGAAACAAAACAGGCTTGTCAAATGTTTTTTGTCAGAAACAAGAAATTTTTTTTGAATATGACTTGACGGAATGAAAAAAGAGATGTATGTTCGCACTTTCTTAAAAATATTTATCAAAGGTTTGTGTTATGAAGCGATTTAATTGGGCAAAAACGAAAAAGTCCATCAAACGGCATTTTACACCTAAAATTGTGGAAATTTTTCGTAAAAAATATACATTGAAAGAATTTAAAAGAGATTGTATTGCGGCTTTGACGGTTTCGGTTGTTTCTATTCCATTGGCGATGGCTTTGGCAATTGCATCGGGGGTTGAACCCGCACAAGGATTATATACAGCGGTTATTGCCGGATTTTTAACGGCTCTGTTCGGTGGTTCTCGATACCAAATCGGCGGACCAACCGGGGCTTTTGTTATTGTTATTTTCGGAATCGTACATCAATACGGTTATCCTGCATTACTGACAACAATGATTATGGCGGGTATTATTTTAATGATTGCCGGCTTTTTTCGGTTTGGAACATATATTAAATATATTCCCTATCCGGTTATTGTCGGATTTACGGCTGGTATCGGTGTTATTTTGATTTCAACTCAAATCAAAGATTTATTCGGATTGGATATTGCTGATGTTCCGGCGGCTTTTTTGCCTAAATGGGAATCGTATTTGACACATTTACATACAACAAATATATATGCTGTATTGATTACGATTGTTTCAGCCACTTTGATTTTTGGATTTAAAAAGTTTTTACCGAAAAGCCCGTATTATTTAATTGGCGTAACCGGTGCAACCGTTTTGGTGGTTGTTTGTGGTCTTTCAGTTGATACAATCGGGTCAAAATTTGGCTCGTTACCGCATTTTTTACCTAAACCACAGTGGGATATATTTAATGCTTCTTTGATTTTTAAAATGTTCCCAAGTGCTTTAACGATTGCCTTTTTGGCCGGTGTTGAATCTTTATTAAGTGCAAAAGTGGTTGATGGGATGAGTGGGGATAACCACAATTCAAACGTTGAATTGGTTGCACAGGGAATTGCCAATATTGGGACAGCTTTTTTCAGTGGTATTCCGGCAACGGGAGCCATTGCCCGTACGGCAACGAATTTTAAAGCAAATGCTTATTCGCCGGTTTCCGGCATTATGCAATCAGTGTTTTTGTTGGTGTTTATGGTTGCTTTGGCTTCGGTTGCACAATATATTCCGTTGGCTTGTTTGTCCGTTGTGTTGATTTTAATCGGATGGAATATGTTGGGATTAGATAAAATTTATCAGGTTATGGGAGCTCAAGCCGGTGATAGAAATGTGTTAATCGTTACTTTTCTTTTGACGGTTTTTGTTGATTTAAATACGGCTATATCTGTTGGTTTTATGATGGCAACTATTATTTTCATGCACAGAATGAGTCATGAAATTGAAATTGAAACGGAAGATAAGATGTCTCGTGAAATTTTCGGCGGAGAAAGTTTACCTGAAAATTTAATGGAAAAGGGGGTTATTGCTTTACGGGTGTCCGGTCCGTTGTTTTTTGGCGGTGTTAATGAAATTGCCCATTTCTTTAATCAATTGCGGACTAAACCGAAAATTTTGATTTTGCGTATGGGGCAGGTACCGTTAGTTGATGCCAGTGGGGCTAATTTAATTGTCGAATTTATAAAAAAATTGGAAAAAGCACATACAAAAATTATTTTGTGTAATATTAAAAAACAACCTCGCCGTGTCTTGCATAATACATTTTTGCGAGAACATTTAGATTGGCATACAATTTCAACGGCTTCTAATTATCAAAATGCCGTTAAGATGGCAAAACGCTGTTTGCGTCAAATAAAATAATAAATATTTTTCTTTAATATCAAATAGATATATGTTGTCAACAGAAAAGGATATAAATTATATCCTTTTTTGTTGACAAAATTGTAAAATAGGTGTCTAATAATAAACGGAGGATACAATGAATTTTACAAAAATGCATGGTTTGGGTAATGACTATGTTTATATCAATGGTTTCATTGAGAAGTATCCGAATTGGCCGTATTTAGCAAAAAAAATATCTCAACCGCATTTTGGAGTTGGATGTGACGGTATGGTTTTGATTTTACCGTCCGATAGAGCCGATTTTAAGATGCGTGTTTTTAAATCGGATGGGTCAGAAGGCGAAATCAGCGGAAACGGACTCAGATGTGCGGCCAAATATGTATATGAAAATAATTTGACAACAAAAACGCATTTATTTTTTGAAACATTTGTAGGTAAAAAGGAATTATTTTTACGGGAAGAAAACGGGCAAATTACGCTTGTTCAAGTTAATATGGGCATGCCTGAAACGGAACCGTCTGTTTGTTTGGTGTTACCGGATGAACGAGAAGTGTTTGGGCAGGTTGTTACAACAGGAAATCCGCATTTTGTCATTCCGGTCAGTCATGTTTTTGATTATCCGGTTGAACGTATGGGAAAAATTATTGAACGTCATCCTCATTTTATGCAAAGACCCAGTATTGAATTTGTTGAAATTTTAGACAGGGGGCATATTCGTATGCGGATATGGGAACGAGGTGTTGGCGAAACATATGCCAGTGGAACAGGGGCATGTGCCGCAGCTATGTCCGGTATTGATCAGGGTTTTTTAGATGAAACGGTTGATGTGGAATTGTTAGGTGGACATTTGCAGGTGTCATATGATTCTTTTTATCGGCTTGTTTTAATGGCTGGTCCGGCTGAAACAGTGTTCACGGGAAAATTTTCGAAAGCTTTCTTGGAATATTGAAAATTTTAATAAAAGGATAAAAAATATTTGACAAGGAAATAAAATTATAGCACACTTCTTTTCAAAGATGTGTATTTTTGTATGGAAAAAATCTGTTCAGTAAATATAAATATCGGTATGTGATTTTTGAATGGGTAATTTTTGCTGTTTATCGTTGTAATAAACTGTTTTTTTGAAATTATACTGTTTAAATTGCTTTAAAAAAATGAAAGAGGTCGATGATGGTTGAGGCAGGTCTTTTTGTGATTGTTATTTGTGTTGCTTTCTTTAAATCAATTATTATTGTTCAACAAGGATATGAATATACCGTTGAACGTTTGGGGCGTTGTACAAAAACGCTTAAACCGGGAATACATTTTTTAATTCCGTTTGTTGAATTGGTTGGTGCCAAATTCAAAACAAAAGAAGTTATAGATATTGTGTTACAAAACACAACAAAAGATAATAAGGTTGTTTGTATTGATGCTGTTTTGAAATATCAGATACAAGATGTGTATAAGGTTGCTTCTTATGAGGGAGATTTGAAGTTGGATATTTTAAATTTGGCTATAACAAATATTCGTTCAATGATTAAAGAGATGGATATGAGTGAGTTAAAATCAAAATGGCATGACGTGAATCGAGAGTTGTTATCTTTGGTTGAGAAAGAAACAATGTCTTGGGGTATTCAGGTGACACATATTGAAATGAAAGATTTGATTTAATCAATGATTTGTTTTGATTTTTATGTTGTTCAAAAATAAAATCTTTATGGTTTTGTGCTACTTTTTGTTATCAATATATTTGTAAAAAGGGTTTTTCGAAACAGTATTCACAGGAAAATTTTCAAAAATATTCTTGTAATATTGAAAATTTTAATAAAAGGATAAAAAAAAGATTTGACAAGGAAATAAAATTATAGCACACTCTTTTCAAGGCTATGTTTTTATATGGTCAAAAAATCATTGAAAACGGGGGTGGATGGTTTTTTATATGTTTAATCTCCCGAAAGGAGTTGCTGTGACAATTTTCTTTTTAATTATATGGCTTGTTTTGGTTGTAATCAGTATTAAGATGAGTCTTGTTATTGTTCCGAAAGGGGCAGTATATACTGTTCAACGGACAGATGGTCATGTGTATCAGATATCAGAAGGTATTCATTGGATTATGTTTGTATCTGAACGTGTTATTGAAAAAAATTTGAGTAAATAAAGGAGTTGAAAATGTCTTTAACTATCGGTGTCATTTTAATTGTATTATTGATTATTGTTTTCTTTAAATCAATTGTTATTGTTCAACAAGGATATGAATATACCGTTGAATATTTAGGGCGTTATACCAGAACGCTTGAACCGGGTATGCATTTTTTGGTTCCAATCATTGAATCAGTTGGAGCTAAGTTGAGCAAAATGGAACAAGTTTTGGATGTGCCGTCACAAGATGTTATTACCAAAGATAACGCCATGGTTCGTGTTGACGGTGTTTTGTTCTATCAAATTCAAGATGCTGTCAATGCCGCTTATCAGGTTGGTGATTTAAGATTGGCTATTTTAAATTTAATTATGACAAATATTCGTACGGTTATCGGTAGTATGGATATGGATGAATTGCTTTCTCAACGGGATGTTATTAACCAAAAATTGTTACATGTTGTTGATGAAGCTACAATCCCTTGGGGTGTTAAAGTCACACGTGTTGAAATTAAAGATATTACGCCACCACGGGATTTGATTGATGCGATGGCTCGTCAAATGAAAGCTGAACGTGAAAAACGGGCAAATATTTTGGATGCCGAAGGGTATCGTCAAGCTGAAATTTTGAAAGCCGAAGGGGAAAAACAATCAGCTATTTTAGAAGCAGAAGGAAAACGTGAAGCAGCCTTCCGTGAAGCTGAAGCTCGTGAAAGAACGGCTGAAGCTGAAGCCAATGCAACCAAAATGGTTTCTGATGCTATTGCCACCGGTAATATTCAGGCAATTAACTACTTCCTTGGTCAAAAATATATTGAAGCATTACAAGGGATTGTTACATCACCGAACCAAAAATTGTTGATGTTGCCTGTTGATACGGCAAATGTCATGGGTTCTGTTGCCGGTATTGCTGAAATTGCTAAAGAAGTTTTGGGAACGACAACAAAACCGACTAAGAAAGGATAATGCATGGATTACATTGATTGGATAGCTATCGGCTTTTTATTAGCTATATTGGAGTTGTTTGCTCCGGGTATTTACATGGTATGGTTTGGATTTGCGGCTTTATTGCTATCCGGAATTTTATACTTTGTACCGATGACTTTGACAACACAATTGTTAATATTTTGCGGTTTGTCTGTTGTATCAATCGTTATTGGGTTTAAGGTTTATGCTCGTTTCTTAAAGAAAGAGCATATGACACGTCCACGGTTGAATGATATGACGGCTCAGTTGGAAGGCAAGCGTGTACGTATTGTTGAGCCGGTTGAAGATGGCAAAACCAAGGTAAAAGTCGGTGATACGGTTTGGTTGGCTCATACTGAAGATGATTTAAAAATCGGAGATGAGGCCGTTGTTGTCGGTGCCGAAAAAGGAGTTATTTTAATTATTCGTAAAAAATAACGTCTTGACACGTCAAAAATAAAACAGGGTATCTGAATTGATATCCTGTTTTTATTTAAACAGAAATATGTCAAAAAAGGGATTGATACAGAGCAAATTTGTTTTTGAGATGATTTTTTATGTCTTAATTTTCAAAAAAAGCCAAATTTTGTAAAAAAAATAACATTTTTTTGCATTTTTTGCTAGACTTTTAATACCGTTTAAGGCTATTCTAAACGCAGGATTGTAAATTTTTAGAGGAGAAAGTTTATGAAAAGACAACAATCACAAAAAATAAATTGGTTGACAACTGTTGCTATTGCAGCATTTATGTCGGTTACAGCTTCGGCACAATCAATTTTGCCGGCGGATGTTCAATCGGAACAAATGATGGATGCAATTGCTCAAACAAATGGTGAATTTGAAGCAGTGAATATGAATTATATGCACTCTTTGGGTATGCAACAAAAGGCATGGAATGATCCGCTCTCTCATATGGGGGAAGGTCAGTCGAAGCCGGGTTATTCAAAATATACATGGACACCGGACGTTGTGTTGCCGATTCGTTTACGTGAAGGCATGATGACATTGATAAACTTGCCGACATGGGAATTGATTGAAAAAGTTCATATCGGTTCTCCTGAATCCTTTGGCGGTGAAATTGCAGCACCGAACTCTCTCCTCGTTTATGCTGATCCGTCTTACTTAGGTGTTGACAGTAATATGATTATTTTCGGGCGTTCCGGTAATAGATATGTATTTTATTTGCGTTCCGAAACGTACAATACGGAAAAAATTACACAGTCTGTTGTAGATGTATTGGTTGGTCCTCGTTATACGCCGGTTGAAAATGGTGGTAAGCTGGGTAATTATAATGGTGCAACGACAACGGCTGCCGGTATGGGTTCAATGAATGGTTCCGCTTTGTCTGCTCGTAATAGTACGACATCAGGGGGTGCCGGTTCATCATCAAATGGTCCAAAAGATTGGTTGAAAAATATTCCGGTTGATCCTGAAAGTTTTCATTTTGATATAGATATGTATTTGCCAAATCCGGCTGATGTTGATATTGCTCCGGATAACGTTTGGCGTGATAATATCTTTACTTATATTGATTTAGGACCGAAGGCCTTAACAATGACTCAACGGCCGATTGTTAACTTGATTGTTCAAGATACGGAAGTTCCGGTTGGTTTTCGTGCCAGTGGTCCGAACAGTCGTTTGATTGTTGTTGAAGGTATCGGTGATATGGTATTGCGTAACGGTAAGAAAATTATTTGCTTGAAGTTACGGCGTGATCCGGCTTCCGGTTTGGAATATACGGATTATAGCGGTTCTCAAAGTAATTCTTTGTCCCGTCCGACAAATGTTACACAAGAACCGGTTGATATTATGCCGGTTGGTGCTTCTTCTTCATTAACGGCAGGGTCTGCTATGGCGGAAGAACATATTGCTCAAAATAATGTTCAACAAATTGAAAAATATATGAACAGTTTGGTTAATGACGGGCAAGCCGTTGAAATGAATGTGTCGGGTGGTCAATCATCTGTAACGACACCAACGCAAGCCGCTGTTTTCTATGAACAAGGAATGGCGCCGATGCCATCTATTCCGGATCGGGTTATGAATTCACCATCGGCTTCAGCTAATATTGTTGGTGTTATTAACGATGTTGTGACAACACAAGGAACATCATCTCGTACAGCAGGAACGGTTGATCACGAAACAATATCGGTTGAATTAGGTACAAATGCTGATATTTCTGAGTTGGAAGCCATTTGGGAAACAATTTATACCCAAAATCAAGATACATTGCGGGGATATGAACCGTACTATTCCGTTGACACAACAGCTGATGGCGGAATGCGTGAATTATTCCGTTTGCGAGTGGGTCCGGTCAAAGATGTTAAAACGGCTGATAGTTTGTGTAAGAAACTGGGACGTAGAGGGTTTTCCTGTTCAGTTGTCCGAGTTCAGTAATAAGATGAACTCTTCATCCGTTTAGGATGAGGAGTTCTTTTTGTTTTGCAAAAAAGTGTTTATTGTCAAGGTAAAGTGAGATTGATATGGCAGATAACAGAAGACAAAGTTCATCAGAACAATATGTGAAGAAAAGCAACAGAATGTTGTTGTTCTTCGGGCTTTTTGTTTTATTGGGAGCGTTAATCGGGCTTGGTTTTATGTCAGGAAATCAGCAACAAAGAGATGTTGAAACCAATATAGAGTACGGACAAGATGATTCGTTGTCGGGTGGACAAAGTTCTGTTACGGAAGGGGATATATTTGCTCGTGGTAATGCACAGTTGCGTATTGATCCTGCTGTTGTAGATATGAATAATGTTGTGATCGGGTCAAATGTTGAAGCCGTTGTCAGTTTGCGTGCTGAAAACACCGGTATCCGGATTTCAAGCATTTCTTTTGCGGAAGAACAAACAGATGGATTCACCATTAAAACAAATTGTCCGTTAGAAGAATCAGCATTGGGTGTTGACAAAACATGTTCTGTTACAATTGGTTGGAATCCTGTTGCCTTACGTCAATTGCAAAATAATTTGGTCATTCGTTGGAAAGAAGATGCTGCCGGAGCATACCGGGAAGAAACGTCAACGATTTTGGTTAAAGGACAATCAACAGATTCCAAAGATTGTGTTATTTGTGAAAATGTTGTTAAAGAAAAAGCTGAACCAAAAATGGCTATGACACCAGGGGGAGACTTGATTCCTATTGGCCCAGATGACGAAATTGTGTACAAAGGAAACAGAATTAAACCGACCGGTGATGTTTATATTGATCCTGACACAGGTGAAATTATTGCCATTAAAGAACCGGACTATATTGCTTTAAATATGAATAATGAAGTTATGGGTACAATTTCAGATACATCAGAAGTAATTGGGGCGGATGGTGAAGTTTTTGGTAAGTTATTAGGTAATAAAACAATTGTTGATACAAAATTAACGGTGTTGGGGGCAGCAGTACCGGTTGTTGCCATTATTGATGCTCAAGGGACCGTTGTCGGTAAAGCCACTAAAGAAGGAACGGTTGTTGACGGTCAAGGCAAAGTTATTGGTAAAGTTTGGGTTGATGGTCAAGCTTATTCGTTAGAAGATAAACCAATCGGATATGTTCGTCCTTGGGGATTGGTTGCTGATTTTATGGGAAAAGTAATCGGAGCCATTAACGTTGACGGTACGGTTTTTGATACAAAAAATAATATATTAGGTCGTATCATGCCAAACGGTTTTGCCATCAGTAATCAAGGTGATTTAATCGGGGCAACGATTCCGCAAGGTGTTGGTGTTGGCGTTGGTTGTCAGGCACTTGGTAAAGTTCTGTTTAACGGTGAAGTTAAGGATGGATTTGATCAAACGGTCGGACGGGTTATGTTAGATGGTGCAATTGTTAATACAGAAGGGGAAGAACTGGGAACAGTTATTCCGATGGGATTGGTCATCAACGAAAAAGGGGCGGTTGTCGGTTTTGTTAATTCCGAAGGTAAGACTGTTAATGATAAAGGAGCCGTTATTGGATGTGTTAATCCGGATGGTTCAGTATCAGCCGGACGAAAAGTTGTTGGAGCTGTCATGGCTCGAGGTCATGTTATCGGTTATGGTTGTCAGTCAATCGGGTCGGTATTTCCAAATGGTGAAGTGTTTGACAATACATTAAAATCTGTTGGTCATGTTATGATAGACGGATATGTAAAAAGTGTTGAAAACAAAGTCATTGGTGTTGTTGTAACACGAGGTGCCGCTATTGCAGACGGATGTCGTTTGTTGGGTTTGATTTCATTGACCGGTCAGGTTTTGGATATGAAAAATCAACCGATTGGGTGTATGACACCGGAAAGAACGGTTATCAATTCCGAAGGGGAAGTTATTGGCAGTGTTGCCATGAACGGGTCTGTGTATAGCAGTGATGCGGTTTTGCTGGGTCGTGTTAATTATGACGGAAAAGTACGAGATAAAGACGGTAATGTAATCGGATGTGTGAATACAGACGGTTCGGTTACGGATTTAGGCGGAAAACAAATCGGACGTGTCCCACGCAAGGGGGCCAGACGAATTGGTAATAAAGTTTATAATGAGCAAGGTCAAGCAATTGGGACGGTAAACGAAGGGAATGTCGTTGTTAATTCCAAAGGGGGATATGAAGGATTTATTCCGGAAGATGGACATATTTTTTCTCCTGAAGGGTTAATTTTAGGTCGATATTCTTCGCAAATCGGATATGCTGTTAATCAAAACAATGAACGTTTTGCAAAAGTTTTATTTGATATGACGGTTGTCAGTGGTACAACCGGAGAAATTGTCGGTGGATTGATTCCGGACAATACCGGTTTTATTGATAAAAATGGTAAATATGTCGGTATGGTTCAATTAGATGGTACGTTGCGTGATAGTAAAGGTGTTGTTATCGGAGCTATTCGTGGCGATGGAACGGTTGTTGATAAAGACGGACAAGTTGTAGCCTATCGGATAATTAAAGGTAACGTTGCTGACAGTACAGGTACAATTATTGGGCGTGTTGATTCAAAAGGGGCTGTTTTATCAGACGGTGGAACGCAAATCGGCTATATATTAGGGAATGGATTGGCTGTATCGCTTGACGGTAAAAAATTATTAGGCGGTGTTGTTCCTATGGCGGCCTTAGCTATGGATGCTCGTGGTTTAGTCGGTTATTTGAATGATAACAGTCGTGTATTGGGATTAGATGGCGAATATGTCGGTAAAGCAACGCCGTTCGGAGTTGTTTTAGCAGATGACGGGACTGTTGTTGCAAAATTGATGCGGTTAGGGGTATTCACTGATTCTGTTGGTAAAACAGTCGGGTGGACTTCCTTAAAAGGTATGTTTGTCGGTAAAGATGAAAAAGTCATCGGCAAAATCAATGTAAACGGATTGGCTTTTGATCGGTCTAACAAAGTGGTCGGAAGTATGGTTCAATTCGGAACAGCTATTGATACAAACGGGTCCTATTTATCTACGGTAGCTGTTAATAACCGTTTGTTGAAAAAAGATAAGCAATTGGCATTGTTAACGGCTTCGCCATTCATTTATGGTTCAGATAATATACCGTTGGGACGTATTTTACCGGTTGGTATCGGTATTTCGAATGATGGTGAGTTGTTAGGATGGACACAAACGAATGGTTTAATTGGATTCAATGAAGATGCCAAAGGGCGTGTTTTGTTTGATAACCGAATTATCAATGATAAAGGTAAAATCATTGGGCAGTATGTATCGTTGGACAGTGTTGCCTATGGAGCGGATTCTCGGACATTGGGTGTTGTCGGTTTAGTTGGTGATATTAAAACGAACAATGGTCAAACACGTGGTGAAATCAGAAGCGGAAACTATGTTGTTCGGGATGGGATTGTTGTCGGTCGATTGTTGGATAACGTGGCTTATGTCAGCAATAATACGACAGGACGTGCTAATGGATTGGCTCAATTGACGGGTGAGGTTGTTACGACAAATGGTAAACCGATTGGTTCGTTATCTTTGTCGGGTTCAGTTGTTAATGCAGGCTTACATGTTTTGGGTCATAAAACACTTTATGGTGGGGCTGTTTCCAATGCGATGAAGACGTTAGGCCAAGTTTATAAAAACGGACAAGTTGTTTCCAGAAACAAAACAGAAGGTGTAATCAGCGGAACAAAAACTGTTTATGATACACAAGGCAAAATTATCGGTAGCATTTTACCGAGTGGTGTTATTATCGGTAAGTCCGGAAATATTATCGGTCGCTCATCGGCTTCTACTCGTATCATGGATGGTAACGGTAAACAAACGGCCGTTCAAATGCCGTTTGGTACGGCCTTAATGTCGGATAGCTCATGGGTCGGTGGTTTAATGCCGACTGGTGTTGTTGTTGATGATAACGGCGAAACGTTAGGCGTTATTGCGGCAGATGGTGTTGTTTTGGATAAAGGTAATTCTGTTATTGCTCGTGTTTTAAGTGATGGTACGGCTGTTACTGTTCCGGATAGAGAGTTGTATAATACAATGCCTTATGCCGGTAAAACAGTTTCGTTAGGCTTGCCTTATGGGTACAGAAATGCCGTTTTAGGATATGCAACCGTTAACGGTGACATTGTTGATGATGGCTATGCTAAAAAATATCGCATATTGGATGATGGTACATTTATTGGGGGCGGTGATGCCTTATCAGGGGTCGTCTTGCCATTTATTCAGGCGGTTAATCATGACGGACAAATTATCGGTTCTTTAAACGGTCGTGGTTTTGTTGTTGCTCCTAACAACGAAACGGTGGGTAAAATTGCTGTGAATGGGGCTGTTAAAGCAGATGAATTTTTAATTAAGGGGTCATTATTGCCTCAAACAACGGTAACAAATAATTGTGAAGTTTTGGGTGTAACGGCACATAATGGACAAGTTATCAATGCTCGTGGAACAGTTGTCGGTTATATGATGCCGAATCGTACGGTTATTAACGGAGCCGGTGATGTTGTCGGACGGGCGACAAGACAGGGGATTGTTGTCAGTGAAGACGGTTCTTATCTGGGACGTGTTTTACAAGATTCAACAGTTGTTGATTTAGGCGGTGTTGTGATGGGGTGTGCCCAAAATGACGGTTCGGTTCTTGACAATGCGGGCACAAAAATCGGTCATGTTATTGAACGTGGTCCGGTTTTAAGTATGCAGGCAGAATTTATCGGTCGTGTTAAATCAAATGGTTCGGTCGTTGATAAAAACGGTCATGAATTAGGACGAGTTAAATCTGATGGTTTCGTTATTGACGGTGAAGGGACTGTTTTAGGATATGTATTGCCTCGGGATAGAGAAATTCTGTACAATGAAGACGGTACAATTAAGGGATCGCTTGATTTGAATGGTATGTTCTATGACTTGCGTAATAAGGCTGTTTTCCGAGTTGACGAAAAAGGTCAAGTCTTTACGCCGGATGGTCAACCGA
This sequence comes from Alphaproteobacteria bacterium, assembly GCA_017467335.1. Classification (GTDB taxonomy): domain Bacteria; phylum Pseudomonadota; class Alphaproteobacteria; order CAAHEQ01; family UBA3637; genus RGIG4140. The sequence goes on from JAFTSJ010000042.1 coordinate 15,491, forward strand.
CAGGTATCACTTATAAAGATGGTCAATTCGGCAATAATCCGGATTTAACGGTGTTGACAGATGAAAATGGTAATGCGTTTGGCATTGTATCCGGTTGTGATGTTTTCAATTTGAACAATGAAAAAATCGGTACAATTCGACCGGATGGTAGTGTGATTGATTTGAATGGTGACGTATTCGCCAAAATTTTGGGTGATGGTACGATTTTGAAAGACGATAAAGTTATCGGTCGAGTTTCCGGTACAAATCCTCGTCTTGACAGATGCGGTATTCAATCACGCCGAGGCGGTGTTGGTGGTTTCGATGCTGAAGGGGGTGATTCTTCATCCGGTCGAGCCATTTATATCGGAAATGAACGTTATAACGTGACGGATAAAGGTACGATTGTCAACAGTGATGATGTTATTATCGGTTATATGGGTGAAGACGGTAAACCATATACATTGGATAATCGTCCATTGACGGCAAGTGGTGATGCAACAGGGCGTTCTCGTCCGAATGTGGCCAAATTACCGAAACCGACTCCGGAGCAAATTGAACAAATACAAAATTTGTTAACACAAAAACGGTCAAATATGCGTGCCGGTATTAAAAATTCGATTCGACCGGAAGGACGTATTTTGGCTCAAGGAAAACGTAAACGGTCTTCGGATTGGAGTGATATGAAAGTCGGTCGTTCTGTTTCTTCATGGCCGGTTGATATGTCCCGTATGATTTTACAAGACAAGGCTATTCCGGCAGTTCTTGTTCGCTCGGTTGATTCTCGTTATAAAGATGTTCCGGTGACGGCAATTGTCGAACGGCATATTTATTCAGAACAAGGACGTAATATTATCATTCCGGCAGGTAGTCGTGTTATCGGTAAGATGACGGGTTCTCCCGGTACGAATAAAGTTGCCAAAATGGAAATTACTTGGACACGTTTAATTCGTCCGGACGGCGGTATGTTTACATTTGAAGCTGTTTCAGGGGATGCTCAAGGTCGAGGCGGTGTTGCTGCTTACTTGGATGACCAATTGATTACAAAATACGGTAAACCGGTTATGACATCAATTGTTACATCTGCCGTATCATATATGATGGCTGCTAATGATGATTATACGGTTAATGCGGATACAGGCACAACAACGCAAAGTGCCAAATCAGAAGCAGCAGCAGATGCACGTGAAAACTTCATCAATGCGATGGATGCTATTTTCCAACAGTTGATTTCAGAATCGACCAATGTTCCACCGGTTGTGTTTGTCCCATCGGGAACTCGGGTTACGATTTTCTCTAATGAAGATTTGTGGCTCCGTTCGGAAGAAGACGATGTTCGTGACTATGAGGAAAGTAATGGACCTCAATCCAAAGAAGCACAAACCTCTCCCATGGATTCATGGGTTGATGGTCGAACGGGAACAAAGTCTACTGATGATAAAAAGAAAGAAACTGATGGTAAAAAATCATCCGAATCGGTTGAAGTTGTGGATTATTACAAACCCGATGATTCATATAAGGACAGACCTGTCAGTCAAGAAGGGGATGATGAACTGCCTGTTTATGATGGCAGTCAGGACTATGTAACGGAAGATATTCCGCTTCAAGACCGAAAAACGGCTCCTGTTTTGCCGAAAACAGGGTCAGCGGGACGCTTGTTTTAAAATGACAATCAATATTCGGCGATAATCTTCGCCGAATATTTTTAATTGAATGAGTTATTCTTTTCGCTGGACAAAGATAATGAAATGTCATATGATGTGAAGACAGGAGAGGGAAAATGGGTGAGTTATCAGTTGCAGAAACATATCGTGTTTTAGAATCGGCATTACGTCCGTTATCGTATTGGTATAATCAAGATAATGTTGAAGAAGTTGCGGTTGATTCTCCCGGCGGGATATGGTTGCGATTGCGTGGTAAGCATGCTCATCCGTGGCATTATTACGAAGATCCGAAATTAACACGAGAATATTTAAATAATATTTTATACATTATTGCCAATACATATGATTATGCGTTTGATCCGGAACAAGGGACACCGGTTGTCTATGCAACATTACCGGGTGGTCATCGTTTTACGGGGATTTCCGGTCGAAATGTAATGTATGACAACAATGATTTGACAGGAGGCATTGCCTTAGCCATTCGTGTATATCGTGAAGACGTATCTATTACGATGAGTGATTTTGGTTTAAATGTCGGAGACAGATTGCGTCCGTTGAATCGCTTAAAACAGGTAGAAGATCCGGATGATCCCTATGAACGGTTATTATTGTCTATTAAACGGGGAGATCATGTACTTGTCAGCGGGGCAACAGCAACCGGTAAAACAACCTTTTTAAATAACTTAATCAAACTGCTTGATCCGCATAAACGTATCTTAACTATCGAAGATACACGAGAATTGATTGTGCCTCATAAAAATCGGGTTCATATTGTGTTACCTCGTACGGAATTGACCAATAAATTTGATTATAAACGCGTAATTGACTTGGCGGTTCGTTTTACCCCTGACGCGATTATCGGTGGAGAAATTTCAACATCGAATGCCGGTGCCTTGTGGGAGTTAATGGGTTCCGGTCATGAAAACTGTTTTGCAACGATTCACGCTGAAAGCCCCGAAGCTGCATATAAAGCATTTATTGGTCGTATATTGCATTCTTATCCGACAACGGATAGAGAAAAAACATATCGTGAAATGAAAGAAAAGTTACGTGTTGTTCAAATTAACCGTGACGGAAATATTCGAGCCGTTACAGAAGTGACATGATTATATATTCGGCTGCTTGCATGTTTTTTGTGCAATAACATATCGTTTTTTACCAACAGTTATTGGGTGAAATTTTAAAATTGTGTGTTTTGGTTTATCAATCAGATAATACCTTAATGGTTATGACAACACCGGATACAGTCAAAATACATAATCAATTGTTATTTTATGTTCAACCTTTGTGAAAATTAGCGAATGATTACACGTATTTAAAGATAAATTACGATAAATCAACCAGACAACGATTTGATACCTGTTATATGCTTTTAGTAGAATAAGAAATATGACATGTTCAAACTAAATTGAACGGGGTTTACAGCCGCAATAAGATTGTCTGTATAGTTGTTTTTCTTTACCTAATTTTTCGGCTAATTCCAATCCGCCATTTTTACGCCAATTTGTCATATCATAGGGAATTTGATATAATTGACTGATTTCTTGTGCAACCGAACAGACCTGATTAAAATCTTTGAAACGAGATATGCCTAAAACAGAAGTAAAGTGTGTAAATCCATTTTGTTTGGCATATTCGGCGGTTCTTTTTAGCCGTAAATAAAAACAAATCTGACAACGTTTGCCTCGTTCCGGTTCATTCATTAAGTGTCCACATTCTTGATTCCAAAGGGTTGTATTATATTCTAATTCAACAAAGGGGATATTTTCTTCCAAACAAATACGTTTGTTTTCTTGACATCGTTTTTGATATTCTTCAAATGGACGAATATTCGGATTGTAAAATAAGACAGTAAATTGAACACCTGCTTGTTTTAAACGATGAATAACACCGACAGAACAGGGCGCACAGCATGATAATAAAAGTAATTTTTGTTCCATTTGTTTAACTCTTTTTTTGAACATTATACCTGTTTTTAAAAAAATGTAAACAAATATATTTTTGTTGCTGTTTTATGTTTTTTAGTATAAAATAAAAAAATAAACAAAAATGAGGTTGGATATGTCGGGAAATCAAAATACTTTTTCAATGGATGTTTTAGATAAGACCCGTGATGAATGTTTACTTGCAGAACGGGTGTATGATCCTGATTTACCTTTTTTGACTGATGAAGAACGTCAAAAAGCAAAACGATTTCATGAATACATAAAAGAACGTGTAAAAAAAATGTTTACGCCTTTTACGGATGGTGAAAATAATGTTGTTATTCAACAGTTGCCGGAATCGTTTTTTGATCAATTTTCTTTTTGTTATATGGATGTAAATGTTCCTAATGCCTGTTGCTATCCGAAATTGCATGACGATAAAGTGCGTATTGCAATTACAAGAGATTTATTGGATATGTGTGAAAATGAAGATGAACTCATGGGTATTATCGGTCATGAAGTCGGACATTGTATTCATCGCTATATTAAAGAACGTACGGGAAATGATATGGCCGAAGAAGCAGCCAGTGATATTATTGCAATGGCTCATATGCGTAATGCCGGTTATCATCCACGTAATTTTCAAAAAATCATGAGAAAGATAGAAGCATGGGCTAATCGTCATCCGAAAACCGCAGAAGACGATGCTGTTCGTGTATTTGACGTACATCCGGTTTCAGGTTTGCGTAATGCTGTTAATGATGCTTGGTTAACGAAGCATTCTGTTGACCATATCGGTTTAACGGAAACGGCTTTAAATACAGATGTCATTCAAGAAATTGAAAGTTTAGCAGTTGTTGAACGTTTGACATCCTTTTTAGATGTTGAAATGACAGAAGATAATTTCAAGCGGTGTATGGCTCAACTGAAAGAACATCAGGTATTTGTTCAAGCAGCTCAAGAAGGTATTTCTGGAAACTTTTGGTCGGCTATACGTAATATGTATCTGAAAAATGAGCCGGCAATAGATGTTCAATTGGTTGATGAAACAGCTGTTCCCAAATCGGATATAACTCATGTAATCGGCCTTTTAAATCCAATATATCGGGAAAAGTTTGTCCAAAGATTTTCTGGTTTGGTATCTTTTCTAACGGTTCGTGAAGTATGGGATAATGCGGTTGATTTATATGGTGAAGGTAATATTTATCAAGAAGCCTATCATTTGCAGACATCGTTATTGAATCATGTGGCGGATTATGCTGATTTAAAATACCATTATAATAAAGACACAATCGGGAGCAAATTATTTGGTGGTCGCAGTCAAGAACTTGAAAATGCTTTGCCGGAAGAATTAAAAATTTGCCGAGCCTATATATGGCAATTGCTAACTCATCCTGAAACAATTACGGAGGAATCGTTACAAGATGAACGATTACAAAAACCCTTAAAACGGTTACGGAATATGTTAGCAAGTGAGTATATGTATTTTAATACGGCTCGTTTTTTATTGGCTCCTCTTTTACAGGTTAAAAAAGGGAGGACTTTTCCTCTTTTTGATTTAATTAAACAAAATATGATACCTCTTGATGGAACGAAAGTGACATCTGAATTACATCAGAATCCTATTCGTATGTTGTTATCAACACTGGGATTTTACGATACGAATGTATTTCATTATCCTTCATCTGATATAGCAAGTGCTCGTTATAATTTGCTTAATTCTGAAGCTCTTGGGGTTGGAGAAGTATCAATTTCAATGAATGATATTCGGGATTTTGCTGATAGATCGTGTTGTATCACTCTTTCGACAAGGGGTTGTCGTAAATATTATTATGATTTGAATAGCGGTATTGTTAAAGATGTTGAAGAACACGATATTCATTTCAGAATAGACGAAGGAGCCGTTTTAGGAGGAAAAATAAAAGTTGGTTTGTTTTCTCAGCAAGATACGATGGCAAGTAAAAGAGAAAAAGAATATATTGAACCATACTATAAAGATTTGTTTGGTAAAAAAACGAAAAGATTACATACCCTTGTGCATTGTGATATAAAAAAACGGCTGGACGCCTTGGAACATCGTCAGCCGGATATAGATATGTTTGAAGATGTTGAAAATTTAAAAGCATATATATTGGATGGTTACTCTTCGGGACAATTGGATTTCTATAAGATGCCTTTTTTACCTCAAAACATGCCATGGTATTTTAACGTTTATGGTCAAGAAGCATTAGATCCGACAGTTGTTCGTCAAAATCAGGATATTGAATCCAAATATCCCAGTAAATTTTTGTTTGATTTTACAACTCAAATTACAATTGTTGATCAAATTTTAGAAAGTTATTTACGGTTAGGTAAGGCCGGATTGGCGAATCCGGAATTGGCACAAAAAATTGTTTTATCGTTTAAACAATGTCCCTATTTTTTAGGAGATATGTCCCGTTGGTATGAAACAAAAGAATGCCTCGTTGAAAAACAGGGAAAAAAGACCAAAGAAAAACGTGAAGAAGTGTTGGAGCATTATGTTGATCGAAAATATAGTCGTTTATTTTGGCAAATGTTTGCTCAAAAACCATATATTGATTTTATTGATGAGGATTTCTTTGCTTATTTACCAACCGTAGAGATTGTCAAAATTTATGATGAAGCACCGGCATTACTGCCTAAATTATTTGATTTTTATCGACCGGCAAAAACAGGGGCTGATTTGATGTTTATGCTACAACAATATCATCGGATTGAAGTTGATGATAAGGCATGGCCCTTTTGGAAAAAAGAACAGTTTAAGATGTTGTTTTCGCATATGATTCGTGATTATGTTGAACAAGGGAACACCGATGTTCCGGCTGAAGTCTTTTTTCATTTAGGAGCAAACGGCATTTATAGAGATGCTCCGGTAGATGATTTGTTTAAGGCAAGAGCTATTAAAGAAGGCGATATTGGTCTTTTACACAATTATATTGATAATTTAAACCGGCAGGAAAATTGGAATCAAAATGTGAAATCAGCTATGCGGGTTATGTCACATTATGCGGATTTTATTCTATCATCGGCAGAACGAACGGAATTGGCCGATTTTGCTCCGATAGAGATTTTAAATCAGTATCGTGAAATTTTATGTGCGGAATTAGATTGGCATGAAAAAACAAATTTACTGGCTTGTGTGTGGGGTCAAAGGAAAGGTTTTAATGGATCATTATCTGATGATGCGTGTCATATTGTACTGGGTATGGATAATGAACCGCATATCTGGAATAAATCTGTTCAGGAAAATGTACACACATATCTTTGGTTAGTAGATAAAAAGGCTTTTCCTCGTAATGGTGTTCTTCAAAAACAGATTTTGAATTTTGTTTTGGAACAACTGCATAAAGAACCACCTCAAGTTCAAGAAGAATTGTCTTTTTTACTGTTAACATCACGGGCTGATGTATCTTTTCCATCCATCAATCAGGGATTGCAAGATATGTGGGTTAAAGCCGTAGCTGATATTATGGGAAAACCGGATGATATGTCCTCACAATATCTTGCTCGTTTAGAACCATATATCCGCAAACTTAAAAATAAAAAAAGTGGGCGTAAAAAACAAAGCAGAAAGACAAAGCAACGAAATCAGCATCAGGAAAATGGTTATATTGCTCAATATTCATATTCTAAATTGTCTCCTGATACGCAAGTATCGTTAAGTAAAGCTTTACAGGAAGCCTTGGTTTCACAAGAAAAATTATCATTCTTGTTAGAATCGAATGTATTAGCAGGTGCTTTGAGTAATAAAAATAAAGATGAAATTTGTATTGGCGGTATTGCTTTAAATTCGCTGTTGACGGTTTTGTCTGATAATCCGCCTGCAACAAAAAGTTTTATTGATTTCTTGTTACATGAACCGACTGCACAACGTATTAAAGATTTTGAACAGACAATAAAAGACCAGGTTGATTCATTTTCATTTAAATGGATTAGAGCTGATAAAATAGATTTTTCAGTAGAATACATGCAAAATATACATGATATATTTTGGAATTTACCATTTGAATCTCGAACACTTATTTTGAAATCACTGTTTGAAACGGCTCATGAAGTCGATATATTTACCAGGTCTGAAAATCCAAATGCAGAACAGATGATTCTTATGGAACAAGCTCAAAAAGAACGAATAGAAGATATGATTAACCGTATCTTACCACCTAATATTGAAAATCGTCTTTCATTTTATCGAGCCCTTAAAAATTACAGTACGGCTGTTCATGAAGATGAAATGTATGAAGCAGATTTTTTGTTAGCCGGTTGTTTGGCTGTTCAACCAAAGCGTGAAAATGCAGAATTTAGCATGGCCAAAACGATTCGATTATTTTTAGAATCCCAAGGTCCTGCCGGTATTAAAGTTGGTCAATTTTTATCGGCACACGATGCTATTTCTCCTGAAATACGTCAAGAATTAAAGCAATTGACAAATCATGCGTCATGTCCGTCACGAGCCGAAGTTTTTAGAACCATAGCAGAATATCATCCTGAATTGATGGATTATATTCGTCAAAACGGTTTGGGAACATCATTAGGGTCGGCCAGTCATTATTTAACATTTGAATTAAATGATAAGGAAGTTGTATCCGTATCTCGTAATCAGTCAGCTCTCAAAGCCGAAATGACATATGAACGGTTAAAGAAAGCACTTCAAAAAACAATGGATGAAGACCCAAGTCAAAAACATTTATTGCTTATTATTCGGGATGCTATTGAACAAGCCCATGAAATGAATGATATGGAATTGAACGCTAATGTCGGTTATATTCAAATGCGATTGGCTCGTCGGTTATATGATCATATCAGTATGGATATTGATGGGTATCATTTCACTTTTAAAACAATGGAATGGAAAAAACCGACAGGGGCTTACCACGTGCGTGTTCAAGATTTTAATACACAATATTCACAAAGTTATAAAATTATGGAACGGGCTCACGGATATGATTATGATGCTTTACCGTTGCAAACAGAAGAAGACAGACGTTATAAAAAAGCCGTTGCCAAAGCCAATTTTGTTCTTAATTTAAGAACGATATTAAGTGGTAACGTATTTGATGATGATCGTCATACGGGTCAACTCAAAGTACAACCCGTTTCGGACACTCACACACGTATCAATTTGTTTGATACCGGTTCTATGTCCATCAGAACACCTCGCCGTGCCGAAATGCGATTGTTGGGGCAAGCCCTTTATAAGACAATGCGAGCCTTGATAACATTATCGGAAACACAACAGAAAGATAAATTGAAAATTTTAAAATCATTATTTCCGCAATTTTCCGATATTGATAAATTTGTAACCGTGCCCAAAAACGAATTGTTAAGTTTTTGCTTTAATGCGGCTATACATGAATTACGGGATGAACAAACCGGTCGTGTTCCATCTTATATTTCAAAAGTTGAACGGGCGTTGGCTAATTTGACTCATTTTACGGCAGATATTCCATCAGAAGAAATTGTACCGCTTGCGTTACAGTTGCTTATGCAAAAAGGAAATATTCATCCTGACATTGTTTCCGGAATGGGTAATACGAATTTTGAATTTGAACAGGAAATTATTCAAACACTTGTTCCGCAAGGTGTTTTGAATATTGATTTGCTTGAAAAAGAAACGCAACATGAAGACGTGCCGTTAACAAAAGCCATACATGATGTTTTAACGGGAGCAGAAACACTGGGAAAGGCTGATAAAATGTCATATACCAATGCGTTGGCGAAAATGTTGTTTATACCCAAAGATGTTTTCCCGTTAGATCATATACATACATGTATGGAATCTGTTCGTAATGTTGCTGTTCGGCAACGGTTATCGCAAAATTTATGTCAGTTAGCCAAATCTTTTGTGCAAACGCTTCAATCCGGTAAAAAACCATCAGATATAACGAAAGATGTTATCGGTTATTTATCTGAAACGGGGTTGCCGTCTGCATTTGCTCATCAGGTTTCGGTTCGTTTACCGATTATGCAAATACCGTTATTTCGGATAGCTTTTTTACATCACAATAAGTTAACATTTTTTGAAAAGCCGATACAACGCATGTTAACACAGACAATTACAAACTTTGCTGATAAATGGTCACAACTTCAAGAACAGTTGATGAGTTTTGTTCAAACAACGGATAAATTATCAATTGGTACCGTTGATACAACCCATTTAAAAGATTGTGATTTACCGACAAGAACTGTCAAGAAAGATGGTCAAATAAGTAACGAGGTAATAAAAACGATTAGAGGATTACGTTCTCAAAAATAATACTTGACAAAATATAAAGATGTGTTAAAATGAAATCAGTATATCATTTAAACCATGTATAATATGAGAGAAGGAGCAAAAATGGAAGAACAACAAAAACCAGTTAATTTTTATTATAACACCATCAATGGTGGTTATGTTCCGGAAATCAGACCGGCCGGTACGGATTTATCAGCTCAAATACCATATGGTCAGGGGGCTTATTTATCTTTATCACCCAATGCTGCGTTAGGTGTTGATTACACGCAATCAGGTGAAAATGAGTGGAAAATGCAAGATTGTGTTCGCTTAGGTGATGAATATTACACATTTGACCAATTTGTGAAACACGTTGCCGCCACAATCGGAACGAAAGATGTTGAATTAGTTCGTTCCACACTGGATATTGTGCGTCAAAGAGCTTTAGGGGAAATAGACGATATTGATGTGAATGCTCTATATGATAAGTTAAATATTCCTCGGTATGATGATTTGGATGAACGTCATCGCATTGTTGATACGATTGTTTTTTCGCATTCTGCAAGTTTTAGTTCTGCGACTCATCCGGAATTATCGGGATTTTTATTTGAACCACGGGAGGTAATGTCCGGCTGTTTTCAAACATTTAAAGGTGATGTTCATACATTGGGAGATATTGTTAACGGTGTTGGAACATTAGAACAATATCATCGCTTAGAAAAATATGGCTCATTAGGGGCTTTTTACCGTATTTGCAATATTGGTGATATTGATCGTGTTGATGTTACGACAGAGGAATTAGATAAATTTATCAATGCGGCAAATAACTTTATCAACTCGGTTAAGGATACGGCTTTATTGGAAAATGCTGATTCAACACGTGTAACGGACAAATTTCAACGAACAGTTGATTTGATAACGGACTATATGCTCGATGTTGGTAATGAACCTCATCCTGAATTGGAAGAAAAATTATCACAATATAGTTCTCTGCATGCACAACGTATGGCTGATAGAAAAGCCCATGAAGAAGTTCTTTCTTGGTATCGAGCCGGTAAACGTCCCCCATTGGAAGTTCGCCAAAAATTACCGACATTGCCGGAACAAAAAAGAGTTATTGATGAATTAGTTCGTGTTTCTAAGGAATTAGTTGATTTTTATATAACGGAGTATCCGATTGCTGATGTTTATCGGGCTTTGACGCATAATGTACCGGAAGATGAATTATCTCAAAGAGTACAAAAAATTCAAGAAGTATTGGATGTGCATGCGTTTGCTGTGCCGGTTATCACACAGGATATGTTAGAACCTACCGATGATGCATTACGTGTTGCCGAATATGTCAGTGATGGTAAATCTAAAATGACACCGAACAAGGCCATGGAAATTCAAATTGTCGTGTTAAATCCGGAAAAGGTCAAACCCCAACAACGAATGGGTGTTGATACCAAAGGAAAATGGATGGATATGGAAAACGAATCCGATTGTGTGTTTTCTCGAACAAGCACGACACGCTATCCGAAAGGTATATTAGCATCATTGGATAAAATGGAATTATTTCAACCAATGGCATATCAGGGAAAAGATTGTATCGCTGTTAATCCCGAAACAGCAAGACAGGTTTCTGATCGTGAACGGAGTGTTTTAGTTAGTTTACTTCAAAAAAACAATGTTGATATACAACCGGTTACCGTTAATGGGGAAGAACGTTATATTGTAACACCCGAAACACGGGAAAATTTTGAAAAAGTCAAACGTATAATGCGAAGGGCTCACTTGGAAAGCAAAAATTTACCTCGGGGTGTTGTGCCTGGCAGAGTGCAAAGTGAAAACGCTTAACAACGATTGATATAAAAAAACCGATGGGGAAACTCATCGGTTTTTTTGAATAATCTTAAATATTATATTATGCCTTATATATGCAAAGAGTATATCGTTTCAATCGGTTACATCAAATTATTCTTTTTCTTCTTTATTTTCCGTGTCTTCACTTTCTTGAAAAGAAGCCAGTTTTTGTTTGATTTGTGTTTCAATTTTCGGGGTTTTATCCTGTTTTGCTTTTAACGCTTTTTGATAGGCAGATATAGCATCTTGCTTACGGTTTAATGCCATATATATATCTCCCAAGTGCATATACATAACGGTATTTGATGGAATTTGTTTAAGTGCTTTTTCAGCATACTTTAAAGCCTTTTGATAATCGCCTGCTTTATAATATCCCCATGCAACACTGTCTAAAATCGGACCATCATCCGGTATAATTTGATGGGCTTGTAAAACAAAACGTAATCCTTTTTGAACATCAATATCATAATCAATCAACAGATAACCCAAAGCATTAAGAACAGATATATCTCTTGGATTATAGCGATGTGCTTCATATAGGGAATCAAGAGCCTTGTTTGGTTGATTCAATCCGTCATAAGCGGTTGAACGCCATACTAAAATTTCAACAAGTTCCGGTATTCGTTGTTGTTGTGCCATTAAGTCATAGGCTTGATTTAAATGTTCTAATGCTTTTTCATATTGGTAAAGAGATACATAGGATTGAGCAATATACAGATGAAGAAAACTATCGTTCGGTGAGTGTTGCAACAACGTTTGGAACATATCAATTGCTTTTGAAAAATTATTTAATTTCATATGATTTAACGCAATTTTTGACAGAATTAACATACTTTCAGAATCAATGCTATTTAATGTCTTTCCTTCATAATCGTACATATCGATTGCGTCATATGATTCGGCAACAAGTAATTTCATCAGATTAGAATCCGGACTTAAATAAAGAGCAATATTATTTAATGACAATGTTATTTCCGGCATATCATTTTGATAGAAATACAAAGAAAATATTTGATATATATGAGAAACGGCTTCTTGTGGCGTTGATATTGATTTTAAATTGAGATTTTTATAAATATGATAAGCCTGTAAATTATTGTGAAAAAAGGGAATAACCAATTTATCAAGCAGTTTTTCGGATAAAGACGGATTATCCGGCGGTAAAACATCAAATAAGGAAAGAATCATATGGATAGAATATATTTGATTTTCTTGTGTGTTTTGATATAATGATAACGCTTCTTCTTTTTTACCGAAGTATATCAATAAAAGTATTTTATGATAGTTATAAACATTCTGAAATTCCTTTATCGGTAAAGTATTTAATGCGTCAAAAGCTTCTTTTTCTTTGTTTAAACCGGCATAAGCCCATGCGGACAGCAACGGTGTTGCATATATATCAGAATGGGAAGATTTTTTAGCTTTTAAAAAATCCAATACTTTTTGATATTCTTTTTTATTAAAAAAATCTGCAATGATTACCGGTGTTGATAACAGTGTTGATTCAGAAGCTTGAATGGGCTGAGGAATCAAAAGTACGGCTTTATCAATTTGTCCCGTGAGCAGATAATACATAAGTAGGCTTTGTTTTAATTCATGATAATTTTCATCTTTTTGCAATACTTTTTCAAAATAGTGAGCCGCATAATGATAATTGCGGTCATTTTGAGCAAAATAGCCGGCTAAATATGACCCAAGGTCAGCATCATGAGGGATAGAACGGGTTGTTTTAAGTTGTATGGAATCAATGAATTGTTCTTGAACATAATTTTTAAATTTTTTTTTCCAAAACGAATGGGCATGAGGATATAACACATAATAACTAATTCCCAATAAGCCCAATCCGATAAGACATCCGATAAAAAATCTGTTTTTCAATTGCATGGTTTATTCCTGTTTAAAAATACTTTACTTTTAGAATAAAAATATGTTATCATCATTTCAATTAAAAAAGAAGAAAAAAATGAATCAAGTTGATATTTTAAAATGGTTTTTTGTATCCGGCATTGATGAAAGTGTATCTGAAACACCGATAAATCACTTTCAAAGTCGTTTCAATCAAACACCGCAACGTGTATCATCAATAACAACGGTTGCACCGGCACCTGTTTCAAGTGCTTGTGTTGAAGATTCTTTTGTTGCCCAGGCTCAACAATCAGCCTCGTTGGCGATGAATTTATCTCAATTACGTCAAGCTTTGGATAATTTTGACGGATGTTCATTGAAAAAAACGGCTGCACATACATTAGACGGGATTGGGATTGATGAACAACCGGATGTGCTATGTGTCATTGATTCGCCTAAAACGGCTGATGAAAAATTTGGTAAACTCGGTAGTGGTGACAGCGGTATTTTATTATCTAAAATGTTAAAAGCTATCCAATTAGATTGGTTACACAACACATATGTTGCTCCCTTAATTCCGTGGCGTTTACCGGGGGACAGAAAACCGACCGAAACGGAAGTTGCTGTCTGTTTACCTTTTTTAAAACGGCGGATTGCTTTATTGAAACCTCGTTTTATTTTAATTTTCGGGTCATTGGCAACAAAGGCATTACTTGATATTGACAGCGTTCCCAAAGCACGACAACAATTATTACATTATTCAACAGAACAGGGGAATATCCCCGTTATTGTTACATTCGGACCGGATATGGTTGTCAAAGGGCAATCTTATCGTACAAATGCGTGGGCCGATTTACAAAAACTACAACAAATGATACTTGAACAAAAGGAAAATAAAAATGCTTGATATAAAATTTATTCGTGAAAATACAGATATTGTTAAACAGGCTTTGATTGATAAATGTATCGATCTTGATATTGATTTGTTATTATCAACAGATAAGCAAATTATTGCATTAAAGCAAGCTATGGAAGCCGAATTACAACAACGCAATGCGTTAAGTCGGGAAATGCCGACAGCAACACCGGAACGTAAAAACGAAATTAAGGAATTATCTAAAAAATCGGGTCAGCGGGCAGGGGAAATATCAGCTGAATTAAAACCGTTGGAAGAATTGTTTCAGTCTTTGATTCAAAAAACGCCGACAATTCCGGCTCCAGATGTTCCCAAGGGGAAAAGTGATGAAGAAAACGTTGTTATTCGTCAAGTTGGTACACCTCGTGAATTTGATTTTGATTTTAAAGATCATGTTGAATTGATGGAAATGCACGGATGGGGTGAATTTAAACGGATTCCTCAAATATGCGGCACTCGTTCATCATCAATTCGAGGTGAATTGCTTCAATTAGAAATGGCTATGTGGCAATTTACATTGAATACATTGATGAATAAAGGGTTTACGATTATGAGTGTGCCGGCCATGACCTTTGAAAACGCTCTTTATAACATGGGTCAATTCCCGTTTGATGTTGATTCGGTTTATAGTTTGCCAAAAGATAATTTATATTTAGCCGGTACGGCTGAATGTATTTTAAACAGCATTCACGCCGGCGAAATACTGAAAGAAACGGATTTACCGATTATGTATGCCGGTTTTTCTCCCTGTTTTCGCCGAGAAGCCGGTGCTGCCGGTAAAGATACACGAGGCATTTTCCGTGTTCATCAGTTTACTAAGGTTGAACAATATGTGATTTGTAAAGCAGATGTTGTTGAATCCGATAAATTTCATCAATTTTTGCTCAATAATGCTGAAGAAATTATGCAAGCTCTTGAAATTCCGTATCAAGTTGTTGCTTGTTGTACAGGAGATATGGGCGCTGGTAAATATCGTATGAATGATATTGAAGCATGGTGTCCGGCTCAAAATCGATATCGTGAATCGCATAGTTGTTCATCTTTATTGGATTGGCAGGCACATCGGACAAATATTCGCTATCGTGAAACGGAAACGGGTAAAGTTCGATATGCGTATACATTGAATAATACCGGTTTAGCAACCCCTCGTATTTTGGTTTCATTTATGGAAAACCATCAACAGGCTGACGGTTCTATTCGGATACCGAAAGCATTGCAACCATATTTGGGCGGTAAAGAATTTATCGGTAAATAATTAAAAGGTAAAAATAAATCCCACATGATTTGTTGCATGTGGGATTTTTTTGATGATAAAGCAGTATCAATAGGTATTATACCAAAAAAAACGACAGATAAATATCTGTCGTTTTTTGATGGTTTAATTATTTTTCAATTATCATTTTGATTTATTTTTTGAGCCATAAAACGGTGAATGAAAGAATCACAAGATGTATTATTTTTAACAATATGTTTTGAATTGGTAAAATCAGATATATCCATTTGATTTAATTTTGCACCAAACCCGATTAAATCGTTAATTGTACAGGAAAGAGAATCATATAATTTTGTTTCTGTTTGACATTTTTGTAATCGTTGAATGATGTAATACAGAGGTGTATGCCCCGATGAATTGGCTTGATTGATATCAACGCCGATGTTTCGGCATGTTAATATAATATCTGTTAATTGACAAGATCGTCCTTCTTGTGCAAAACATGTTAAAATTGTTTCTCCGTCATTATAAATTTTATGCAAATTGTCAAAATGGGTTGCCTCAATCAAAGGAACAGCAAACGCATTTAAACGATGAGCGTTCCTTTTTACAGGTGTTTCGCCTTGATGATTAACACAATTTGCATTTGCTCCTTTATGAAGCAAATATGCCCCTAAATTACAGCAATGATGACTTGCTCCTAAATAATGCAATAACGTGTTACCATATTCGTCTGTTGTATTGATGTCAACATGGCTTTCATTGGAAAAGACACCTTGCCTAATGAGTGATAAATCATCTTTGGAATTGATGAGTTGAAACAGACGATTATCTTCAATAGAAAAACCATATTTTGCCAGATAAAATAACTCTTCGGTTGGTGTAGCAAATATAAAATCATGTTTATTCACATAATCAATGTATGATAAAATATCGGCAGTTAGTGTTTCGATTTCCTCAACGGCAGAAGAAACGATTTTCGTTGTTTGATTTTGTACCATTCAGTAACCTTTTTTTGATTATTTTAAGATATTGGATAATGCCTGAATTGTCAAGCAGAATCAATCTATGACCTTCTTCGTAAAGGGCATCAAGTCTTTGATAGTTGATTTCTGCTTCACTCAGTTCACTGATTGACTTGATTAAATAATGTAATGCATCTATGGATGGATGCCTGCGTTCAGATACAGAACCTATTGAATACTTGCTTGAACAAGGAGCAAATCCTCATATCAAAGATAAGTTTGGCTTAACTGCTTTTGATTATGCTATCAGAAACCGGAAAAATGGGCAAAAGTGTTGAATTACTTAGCATTAAAGTAAAAAGGACTGTTCATCAGTCCTTTTATTTAATTCATTTTATTATCCACCTTTTAATATAATACCTTTTGGACAAGCATATGTTACATCTTCAATGCACTTACTATGTTGATACATCTTTTTTAAATCGGGATTAAAATATATTAACCCGACAATGAAAACAACAGAAAAAATCAATGCTAAATTATTCCATTTATTAAACGGTTTGAAAATGTACCACAAACAGATTATATAAAACAAGAATCCTATTGTTTTTAACCATATCAAAGCCGAATTATTTGAATAATATTCACTTCCGATTGTTATTATATCAATTAACAACATTGTCACACATAATATCGGTATAATTAAAATTAAACCTCTTTTAATACAACCAAAACAATATTTTAAAATTTGTTTAAATGTCATTTAAATCCTCTTCCAATAAGGTGATTATATAAAAAAAACAATAAAAGTCAAGTTGAGAATGATCAACCCCAAAAGAACCATATCCAGTATTTAAAGGTGTGTATTCCATAGGGGATTGATTGTTATTGTGTAAATTTTCAGTCATATTTTTTTCCTTTCTATATTATCATACAATTTTAAATTGCATGTTTCATATATACATAGTCATTAAAAAATAAAGACCTATTACCAAACATTACCAATAAAAATCGATTTTTACCATTAAATACCGTTTCGTTCCCATTCAATAGGTTATTAGTTAAAAGGTTCAATTCATATATTAAAAATATAAAAAAAACGGTCACATGTTGCAACCGTTTCTATATAAAGTTTAATCTTGATTATTTTGGCGTGGAAAACCGTAAAAATTATCCGTACATAATTCTTGTGTTTTTCCTTCTTTCATACAATTTTCAACAAA
>JAFTSJ010000043.1 GCA_017467335.1 Alphaproteobacteria bacterium
GAAAAATCAAATAATTATAAATTTTAGTTGACAATGAAATAAATCTAAAATATTATGTCAAAAAAAGGGACGTTTTTTTGACATATTTTTTCAAGTTAATATATTGATTTGATTATATTTTTATTTTTGCTGTTTGGAAAAATTTCAAACGGTTTTTTGATGGTTTTTTTTAAAGGTTTTAAGAACATTTTTCCCGATTCGTTTTTGTGAATTTATCGAAGAATCCGGTACCATACTTACTGCTTTGCCATAATTCGATGAGATGCTGAAATAAATTCAGCATGACGGTAGGGGGTAGTGTTCAGCATGACGAAAAGTGAGCGGAGCTTTTAGCGATACGGCACTCTGCCACACCCACCGTCCCCCTGAACTTGGTTCAGGGTCTTTTGACGATAAAGCACCATGCCACGACTCGATAAGATGCTGAAATAAATTCAGCATGACGGTAGGGGGTAGTGTTCAGCATGACGAAAAGTGAGCGGAGCTTTTAACGATACGGCACTCTGCCACACCCACCATCACCCTGAACTTGGTTCAGTGTCTTTTGACGATAAAGCACCATGCCACGACTCGATAAGATGCTGAAATAAATTCAACATGATGGTATGAATTGTATTTAAAAATCCCATTGCCGTCAGCAATAGGATTTTAATTTTTTAATAACGTTTTATACCGTTATATAATTCAAAAGTTATGAATTTGTTACTTGCGGATTCTTTATTGGAGCCCCAAAAATCCATGTCAACAGCATGGGTATAACAAAAACATATGTCAAAGTTATATTAAAGATACCCAAAACACCGGCAACAATGGATATATTCCATATAATAACCCATGGCCAAGCAAATGCACGTCCCCACATATCCATTGTTAGTGAGCGGTTAATTAAGCGACCGAAAAGCATAACCGGTACCAATCCCAATAAGAAAAAAAGAATACTGAGTATAAACAAAAGCAGACCGACCGATATCCCACTGAACCAAAGCACTTTATTTAAAAATTGTTTGACAACATCATGTGTAACGACAATGCTTAAATCTGATGGTATATCAATAATTCCTTTTTCAAACTTATTAGATAAATATATCTTTTTAGCCGTAAGATAGATATCCGTATCCTGCGGAATATAGTCCACACTATCAACCGCTGTATCAGCAATAATACGTAAATCTTTTTGTTGATTACCGTCTAAATCAGGAATAATCCAAACTTCGTTATGGTATATAGGTTCAATAATTTTTCCTTTTTCAATCTTTACAATCGGTAACGTTTCAACAAATGTATCTATTTGTTCTTGTAACAGACTTTTAATAATCATTACACTGCAAATACCAGTTAATAATCCGACAAGAAGGCTAATCCATACAACCACTTTCAAACCAATACCACGACCATTTTGAACATATTTTTTAAAGGGATTGTCCGTTGTCCATATACTCATTTTATTATCCTTTCAAGCATTAAATATGCTGTTTATATACGCTTTACCTTGTTTAAAATCAAGCAAAATCAAATTAAATTTTCAATTGAATCCCCATAATGGCAAATAATGATTTATGATCCCGATTTTTATTTGAACGAAATTCAATTTGTCCACCGGATAAATACCCTTCAACATATTTATTAAATGTATATCTGTTAGACAACATAATATGATTATATTTATCTTTTTCATCAAATTCAGCTTGAGAATGCAACCAAGACAAAGAAACGGCATATTTATCTAACTCATAAGCGACTCCCATACTGACAGCACTGGAATCCTTTAACGCTACTTTATCAGGAAACATCAATCGCCGATAAGACATACCAACCGTAATACCACGATATCCGACTTTGCTACCTAAACTATATTCACGATGATTGGCATCAACTGCATTATCTTCTATATAAAAACGATTATTTTGATAAAATGCTAAGCCACCCGAAATGGCAACCCAAACATCTTCACTTAAGTTTCGCTTGTATTGAGCTCCGCCGATAATACCTTTTCCATGATCCACTTTGACACTTTGAGGGGCAATTGTATCGGCTTTTTTGTCTTCCGACTGAACAACTGTAAAACCGGCTTTCAATCCGGCAATATCCGGTGTTGTATAACTGATTTTTGGATCACGTGAATCTGTATATAAGTAGGTCATCATCGGGGCATAAAAATCTTTTGGTTTTTGATAAAAATAAGAAATATCAGAATCTTCGACATCTAAACAACTGACATCCACCGATCCTTGATGAAGCAAATAGGCAACATTGCGGAGTTTACCCACATCTAATTTACCTGCTTTTTTCGAATCAAGTGTTACAAACGCATCATATACCTTGGATGTTTTTTTATCAGCGAATCTGTCATTGCGAACAATACGATATGCAAATTTTCCTTTTAAAGCTAATGTATCCGTTACATCATATCGAGCCGTTATAACAGGTTCCGCCTTAAAAATATTATTATATTGGTAACTTTCCAATTTACCGCTGTAAACACGAGCATAACCGCCAACGCCGATTTTTAAACTGTGATTTGGATTTAAAATATATTCAGCATGAACCGGTAAAACAATAAATGAAGCACCGAACAATGCCATGATTAACATCTTGTTTTTCATAAAAAAAACTCCTCAAAAACAAACAAATATAACTATCCTGTGAATATCATTATACGCATATCACAAGATAAATCAAGAAAAAAACCAAGATATCAAAATTAACCTTATTCCGAAATACAGGTACGAACAACACTTAATGCCGGCAATTTTTGGGCTGTTTTTGTATCAATCGGTATTTCAATGGCTTGTCCCAAACGACCTGATGACAAAGCTTCTACCGAAGCACCGGAAGAGGCGTCATAAAATTCATCAACAACTAATCGTATCGGTTCAAATTGATAAGGGGATAAAAATTCAAGACACATACCCTTAACAATTTTATGTTTTACTTCCATAATCAACCGATTTTCGTTCAATCCTCGAACAACACCGGCAAAACGCCATTTACCGGCACTGGCAGATACATCGTAATTATGGGCTTCAGGACCGGCATTTCCATCTAGGAAACCAACTGTATATCCCCGAGATTGCAACGTTTCGATTTCCTGCATATATCTATCCGGTTGCCACGTATCGGGATGATTAAACCAATCATCAATGGCTTGACGATATGTTCGTGCTGTTATGGCTGCATAATATTCCGATTTATTACGTCCTTCAATCTTAAATGAATCAATTCCAATTGGCAACAAGTCATTCAATCGCGGTAACCAACACAAATCTCGAGAATTCATGATATAAGTACCATGTTCATCTTCATCAATTTGCATCAATTCATGCGGGCGGGTTTCTTCTTCAATATAATAACGTTCCTGCCTTAAAACATCATTCTCATTCGAGTCTGTCGCAACATATGTTTTATATTTCCAACGACAAGCATGAGCACAATTTCCCTTATTGGCACTGCGACCCGTCATAAAATTAGATAACAAACAACGACCGGAATAACTGACACATAAAGCCCCATGAACAAATGTTTCCAATTTAATATCAGGACACATTTGACGTATTTCCTTTATTTCTGTTAAGGGTACTTCACGCCCTAAAACACAAAGTGAAGCTCCTTGATTTTTCCAAAATTGAACGGTCAAAGCAGAACATACATTGGCTTGTGTTGAAATATGTAACGGAATTTGCGGAGCCAGTCTTTTAATTTCAGAAAAAACACCGGGATCAGCAACAATAACGCCGTCCGGATTTAATTCATTGAGTAAATGAATAAAATTTTCAACACGTTCAATATCTCGATTATGCGTGAATAAATTAACGGTCAAATAAACCTTTTTACCGATACGATGAGCATATTCAATCCCTTGTTTCAATTCTTCTACCGTAAAAGAAATTTTATTGCGTAAACAAACACCGGGCATACCGGCATAAACGGCATCTGCTCCATATAAAAAGGCTGTTTTTAATCTGTTCAATGAGCCGGCCGGCAAAAGCAATTCAGGTTTATTTTGATGTACCATTTATTATCCTTAAATCAATCAAGTTAACAATCCGGCGATAAATGAATTATTTTCTTTGATTTTTGTTGCCAAAAATTCATTATCGCCTTTTTTCCGTTATGTTGTATTTTACGATATTCTGTTAAAAAGTCAACTAAATCTTCAAGAAACATAAAACCACCGATATAGCACCCCTGCCCAATATCACAATCAATCATTTGTAACCATTTCAATATTTGTACATCATTAACACCATCCATAACGGCAGAAGCATTTAACATACGAGCCATATTGATAACGGATTGAATAATCATTTGTGCTCTGGGATTTTGAAAAACATTGATTAAATAATTTTTTTCCAATTTAATTTTGTTGAAATGAAATTCCTGCAAATAGGGATAACCGGAATATCCCGAACCAAACTTTCCGAGAGATAATGATACATTTGCTTGTTGAAAATCGATTAAGTTTTGACGTAAAACAGACACATTTTTAACAAATTGCCGATCATTGAGTTGACATTCAATCTCAGACGGCAAAATATGTTCTTTTTCAAACTGTCGCAAAATCAATTGAGCCAAATACGGTGTTTCAAGTTGTGCTGATGAAAATTTTAAAATTGTTAAGAAATCTTTGATACCAGTTGACGTTACTTGAAGCTTATCAGTCAAGATTCGTTCAATCAAGACATATATAAAATCTTCCGTTAAATTATGTTCCTCAAAAAAGGGCAAAAAAAAATCACTTCCCATTAAACCCTT
Organism: Alphaproteobacteria bacterium; assembly: GCA_017467335.1. Taxonomy (GTDB): domain Bacteria; phylum Pseudomonadota; class Alphaproteobacteria; order CAAHEQ01; family UBA3637; genus RGIG4140. The sequence goes on from JAFTSJ010000043.1 coordinate 4,753, forward strand.
CTTTGGGTGTTGCCATCGAACATCTGTTTCAATGGCAATCAATCGCCCTGTTTTTAAACACCATTGCGGTTGATATAAACAAATAAATTCTCCTCGTTCAAAACCACATCGAACATCCGTCAACAATAAAGAATCATCTATTCTTTTTTCAGATGAAGACATATGCCTCATGGATAATTGTTCCCATAACGGAATAACACCATTTGAACGTAAATAATCTGACATATGAAATGAAGCAACCGATGATTGTTCAAACGATAATAATTCCGTTTGTATATCACGCACGGTTTGAAGTAAGTGTTGACGAGTCTTATATGTTTGTTTTTTCCGTTTTGATTGTCGTGTTACATTCTTTTTAACCATTTATCCTCCCATATCAGGGATAGACATCTGTAAATTTCTTAAACTACCGGCAGGAAAAATTAAATGAATTGTTGTTCCTTTATTTTCAACGCTTTCTATTTTTAATTCGCCATTATGTAACTGCATAATTTTAGCACTTAACGTTAATCCTAAACCGGTTCCTTGATGTGTTTTGGTCATCATGTTTTCAATTTGCGTAAACGGTCTGAGAATATAATCAATTTTATCAGTCGGAATACCAATACCGTTATCCGTAATCGTAACATCCATATTTCCCGTTTCCAACACATCAGCACGAATAGAAATTTGTCCACCCTGCGGGGTAAATTTAATAGCGTTAGACAGAATATTCAAGAGCAATTGACGAATCAATTGTCTATCAACAAACAATTCTATGCCGGATAAATCATTTAAAATATTTATCTTTCTTTCCGGTCGCCCCGGATAAGCAATTGTCATTTGCAGGGCATCGTTAACTAATTCAATTAAATGTATCCAGTGACAATGCGTTTTCATTTGTCCGGCATTCATTTTGGATAAATCAAGAATATCGTTAATGACAGCCAAAAGATGGGAACCGCTCTGATAAATATATTCTGCATATTCTTTATAAATAGCATTATCAATCGGTCCAAACGCTTCCCGAGCCGTTGCTGCCGAAAAACCCATAATGGCATTAAGCGGTGTTCGTAATTCATGGCTCATGTGGGCTAAAAATTCACTTTGCGTACGATGTGCTTCTGCCGTACGAGCCAATTCAGCTGATAATTTTTTCGTTTTATGACGTACTTTCTGTGCCAATCCCAACTGTTTAGCCCGAGAAAGTCGGTAATCAAATATAACCAATGGAATAACGGCAACCAATAAAAACAAGTACGCCAAAAATGGCGGAATAGATGTCATTTCACGTAGCATGACAACAAGAGTAATCCAAACTATATAAACACAAACTGAAAAAAACCACTGTTTTTTTGCTTTTGGTCGAGAGAGCATCATAAAATCCTTACCGCTTTCAGTATAACAATCAACACTATTTTATCTTTTTTTAATAAAAATGCAAAAAATTATTACACTTTTTATAAAAATTATCTTATAATACGCCTATCTAAATAATCGGAAAGAATTTTACATTAAAAACATTTCAAAAATAATGAAAGGAAATAAGCATGACTCGACAAAAACCAATTGTTTTATGTATCTTGGATGGGTGGGGTTATCGTCAAGAAAAAAGCAATAACGCAATTGAAATGGGACATACACCCGTTTGGCACGATTTAATCCAAAAATACCCGACAACAATGCTCAAAACATCCGGATTAGATGTTGGATTACCGAACGGACAAATGGGTAACTCCGAAGTCGGCCATACGAATTTAGGAGCCGGCCGTATCGTTATGCAGGATTTACCTAAAATCGACCAAGCGATTGAAACAAAAACACTTAATACCAATCCTGTTTTATTAAACTTAATCCAAAAATTAAAAGAAACAAAAGGCGTTTGTCACTTAATGGGATTGCTTGGAACCGGTGGTGTTCACGCACAACAAAGTCATATCGTTGCACTGGCTCAAATTTTAAATGACTCAGATATTGATGTAGCTATCCATGGCTTTATGGATGGTCGTGATACGGCTCCTGATTCGGGTAAAAATTTTGTTCTTGATTTGGAAAAGTCTATTCAAGATATGAAACATGTCAAAATTGCCACTATTTCCGGACGATATTATGCCATGGATCGGGATAATCGTTGGGAACGAATTGAACTGGCATATGAAGCATTGGTCAACGCCAAAGGTAACCGTTATCCAACGGCCGCCGAAGCCATTCAACATTCATACGATGACAATGTTTTTGATGAATTTATCATTCCTTGCGTTATTGGAGATTATGACGGTATGCACGATAATGACGGTTTGATTATGGCTAATTATCGGTCAGATCGAGCTCGTGAAATTACACGTATTTTGTTACAAAAAGACTTCAATTTATCAACCCGTTCCCGTGTTGTTCATTTTGCTGATGCCGTTGCTATGACAGAATATTCGGTTGAACACAATCAATGGTTAAATGTTTTATTTCCACCGGAAGATTTAGTAAATATTTTTGGAGAAGTTGTTTCTAAAGCCGGTTTAAAACAACTACGCATAGCTGAAACAGAAAAATATGCTCATGTTACATTCTTTTTCAATGGCGGGAAAGAAACCTTGTTCGATGGTGAAGAACGGATTTTAATTGCCTCACCCAAAGTGGCAACATATGATTTAAAACCGGAAATGTCAGCTTACGAAGTTACGGACAAACTGGTTGAAGCCATTAACAATGATACTTTTGACGTTATTATTGTTAACTATGCCAACGGAGATATGGTGGGTCATACCGGCATCATGGATGCAGCCGTTAAAGCCGTGGAAGCGGTTGATGCCTGTGTCGGTCGTGTTGTTGAAGCTGTCAAAGCCAAAGGCGGTTTATTGTTTATTACTGCCGATCACGGTAACGCTGAACGTATGGTTGATGAAAAAACGGGAGCTCCTTATACAGCCCATACAAATACACCGGTTCAAGCCGTATTGGTTAACGGTCCCGAACACATTGGTTTAAAAGAAGGTCGTTTATGTGATGTTGCTCCGACATTATTAGCCTTATTGGATTTACCACAACCATCTGAAATGACGGGAACTTCATTATTAACCCCAAAAGCATAAAGTAAAACACATGCGTTTTTTCAGTACAATCATTTTATGTTTTATTTGTCTTGGTGTTGGTGTTGTACAAGCAACACCAACACAAGATGATTTACGCCGCATTGAAGAACAGTTGCGTAAAGAACGCAAAACACAACAAGATGCTGAAAGAAAATCATCCAAACTGGCCGGAGAAATTAAAAACGTTCAACGTCAAATGGTTCGTTCCGCCAAAGCCGTTCAAGAAAAAGAAGATTTGCTTGAAAAACTGCAAACGCGTTTAAAGAATTTAAAACAAAAAGAAGAAGACATTAACAAACAACTATCGCTGACGGACAAGCAAATGGTAGGAGTTGTAACAGCTCTACAAACATTGGCTTTACGTCCAAATGAAGTTGTTTTATTAGAACCGCAAACGCCCATTATGCACTTACGCAGTCGTTTACTGTTTAATCATGCGTTACCGGTTGTTCAGACAATGAATCATCAATTTTTAAAAGATTTATCTGAACTTTCCGAAACAAAAGATAAAATTGAAAAACAAGCCAGTAAAGTTAAAACAACTCAGGCTCAACTCAATGAACGCACAACTCAAATGAATAAACTGATTCGTCAAAAATCTTTGTTACAGGCACAATATGATGCAACACATCGCAAATCAAAAAAACGCATGGTAACATTAGCGAATCAAGCCAAAGACTTAAAAGAATTATTGGAAAAATTAGAAGCAGAAAGAAAAAAACGAGCAGCCGAAGAAGCTCGCCGTAAAGCCGAAGAAAAAAAACGTTTAGCTCAGCAAAACAAATATGAAGAAACGCCCGAAACTACGGACGTTTCATTACCGAAAGGGTCATTTAAAAAGGCTAAAGGTTCATTACCCTACCCTGTCCACGGTAAAATTGTTGAAGAATTTAATGACATTACCAGTGCCGGATTACATGCCAAAGGGTTATCAATCGAAACAAAAGGGAACAGTGTCGTTATCAATCCATACCATGGTTCTGTTTTATTTTCGGGTCCGTTTAAAAGCTACGGCCAATTGCTGATTGTTGATAATGGAGATGATTATCTGACATTACTAGCCGGCATGGAACAAATCAATGTATCCGAAGGACAAAATATTTTAGCCGGTGAACCGGTCGGACGGTTAAAACCTGAAAAAGGGCGTTTATATATGGAAATACGCCATAAAGGGCAAGCAATTAACCCAAAACCTTGGTTTCAAAAAAAATAGATAAGAAAAAATACGTATCATATTTACAAAAAACATATTGACATTTTGGATAAATTCGTATATAAGGCAACTTTCAAAAAAGGAGAAGAATATGAAAAATTTGACAAGCAAGATGGTTAGCTTGGCGTTAGCGTTGACTTGTATATCAAACGCTCAAGAAGCAAACAAACAACAAGAAACACAAAAGCAAGAATTAAGTTGGATGGAAAAATACAATCAAGCCATTGAAAAACAAACACAAGAACGAATAAAAGCCTTTAGAAACGGAACACCTGACGAACACACTTTGGCTCAATTGATTGAAACCCAACGCAATCGTATTATTCAATTAGAAAAAGAACGTCAAAAACAATAAGTTCACAAAAATAATAAAAAAACCACCATTTGGTGGTTTTTTATTTTACCCGATTAACACAAAGAATTATTGTTTAATGGCTCCGCAACAATGCTTATATTTTTTACCGGACCCACACGGACACGGTGCATTACGTGCAATTTTTTCATTTGCTCCAATTGGTTGAGGACGTTTCGGCATATCTTCGCTGTTTAACTCTGCCGTTGATTGAGGTAACGGATGAGATTCATATGTTTCCTGTGGTTCGTGTTGTGTTACCTGAAATTGCATATGCCCCATGATTTGAGTAATACGTTCCCGAACACGAGATAACAGCGTTTCAAATAAAACAAACGATTCTCGTTTATATTCATTTAACGGATTTTTTTGTCCGTAAGCCCGCAAACCAATCGCTGTTTTCATAAAATCCAATGTTTGCAAATGTTCTTTCCATGATTGGTCAATTGTTTGAATAAGCATGCCTTTTTCAAAATTACGACGGACATCAGACGGTAAAATATTCATTTTTCTTTCCGTTTCATTTTGGGCTTCTTCACTTAATCGTTCAATCATGATTTCGGGTGTCATCCCCGGTTCATTAACCCAAGCCGAAAACGGCATGTCAAGACCAAGTAATTTAAGCGTTTCTTGATGTAACATAGCAATATCCCAATTTTCCGGAACGGATTTAGACGGAGCAATACCATAAATCATATCAGCAATACAATCATCACGCATTTCTTTGATGGTGTCAGAAACATCCGTTGCAATCATCAATTCTTTGCGTTGTTCATAAATGACTTTTCGTTGATCATTCATCACATCATCAAATTTTAACAGATTTTTACGTATATCAAAGTGATGAGCTTCCACTTTTTGTTGTGCAACGGCAATGGCTTTACTAATCCACGAATGAACAACGGCCTGCCCTTTTTCCATTCCCAATCTTTTTAAGAGATTTTGCGTTCTATCTGCTCCGAAAATACGCATTAAATCATCTTCCAAAGAAATATAGAAACGAGATTGACCCGGATCACCTTGACGACCGGAACGACCACGTAACTGATTATCGATGCGACGACTTTCATGACGTTCCGAACCCAAAACATATAAACCGCCGGCAGCCAAAGCAATTTCTTTGTTCTGAGCGATTTCTGATTTAATTTGAGTGGTCAATTCTTCAACATTTGCATCGGGATTTTTCGCCAATTCTTCTGCCAAACGCATTTCAAAGTTGCCACCCAACTGGATATCCGTTCCACGACCGGCCATGTTGGTTGCAATAGTAACAGCCCCCGGAACACCGGCCTGAGCAATAATTTGTGCTTCTTTTTCATGGTGACGGGCATTTAACACATTAAATTGAATATCGGTGCGTTGACGCAACAATTCAGCTAACACTTCTGATTTTTCAATCGATGTCGTCCCAACTAAAATCGGCTGTTTACGTTCATGAGCCGTTTTAATTTCTTCGATAATAGCATCATATTTTTCTTCAACGGTTCGATAAATAACATCTTGATCATCTTTACGTTGAGCCGGTTTATTTGTTGGAATTTCAATGACGTTTAAATGATAAATACTGTCAAATTCACCGGCTTCCGTCATCGCTGTACCAGTCATACCAGCCAATTTCGGATACATACGGAAATAATTTTGGAATGTAATTGAAGCCAACGTTTGATTTTCAGCATGAATTTGTACCCCTTCTTTGGCTTCAATCGCTTGGTGTAATCCATCGGAATAACGCCGACCGTTCATCATACGTCCCGTAAATTCATCAATAATAATAACCTGCCCATCTTTAACAATATAGTCTTTATCCCGAGTAAATAACGCATGAGCTCGCAACGCTTGATCAACGTGATGAACAAAAGCGATATTTTGCGTTTCATACAAACCACCTTGAATTAAACCCTGTTCCTGTAACATTTGTTCAACATATTCCGTTCCGAGTTCCGTCAATGTTGCTGAACGATTCTTTTCATCTTTTTCATAATGTTCCGGACGAATAGTTGTCATCAGTTTATTAACCGTCACATACCGTTCGGAAGAATCTTCTGCCGGACCGGAAATAATCAATGGTGTACGTGCTTCATCAATTAAAATCGAATCCACCTCGTCAACAATGGCATAATTGAACGGACGTTGAACCATATCTTTTAATTCAAAACACATATTATCACGCAAATAATCAAAGCCGAGTTCATTATTTGTCGCATATGTGATATCGGCGTTATAGGCTGCCCGACGTTCTTCCGTTTTCATACCGGAGACAATACACCCGACACTTAACCCCAAGAATCGGTAAATTTGTCCCATCCATTCGCTATCACGTTTCGCTAAATAATCATTAACAGTTACAACGTGTACCCCTTTTCCCGTTAAGGCATTCAAATAAACCGGTAATGTCGCAACAAGGGTTTTACCTTCCCCTGTACGCATTTCGGCAATATGACCGTTATTTAAAATAATCCCGCCCAATAATTGCACATCAAAAGGACGCAAACCCAATGTTCGTTTAGCCCCTTCACGAACACTTGCAAATGCTTCGGGCAAAATACTTTCCAACGCTTCCCCATTTTGAATACGGGTTTTATATTCTTGCGTTTTATCACGTAATTGTTCATCACTCAACAACTCATACGTTGCTTCCAATTCATTTATTTTATTGATTGTTTTTTTAAAACGCCGTAAATATCTGTCATTAGCAGAACCGAAAAGTTTATTAAATATCATTGTAACCCTTTCATCTTTAAAATTATTCATATCAGATAATTCATTTCTACCTAAAAGTCAAGGGGCGAACCCAATATTTTACATATTATGTCATGTTAGCATCTTCACACTAAAAAAGGGAGGATTTTTCAATCCTCCCTACCTTGATAATATAGAAATTATAAATGACTTTTAATCCAACCGGCAACATCTGCTTTAGATTGAGCACCTAACTTTTTATCAACCATTTGACCGTTTTTAAATAAAATCATTGTTGGGATACTTTGAATATCAAACATATCAGGTGTTTTCGGGGCTTCATCAACATCCATCTTAACAATTTTAACTTGACTGCCCAATTCGGATGATAATTCTTCCATGACAGGCAACATTTGACGACACGGACCACACCATGTGGCAAAGAAATCGACTAAAACGAGTTTATCGGCATTTAAAACTTCCGATTGAAAATTTGTATCATTGATTTGTTCCATAATTTTTCTCCTTTTTGTACGAATATAAGTAACGGCAATAAACTTGTCAAGCACAAAATACACGTTATCATTATCTTGCAATAAAAACATGAAAAAATTAAAAAAATGCTTGCAATTTCATTCAAAATATGTATAATGGGAACGTTTTCCGATAAATCCTTGCTCTTGCTATCGGACAGGGGCTATGTTTCAGAGCATTTTTTCATGGGGAAGAAATGTCGGACTGAAACGAGAAAAACCATAAGGAGAGGATATCATGCCTTTTTATGAAAATGTATTTATTGCACGTCAAGATTTGACACCTGCCAAAGTCAACGAATTAACGGACAAATATGTTTCCGTTATTGAAAGTGCCGGTGGTAAAGTTTCAAAACGTGAAAACTGGGGCTTACGTACATTAGCCTATAAAATTGAAAAAAACCGCAAAGGTTATTACACATTGATGAACATTGACGCACCGGCTTCTGCTGTTGTTGAAATGGAACGTTTAATGCGTTTAGATGAAAATTTGCTTCGTTATTTAACTGTTAAAGTTGAAAAATTGGAAGAAGGTCCGTCTGTCATGATGGAACCGAAATCCCGCAAATCAAAATCCGAAGACAAATTTGACGTTGAAATCACGGAAGGAGAAATGTAATGGCTGACATTAAAGGTTTTTATCATCACAAAAAATCCTGCCAATTTTGTGCAGATGAAGTAAGTGAAATTGATTACAAAGACGTTAAATTATTGGGTCGTTTTATTACGGAACGGGGTAAAATGGTTCCGTCACGTGTATCTGCTACATGTGCCAAACACCAACGCAGCGTTTCAAAAGCCATTAAACGTGCTCGTTTCTTAGCATTGTTACCGTATGTTGCAGATTAAGAAAGGATAACACAATGGAAATTATTTTATTGGAACGTATTGAACGTTTAGGTCAAATGGGTGATGTCGTTAAAGTTAAAGACGGTTACGCCCGTAACTATTTACTTCCGACAAAAAAAGCATTGCGTAAAACAAAAGACAACATGGCTTTGTTTGAAGCAAAACGCAAAGAATACGAAGCACACAATATCAAATTAAAATCAGAAGCCGAAGATTTGGCTGCTAAATTGCAAGGTTTATCAGTTGTTATTATTCGTCAAGCTGCTGAAACAGGTCAATTATATGGTTCTGTTACAATGCGTGATGTTTGTGATGCCGTTCGTGAAGCCGGTTTCAAAGTTGAAAGAAGTCAAATTGACTTGGCTCAACCGTTCAAAAACTTAGGTATTTTTGATGTTCGTTTATCATTACATCCGGACGTTGCACAAACGGTTCGTGTTAATATTGCTCGTTCATCAGAAGAAGCAAAACGTGCATTCAAAAAAGAAAAAGACGCTCAAAAAGTTGCTGAAAGCACAACAGCCGAAGCACCAAAAGCGGAATAATCTTTTTAAAATATCGAAAAGACCACTTTCTCAAGTGGTCTTTTTTTTGTACCTGTATTTTAACATATTTCGAAGTTGTGAAAAAACTCCCCTATATATCATTATTTGAATAACGAATACCTCAATAATTTTTCGTAAATTTCATGTAAAAATAGTACTCCAAAAAATTAAATTATAATTTTTACATACATTTGTTTTTATAAATTTAAAACAATAATTTTTCGTTTTTTTTCATTTTTTGCCTCAAAATCGGCATCTCAAATTTATTTTCCACACAAAATTTTATCAATTTAAAAAAATAGGAACATAATAAAATCAATGCGTTATTTTTGTAAGTGTCGCAAAAAAACCAAGGTTAGATTACAACATAAATTATGGGGGTTGAGAAACGTCCATCTCGAAAGAGTAACGATACAAAAGTATTAAAACTCATAATTATTCATTCGGGGAATAGAATAGTTTGAACTTTCGGGTTAATAATTTAACAAAGGAGAAATACAATGAAAAGAACAAATGAATCAGGCCGTTCAATGGTTGAAATGTTAGGTGTATTAGCCATTATCGGTGTATTA
>JAFTSJ010000044.1 GCA_017467335.1 Alphaproteobacteria bacterium
TGACCACATTTTTACACACACGAGAAGAAACACCTTCTACATAGGTTTTAAACGCAACGTCCGGATGAGATGTCATATAGATTGGGTACCCTGTGCCTGTCATATCGGGAAATTCATCAAAATCCGTGCCATCTTCACTAGGGTCAGGAAGCGGTTGTTCTTGATATTTATGCCAAACATCAGTCGCACGCAGGTTCACTTCATACACAATATCGTTTGCTCGATATTTATCCATCGCAAAGGTGTAACCGTAAATCCCACCGATTGAAAGAACACCAATAACTGCTAAAACGCCCAGCATTTCCACCATACTGCGTCCGGTTTCAGCATTTTTTTGTTTAAAATATCCGTTAAAAAAAGCGTTTAAAATTTCCATAGAGCCCCCATTTTAAAAGTTAATAAAATCAGACAGTTATTTTTCAAAAATGTGTCAAAAAAACGTCCCTTTTTTGAACGCTTTTTTTTGTAGGGGTTACACTTTTTTAAAAACAAAAAAATCATGAAAAATCAAATAATTATAAATTTTAGTTGACAAACGAAATGATATGAAATATTATGTCAAAAAAAGGGACGTTTTTTTGACACATTTTTTCGAGTTAATACATTGATTTAACTATCTTTTTATTTTTGCTGTTTGGAAAAATTTTAAACTGTTTTTTTGATGGTTTTTTTAAAGGTTTTAAGAACATTTTTTTCCGTTTCGTTTTAGTGAATTTATCAAAGAATCTGATGTTGTTCTAACTGCTTTATCACGACTCGATGAGATGCTGAAACAAGTTCAGCATGACGGTAGGGGGTAGTGTTCAGCATGACGGAAAGTGAATGGGTCTTTGAATGATACGGCACTCTGCCACACCCACCGTCACCCTGAACTTGATTCAGGGTCTTTTGACGATATAGTACCCTGCTACGACTCAACAAGATGCTGAAATAAATTCAACATGACGATATGAGAGGAAATACGCTTTTTTGATGTGTTTTTTAACAGTTTTTTTGGCTGAAGATAAGTTAGCCAAACAGATAAGACCTTAACCTTACCCATTTTAAACCAACTTGTTAAACATAATTGAAAGCCTTATAAAAACGAAAACAGCTACGACTACATACGTCTATTCCTATCTTATTCTTTTATTTTTAAAAAAGTAATATCCGGATTGTCTTCTTGGGCTTTGTTTAAATGCCAAGCATTTCGTGCTAAAAACACAAAATCGCCATCATGATCTGTTGCAATTGTTATTGTATTTAAATCGACAAATCGCTTGGTTTTTGCCGGCTCTCCCTGCAACCAACGAGCCGTATAATATGTGGTCGGTTCAAAAATAACAGGAACATCAAATTCTGTACGAATGCGATCAGCCAAAACTTCAAATTGAAGAGCTCCAACAACACCGACAATCCATTCAAAACCATGTACCGGTTTGAAAACACTTGCTCCCCCTTCTTCGGCAATTTGTTCCAGTGCTTTACCCAAATGTTTAGCTTTAAGCGGATCAACCGGCCGTACTTTTTTAAGCAATTCCGGTGCAAACGAAGGTATCCCCTTAAATTGTAATTGTTCCCCTTCCGTGAAAGTATCACCAATACGTAATCCCCCATGATTTGGCAAACCGATAATATCACCAGCAAACGCTTCTTCCGCCAGTTCACGATCCTGTGCTAAAAACATAACCGGATTATGAATAATCATCTGTTTTTGAATGCGTTGATTGAGTAATTTCATGCCTCGTTTGAAATGTCCCGAACAAATACGCATAAAAGCAATTCGGTCATGATGTTTAGGATCCATATTGGCTTGAATTTTAAAAACAAATCCCGTAACTTTTGTTTCATCCGGTTCAACCGAACGAGAAGGCGTCATTTGTACCCGAGGAGCCGGAGCATAATTAACCAACGCATCTAATAATTCTCGTACACCGAAATTATTAACGGCAGAACCAAAAAAAACAGGAGTCATCGTTCCTTCTAAATAAGAATTATGATCAAAAGCCGGACATAAGCCCCGTACCATTTCAACCTGCTCACGTAAGGTTTCAACCTGTTGAGAAGGCAAAACATCATCCAAACAGGTATCATCAATACCGTTAATCGTTGTTCCGATTGTTGGTAATGAAGATTTATCAGCCGAACGATCAAACAAATTCAGCCGATCATTGAGCAAATCAAAACACCCTTTAAAATCCCGTCCCATGCCAATCGGCCAAACAGCAGGAGATACATCCAATGCCAATGTTTGTTCTATTTCTTCCAAAAGAGCAAACGGATCTTGTCCGTCACGATCTAATTTATTGATAAACGTTACAATAGGAATATCCCGTAAACGACAAACTTCAAAAAGTTTTTTTGTTTGTTCTTCAATCCCTTTGGCACAATCAATTACCATAACAGCCGAGTCAACAGCCGTTAATACACGATAAGTATCTTCCGAAAAATCTTCATGTCCGGGGGTATCTAACAAATTAAATGAACAACCACCATATTCAAAACTCATAACCGAAGAAGCAACAGATATACCCCGTTCTTGTTCTACTTTCATCCAATCAGAATGAGCCCGTCTGTTTTCACCACGTGCTTTAACAGCTCCGGCCTGATTGATGGCGCCTCCAAATAAAAGTAATTTTTCCGTCAATGTCGTTTTACCGGCGTCAGGGTGTGAAATAATAGCAAATGTTCTGCGTTTAGAAACGGTTTGAGTCAATTGTGTTGTCATCGTTATTCCTTAAACTTTATCGGGCAGATTATATATAATAAAAATATTTTTTTCAAGCAGATAATAAAAAACGCCGATATAATCAGCGTTTTTTCGTGTGTTAATAATGAACGTTTTGACTTTCTTGTGCGTATAAAGCATATACATTAACACGTTGTGAAGATAAACAATTCGGTGTTGGCGGTAATGTATTATACACTTCATAGTCCGGTGTCGGTGGCAATGAATTATATGTTTCATAGTCCGGTGTCGGCGGTAATGAATTATATACCTCATATTCCGGTGTCGGGGGCAATGAATTATATACTTCATAGTCCGGTGTCGGCGGTAATGAATTATATACCTCATATTCCGGTGTCGGGGGCAATGAATTATATACTTCATAGTCCGGTGTCGGCGGTAATGAATTATATACTTCATAGTCCGGTGTCGGCGGTAATGAATTATATGTTTCGTATTGATTTGATGCAGACATTGCTCCCGCCTCTGTTACCGTAGATAAAGCCAAACCAAAACTCAAAATTTTTATAACGTCTAAATGTTTCATCTTTCCTTCTTTCTCACCCAAAAAAAACCCCGACTTGGTCGAGTTGTACATTTTTTCAGATTTTGTATGCTTGTTTGTTGTTTTTTTATCTCTTTTATCTTTTAATTCAAATAGATATAATTTTCTCTAATTTTTCCATTTTTACTGTTTGACAATCAAAAAAGTGTTTCTAATATAATATTTTTATTTTGTAATGTCAAGAAAAAAATAATAAATTTTAGAAAAATTTATAAATGCCTGTTTTAAAAGTACTTTTTGATTTATTTTCCTTGGTTTGATAGGCATACGAAACACCAATTTGCCAATTTTGAGCAATCGAATAATTGATTTCACTATCAATTTGCGTATAATTCATCATAAAGTTATCAGAAAAAGAACGTTCCATTTCTGTTTTGATTTGAATTTTAGGTAAATAATAAATAAATCCGCCCGATACACCGACAGACAAGCCCGCATGATGCGGAAAGTGCGAGCCTCCATATTTAAATGCAGTATTAACTAAACCGTACACATACAAGTTACGAATGGGGCGAACCGTCAAACCGGAACCGCCTTTCAGGGTGTAGATAAGTTTTTCCCGATTCGTTTTGGGATTAAATTCTCGTTTTATATATGTATCTATTTGATAAGAAATCGGTTGAAACAATCTGTTATACGGCGACAATGATGTAATTTTTATCAGATTAAGTTCTTGCAATTGCAATTTCGTTGTTTGCGGATAATATCGGAATAAAGTATCTAAAAATTTAATTTCAGCCCCAGGTAACAACCCAAAAGGATTTTCCGTTAACGCATGATACGCAGCACGCCACCCGATATCATAAAATAAATCGCCCTGCCTTAAACCGATTCCGAAAGATATCTGCATTGAATCATGTGCTTGCACGGGATTTTGTCCCTCAATTGTTATTTCCGGCGTTGTCAAAGCAATATTTTTTCGTTTTCGTAAAATTTGAAATGAATTTTTGCGATAATCTTTTAAATTAATATCTTGTTTAACCCACTGATATTGGATATATTCATAGGCTAAATCTAGAACAGCGGTTTGTTGTTCAGGTGTTAATTGTTCCATTTTTTGATAAGATTGTTCTTTCAACAAATCAATCAAGGCTTCTTGTTCCAAGGAAGATAATTGTTGATAACGATAACCGATTCGGCGTTGACGAGATGGACGATAATGAACAGCAGAAATCAAATTTTGTCGCTGATAAACGGCTTTTACGGTATCTAACGGAATAGTTTGTAAAGGAAAATCTTTTGCCAGTTTAAGCGATGGACGAACACCATCCAATACTTCCGTTAACAAATAAGAACAATTTTGTGTGAAAAAATAATATCGGGTTTGCGTTTGACCAACCTCCCACAAATGAGCAACAAAAAAATCCAGTTCATCTGTTGTTAAATTAAGCGTATATTCCCAAATATCCCGATTTTCCATATTATTATACGTATTGATAATTTGATAATAGGGTTTAACCGTAAATCCGCCATAATATCCTCCCGTTAATCCGTATATCGCATAAAGCGGACCGGCTGTTTTTTCATCAACGTATGCCCCGTAATTCATCCCATGAGCCACTAATTGCGTTTTATCTTTGGGCACATCAATTCGAATAAGCGTATGCCCGAACAAAGAAGATGGATTACTCATATACGCATCGGTATAAATAAGCGTAATTGCGTTTGGATTTAAATCTTTTTTAAATTGGTTGTAATCTAAACATTCCGGAAACGGTTCATCAACAAGCCCTTGTTTTTTAAGAAAGATATATCGAGCAGGAAATAAACATTTTTGCTTAACATCAACCGTGACGGTGTTAAATAAATCTATACTTGCCTTTATTTCTGCCAACGGATTGGTTTTGCCGTCCGGTGCCAAAAAAAAGGAAGACGAATCAATTGTACTTTCATATTGACCGAACAATGTTGTTTGATAATGCCCCAAGGCAAGCCAATCAGGAGATAGGGATAAACGATGTATTTTATCCTGACCAAAAGCAGGATAAGAACATAACATATATAAAAAACAGAGAATCAAAGCATATAACGGATTGATTCTCTGTACGTGTTGTGTCATGCAACAATACTTACGCTGCTTGAATGTTTAACAATGCTAACATTTCTTCGGCAACAGCAACAACTTCGACATCATCCGAAGAAAAAATTTCGTTAAAATGTTCTTTTGAAACAGCCGCAACTTGTGAAACAGGAACATTTAAAATACCGGCAATAGTATAAAGTGTTTCACCTTCACCTCGTGAAGCATCAAATGCAAATTGTTCCATATTGTTTTCTAAAAATGTCAAGAACATTTTTTGTGTTCCGCCCGTAATACGACCATTCGGATCACAACCGGATGTACCCGTTGAAATACCAAAAGTTTGTGTACCGAAAAGCCCGTTTGTCGTAACAGCTAAAACTTGTGGAACCAAACCGGATTGACCACGCCATGCCATACTGCCTAATCCGCATCCCGTACTGTCATGTGCCTGAGCCGTTGATGCCAACATCAAAAAACCAAAAGCGGTAACAGAGGCTAATATTATCTTTTTCATAACCGTTTCCCTTCCTTGTAATAGTAAATAACAATATCGATAGTAAAAAAAACAAAACAAAAAAGCAATACTTTTTTATGCGTTTCAATGAAAATAATTTTCTTCAAGATTAACAAAATGAAAAGACTTGATTTTTTAAGTTAAAAACGATAAACTCAAAAGTATGTTTGTATTATGTCGCTTATTTGTGATTGTTTGTTTGGCTTGTCTGATAACAGGATGTGGAAATATTCGGTTAACGCCTTCTTATCATTCAGACGGCACATATTTATATGTACATAAAGGCGATACACTTTATTCCTTAGCCAAGAAAAATAATATTCCCATGCGTGATTTGATAACCGAAAATAAGTTACGGGAACCGTATAATTTATACGTCGGGCAAAAATTACGTATTCCGCAAGCTAAAATCCATACCGTACAAAAAGGAGATACCTTATATAGTATTTCTAAACGATATGATATGAGTATCAGTTCATTATCTCGTATGAACAAATTGAAAGAACCTTATATGCTGCATGTCGGACAGGTTTTAAAAGTCAACAATGAAGATTTAGGACAAAAAGCAAAACAATCCAAACCGATAGCTCAAACAAAATCATCATCAAAATCGTCCGTCCGTCAAACAGTTACAAAAAAGAAAACAACACTTGTTCGAAAAACGATTACCGTCCCCAAAGGACAAGCCAAAAAAAAGTTTATGTGGCCGGTTCGAGGAAAAATTGTATCTGCGTTTGGCTCAAAGCAAAAAAACAAGCAAAATGACGGGATTAACATTGCTGCCAAAAAAGGGACATCTGTTGTCGCAGCTGAAACAGGTACTGTCGGATATGCCGGCAACCAATTAAAAGGATATGGAAATTTAATTTTAATTCGACATACGAACGGATGGATGACGGCTTATGCTCATAATGATAAAATTTTGGTTAAAAAGGGACAAAAAGTCAAAAAAGGTCAAAAAATAGCAACAGTTGGGAAAACCGGTAACGTAACAAGCCCGCAACTGCATTTTGAAATACGCTACAAAACAAAAGTTGTTAATCCGAAAACGTATTTACAATGAATGAAATTTATGTTATAACAGAAAGAGCAAGTTTTAAATAAGGAGAAAAACAATGAAAGCATTCATATTGGGAACGGTTTTAAGTACGGTTATGTTCAGTTCGGTTGCTTTTGCCGGATTGGCTGATGCGTTAACAGCGTATAGCATCAAGCGGTATGAACAGGCGTTTTCTGAATTTTCTTACTTAGCTGATGAAGGAGATGCAACAGCCTCTTATTATTTAGGAAAAATGTACGCACAGGGATTGGGGGTAGAAAAAGACCCGCAACGAGCCATTGAATATTATCAAAAAGCGGAAAAATCCTACAGTATTGATGCGGCCTATGAATTGGCTGAAATATTATTGGCTGACGCAACCGATAAAGAAGACGAACAATTTAAAACAGGGTTAAATTATTTGAAACGAGCCGCTTATGCCGGTCAAGCAGAAGCCTTAAATCAATTAGGGGAATTTTATGAAAACGGCGTTTGGGTTCCTCAGGATTTTAAAAATGCTTTCGGTTTTTATTTAATGGGGGCATTAAGAGGAAATGCCAAAGCTCAATTTAACGTTTCTCGTTTATACTTTGCCGGAAAAGGTGTTCCGCAAGACCATGAAAACGGTCTTAAATGGATGACTCGTTCCGCTCGACAAGGATATGTGATGGCTCAAAAAGAATTAGCAATCGGACGCATGACCGAACCGCTTATCATCAATTTACCGGAAGCTTATGCTTGGTTAAGCATTATTGCTGCTTATAACGCTGATGAAGTGGGTCAATGGGCAGCTGAAAAACGAAATGCCATTGAAAAGAAAATTAAGAAAAAAGAGGTTTTGCTTCAAAAACAGAAAAATGCTCGTGAATGGCGACCGATAAAACCGGAACAATCCGTTCCCAAATCGGATTTATTGTTACTCCCGACCCCGATTATCCCCGGTTTCAACGATGCAGAGGCCGTTCAAGCCATGTTAGCTCAAGGGGAAGTTTTATTAACAGATGGTCGTAAATACAGCGTTTCACCGGACATGATTGTTAAAGCCAGTATCACGAAAAATTTTGAACCGATTGAAAAAGCCATCAACACCGCTGTTAATAAAGGTGAAACACAAGCATATGCTTACTATGCCGATTTATTGCGTAGTCGTTTCCAAAATATGAAAGCAGCCGTTGATTGGTATCGTAAAGGGGCAGAAGTTGGTGATGCTTATGCTCAATATCAATTAGCAACCGCTTATTGCGAAGGGAAAGGCGTGGATGCCGCTCGCCCAAGTCAATGTTACGCTTGGTTAAAAATTGCCGAAGAAAAAGCGGAAGATACATTAAAATTAACAATTAAAAATGCGTTAGCATTGATTTCCGTTCAAATGACACCGGAAGAACGTCAACAAGGCGATAAATTATATACGGAATATCAAGCCAAAAATCAAAAACAATCTAAAACGGAAGAATTGATGAATTTCTTCTAAACTTATCAAAGTCATTTGTTTTCAAGGCTTTTGTTTTTCAAAAGCCTTTTTTTATTATGACGCCATCGCCAAAATCATTTTTATAAAACATTGACAAATCAATTTAAAACGCGTATAATGCTATCAGCAAAAGGAAGTCAAATGCTTTATCCACCTTGTTCAAGTGTTTTTTATGAACTGAACCCTAATCCTGATTCGATTGATTTAAAAATAAAAAATCAAATCAATCCCCGACTGTCCGAAACAGAAATTCAAGCAATTTTTGATTCATTTGATATTATCAATCCTCATCAAAAAATTTGTTTGGTTACCGGAGAAACAAAAACATATCAGGATGTTTTGTTGTCAGCATTAAAATATGCCAATCAATTGCCGACTGCTCGGTTATGGTTGCGTCAAATTCCGGCTGGAATCACATTTGATATATTCGAAGAAAAAGATGAAAACACAAACGGTTATTCAAGCAATGATATGATTTGTTTATCATCACGACAGGTTTGTTTACCATCGGATTTTGTAGCTATGACATTGGTACATGAATTAGCTCATACGATTGACAGATCTTCTTTCATCGGGTTAAATATTTTTCCGTATAATCCGGTTAATGACGGCGAAAATTGGTGTTATCTCTTGTCCGAAACATTAACAGAAGCAGAAGCCATGCAATTGATGTTATTGGAAGAAGCAGAAAAAAACGCTTTATCCAAACAGTTAACTTTTGAAGCACAAAGTGTCAATTTATCCCCCAATTATGCAAAACGTGTATCCTACCATTTCAATCGGTTTAACAAAATGTTTTCCCAATGGATGCCGTCTGATGAAGCCGGTCACTGGACACAAAAAGAAATTGATACTGAACGCTTAGCTCGAGCTTGGCACTATACTTCATTGGCATCGATGACTGACTACATGAAAGAATTTTTACAACCGTATGATAAATTGTTGTTGAAAATGCCTGAAAAATCCCGTCAACAAATTAAAATGGTTCCGATGGGAGTTGTGTTTGATTTTTCTCAATTAAAATCATTAAATTTAACATATGGCGAACTGGAAAAAACATTTGATGTTATTGATAGAGTCGGTATCAATTTAAGATATCGGCAACGGGCACAATTACTGTTAATTGAATATTTACGCCATTTATATTGTCAAAAACATCATTTAGACGAATATCGGCTGTCTGTTCGACAAGATTACATTTTACGTACAAAAACACTTGTTCAAACTTCGGAACGGCAAAAATTGGCCCCGAACAAACCATCTGATTATTTTAGACAATACATTGAACGATTGGAAGACAGATATATGGGATTTATTCGAACAAGAGATATGAAACCCCGCAATGATTTGTATCTGACATATCTGTACATCAATCAATCTCAACCGTCCAAATCGTTAATCGATATTGCTTGTTCATATGAAACGGTTTCTGCATTATTGTCTTATTTTGACCAAGGAGTTGATAAATATTTAATTCCCTATTACGAACAACGAGCTACTATGCGTTCATGTTCGGCGAACCGATTGAATACAGACCGTGTGCACGATTAAATGATAGGAGATGTTATGATGAATTTTGATGATATTTTACAATCCGTTTCTTTTCAAGATTTAACATCTCTACAATCAGATAACATCCGTTTAAATATTGCGGCATTTGCTCGCTGGATTGCCAACGGTCACGCCGGATGGCATTTTTTTTCAAAAGATGTTCACAAATCATTTCGATACAAAATTGAAAAATTATATGAACAGGCTGAACAAATTGGTGATTTATCAGATTTGTCAAAACGATTATCCGCTATTTTACTGACAACAATTCCCGATGGACATATCGGCATCAAAGATTCCACCGGTCGAGGTGTTTTAACCATGCAGGAATTGTTGGATATACCCGATAAAACCGTTAATCCTATTCCTGAAACACATGTCGGGAAAAATATTGCTTATACATCGGTAAAACAACTAACGGCAGATGGATTTCAAGTATTGGATTGTCAAATAAATATCAATCAAAAACCCCTTCTTATCATGCAACACAATAACATTGGCATCGTTGCGTTTTCATCTTGTTTAAATGTGTCCGAAGTTACTAACCAGCAATGGCAACATTTAAAAAATACATTTGCTGAAAATTGGCAAAAATGGGATGGTGTCATTATTGATGTTCGAGGCAATCGTGGCGGAGATTCATCAACCCTTGATTTTATTGCCGAAACATTGTACGGTAATCGTGTCCCTTATAGCGATGTTACTTATATCAGAAATACGCCGGAAGCTTATTTTATTCAAGACAAAGTTGCTGATAATTATTTAACATTGACAGAACAAGTACGGTATCAAAACAATTTAAAAAATTTGCGTGCATATGCCTCATCTGACGCATTACACATTATCGCTTGTGATAATAGAACATTATCACAAAAATATCCGTTCCGGCCTGAGAAGGAATTAGAAGTGCGTATTTTAACAGACAGACATTCATCTTCTGCGGGCGAAGGTATTGTCAATCAACTTAAATTTCACCCTTATTGCAAAACAGTTGGTGAAAATACATGCGGGATAAATCAATATGGGCACGTAACAACAATTGCCTTACCGTGTCAGTATCAACTCACAATTGGCAGTTTATATCGTTTTTTCAATGAAGGACCGATCGAAGGGATTGGTTTTACGCCGACAATCTCAACGATCGGACAAGATGCGTTTACTGTTGCTTGGCATGATATACAAACATCTTTGGCATCAAAAAAGGTTCTGTTACAACAAATATATCAACAAGTTAACACATCCCGAACAAATAAATAATAGAAACATCGTCATCTCATACCGTTTTTATTTGTTTAAAAATAAAAAAGATAAAAAAATCGATTGATTTTTGAAAAAAAAGTTTGTATAACGATAGATAGAGTTAATTTTAAAAGGAGCGTTGCATGAAAAAATTGTTATGTATTGGTGTTGGTTTGACATTATTGTCGGCCTGTACGGCTTTTGAACCGGATTTGGATAAAGCAGCCGAAGAACGGGCCAAAAATCGGGCGGAAATCCGAAATGCAATCGGATGTCAGTTTGTTGATGATCATGATGCTTATCGCCGTTGTGTGATTGCAACATATGAAAATAACAAGCCGAAAACATACACGGTTGCGGAAGATTGTTCCGGTCAACCGGTTGCCGTTGTCAGCGAAGGTGTTTCCAAAGGAACGGTTATGGCTGACGGGCAAGTTCAAACAAAACAAGTAACGACAACGGTTAAAGAAGTTGCCGTTCAACCGGCACCACAACCTGTTGTACAAACAGTTCCTGCCGTACAAGTTCAACCGGCACAAGTTGTTGTTCAAGAAGTTGCCCCTTGTGGTATGGCAGCAAATTGTGTTTACAAAACACAAGAATTGTATGAAGCAGAAATGAAACCATGTACAACATGTGCTCCGCAAAAAGTTATTGTTGAACAACCGAAAGTTGTTACAGTAACAACAACGGAAACAGTTGTTGAAAAACCGTTAGAAGTTGTACCGGCTCCAAAACCGTTACCAAATGAAACATGGTGGGAAACATATCAAAAGGAAAAAGCACCGGCTCAACCGAAAGTTGTTTGTCCGTGTCCGGATCCGAATGACCCATGTCCGCAATGTGTCACAAAATAAGAATTAAAAAACAAAAAAAGCGAGGGGGTAGCCCCTCGTTTTTTTATATTTTTAAATTTAGAACACTTGTTGTTATTTTGAAAATATATGAAAAAAAACTTTCTTTTTTGTTGAAAATATTATACGATTAAAACATTCTGAAACTATTAACTGATAAGGAAAAGCAATGGCAGAATATAATCATATTGAAATAGAACAAAAATGGCAGAAATATTGGGATGAACACAAAACATTCAAGGCTGAAATTGATAAGTCGAAAAAGAAATTTTATGTGTTGGATATGTTTCCGTATCCGTCAGGAGCCGGATTACATGTCGGTCATGCTGAAAACTACACGATTTCTGATATTATAGCTCGTCATAAACGTATGCAGGGTTATAACGTCCTTCACCCGATGGGATGGGATGCGTTCGGGTTACCAACAGAAAGATATGCCGAACGTTCCGGTATGCACCCTGCCGAAGTCAGCAAAATGAATGCGGATAAATTTCGTTCTCAATTGAAAAAAATCGGTTTTTCATATGACTGGGACAGAGAAATTGATACAACCGACCCCAACTACTACAAATGGACACAATGGATTTTTAAAATCTTGTTTGATAAAGGGTTGGCTTATGAAGTTATCACACCGGTTAACTGGTGTCCGAAATTGGGAACGGTTTTAGCGAATGAAGAAGTCAAAGACGGTAAATATGTTGAAACTGGGGATGAAGTTGTTCGTAAACCGCTACGTCAATGGATGTTAAAAATCACAGCGTATGCTGAAAAATTACTAGAAGGATTGGATAAAGTAGATTGGCCGGAAAGCATTAAAACAATGCAACGGGAATGGATTGGCAAATCAACAGGGGCTGATGTTGTTTTCAAAGTTGACGGTACCAATGCTGAATTTACGGTCTATACGACTCGTCCGGATACGTTATTCGGAGCAACATATTGTGTTTTAGCACCGGAACATGCTCTTGTTAAGGAAATTACGACCCCCGAACAAAAAGAAACCGTTGAAAAATATATTGAAGCAACGGCTCATAAGTCAGCTCAAGACAGATTAGCTGATTCTAAAGAAAAAACAGGAGCGTTCACAGGGGCTTATGCTGTCAATCCGGTTAATGGTCACAAATTACCGATTTATATTGCCGATTATGTGTTAGGTGACTATGGTTATGGTGCCATTATGGCAGTACCTGCTCACGACCAACGGGACTATGATTTTGCCAAAAAATTCAATATTCCCATTATTCAGGTTATTGAAGGCGGCGATATTACGGTTGAAGCCCATGAAGGCGATGGGGCTTTAATTAACTCATCATTTTTAAACGGATTACATGTCAAAGAATCCAAAGCCAAAATGATTGAATGGTTAGAAGCCAATCATGTCGGAAAAGGTACCGTTAACTATCGTTTGCGGGATTGGTTATTTGCTCGTCAACGTTACTGGGGCGAACCGTTCCCGATTATCCATTGTGAAGACGGCACGATTAAATCCGTTCCGATGACGGATTTACCGGTTTTATTACCACCATTAGCTGAATTCAGACCAACAGAAGATGGGGAACCACCGTTGGCTCGTGTAACAGATTGGGTTAACACGATTGACAGCGAAACGGGAAAACCGGCACAACGAGAAACAAACACCATGCCTCAATGGGCTGGATCATCGTGGTATTTCCTGCGTTATTGTGACCCGCACAACCACAATGAAGCATGGAGCAAAGAAGCCGATGAATATTGGATGCCGGTTGATGTTTATATCGGCGGTGTTGAACATGCTGTTTTACACTTATTGTACGCCCGTTTTTGGCAAAAGGTTTTGTTTGATGCCGGCTTGGTTTCTTGCGATGAACCGTTTAAAAAATTAGTCAATCAAGGGATGGTTTTGGCTTATTCATACCAAGATGACAACGGGAAATATTACTATCCGCATGAAGTTGAAAACAAAAACGGACAATGGTTTGTTAAACAAACGGGTGTTCCTGTAAAAACACAGATTGAAAAGATGAGTAAATCCCGTTACAACGTTGTCAATCCGGACGATGTTGTAATTGAACACGGGGCAGATTCCATGCGTTTATACGAAATGTTTATGGGACCGATTGAAGCCGAAAAACCATGGTCAAATGACGGTATTAACGGGGTTAATCGTTTCTTAAAACGGGTATGGAATTTATTTGAAACAGAAGGTAAATTAGCCGAAAACGGTAGTGTTGAATTAACAAAACTGATGCACAAAACGGTTAAAGGTGTCAGTGAAGATATGGACAGAATGAGTTATAATACGGCTATTGCCAAATTGATGGAATTTATCAATGCCGTTTATAAGTCGGCTGAACCAGTTTCCTATGCCGATATGAAAAAATTTGTGTTATTACTTTCACCACAAGCCCCTCACATTGCCGAAGAATTATGGGAAAGACTGGGACATCATGACAGTATAGCCTATGCTTCTTGGCCGACATATGATGAAGCCATGACTCAATCGGACACAATGGACATCGTTGTACAAGTTATGGGTAAAAAACGGGCTGTTATAACCGTTCCTGTTCAAATTTCCAAAGAAGATGTTTTATCATTAGCCAAAGAAAATGATAATGTAAAAACATTTATTGATGGGAAAACCATTTTGAAAGAAGTCTATGTTCCGAACAGATTGGTTAATTTTGTTATAAAATAGATTATCTTAAATGAACCTCCCCTGCTCACGCAGGGGGGGTATTATTTTAAGTCCAGTTTCGCTTGTCCACAAAAAAAATGCCTTGTCAAAAGACGAGGCATTTTTTATTCGAGTTAATAACACAAGGCGTAGTAATTGGTAGTTCGTGTCCCTGAATTTACAGTACCAACAGCATCAAAATGAATGAAATAGGCGGTTTCTGTCCCTGATGCTATCGCTGTCCATACCCTGATACCACCTTTGTAAGCCCAATTTGTACACCCACTTGACCAATTTTGGTTATTACAGGCTTGAGCCAATGTTGCCAATGGTCGTTCATTGGCTTTACACCACGCAAACGCACTCCACCAGTTCATTGTTTGGTCACTGAGGCAATAAACGTGTCCATTTTGACCCGATTTTTCCGTACCACCATCGCATTTGGCATATGCCATGCTCGGTAATACCACTGTTAACGCCAATATCAATAATAATTTTTTCATGTTTTCCTCCGTTTATTTTTGGTTGTTTACATTTTGATTTATTCCACTATCGGACATTCTTCCAAGTCACTTAAATTGTAATCCATGTTTAAACACACGCCCCAAAGCGGATTACTGCCTTTGGCGTCCGCCTTATCGGTACATCCTTTCGATTTAAACGCTAAATAACAATATTGTTGTTTCGGGCAATCTGTTTGAACGGATAACATCTTTTCCCAATCCGGTATGTCCATTTTGCACGAAGCAGTGGTACTATCCATATCTGTACAAGCCCCGAAAATCTGACCGGTCTGATTGGCACTTATGCCACCCGAACATGTTTCAGAACCAAACGATAACGCACAA
>JAFTSJ010000045.1 GCA_017467335.1 Alphaproteobacteria bacterium
AAACATTTTGTCGTCATTGCAACAGAACACCGTCAAACGGCGTTTGTTTGGCAACATCATAATTGATACATGGGGCTTGTATCGGCTCAAAAATAAACACCACGAAAAAATGCGTGGTGTTTATTTAATCATTAACAATTTCAGAATTGATTAACATTTATGTAATAACGTCCGGTTTGTTACGACCCGTGTATTTTTCCAAATGCAGAATTTCAACAGCAACATCTGCCAAAGATTGTAAGTAATCAACCGCATTTTGTTTCATGTTTTCAGCCTGTGTTTCCCGTTTCATATAGTAAACACGTAATGTTGCCCCACTGCTTCCCGTACCGGATAGCCGTAAGAAAATACGAGCATTATCAAAACAAATCATATACCCTTGACGAGTTGCTTCTTCACCGGTAACCGGATCGGTATAATTAAATAATCCCGTTTGTGTAACAGTTAAACCGTTAAATGTTTCGCCGACCAAAGCCGGTAACCGTTTTTCCAACGATAACAACATTTCTTTGGTTGGTTCAATTTCCAATCCTTCATAATTTTGTGTTGAATTGTAAACACGACCATATTTTTGCCACAATTCTTCATTGAGTTCTTGAACGGATTTTCCCGTTGTGGCAATAATATACAACCAACACAAAACAGCCCATATCCCATCTTTTTCGCTTAAGTGAAAGGAACCGGTACCGAAACTTTCTTCACCGCATAACGCAATTTTATGCGTTTCTAATAATGAACTGAAAAATTTCCAACCTGTCGGTGTTGCATAAACCGGCATGTTTTTAGCCTGTGCAACATAGTCAACCGCATTAGCAGTCGGCATAGAACGAGCAACCCCATAAACACGCCCCTGATAAAACGGAATGGTATCCATGTATTCGGCAATAATGGCTAAACTGTCCGCCGGTGATGTAAAAAATCGGTGTCCCAAAATCATGTAGCGATCCCCATCACCATCAGAAGCAGCGCCAAAATCAGGAGCATTATCCTGATACATCATATCTACAAACGTTTTCGCATATGTTAAATTCGGCTCCGGATGCAATCCGCCAAAATCAGGTAATGGTGTTGCATTGATAACCGTGCCCGAATCAGCCCCCAATAAATCTTCAAAAATACGCTTTGCATAAGGACCCGTAACGGCATTCATAGCATTGTATGACATTTTAAAGCCTTTTTTGAACAAGCCCCGTATAACATCAAAATCAAAAATTGTTTGCATATATTCAGCATAATCATCAATTGAATCAACAATTTCAATAACCGTTGAACCAATTGTTTGTTCACCGATAACACTTAAATCAATGTTTGGCATATCACATGTCCAATAATGATCAATCGTTTTTGATTTTTCAGAAATTTTATCCGTCAATGATTGAGGTGCCGGTGCTCCTTGAGCCGTATCAAATTTAATACCGAAATCGCCGTTTGCCCCACCCGGATTATGACTTGCCGATAAAATAATACCGCCAAACGCTTCTCGCTTCACAATTAAGTGAGAAGCTGCCGGTGTTGATAAAATACCATTTTGACCGATAATTAACCGCCCGAATTGATTTGCAACGGCAATACGAATAATTGACTGTATCGCACGAGCATTAAAATACCGACCGTCACCACCGATAACCAATGCTTTTCCTTCAAATCCGTCCAGTGAATTAAATAAAGACTGAACAAAATTTTCTAAATAATTTTTTTGTTTAAAAACAGACACTTTTTTACGTAAACCGGATGTTCCGCAAATTTGATCCGAAAACGGTTCTGTTTTGACCGTACATATATCCATGTTATCCCCCTTTGGAATGAAAATATAGATTTTTATATCATCTCTTTTTGTTCTAATCAAGGATTTTTACAAAATATTTTTTTGATTTTGACACACTCTTGTTTTACAAATAAAAAAACATCTGCCCGTAAGAACAGATGTTTTTCTTTATCAAAAATCAGTTAAGCCGCTTTTTGCGTTTCTTCCCGATTGAAAATATTTTGAAGAAGGGCAACCACTTCTTGTTTGGCAGCATGAGCCGATACGGAAAACGGCATGTTTAAACCGTTTTCTTTTAAATCCATCATCGTTAACCCTTTTAAAAATAATTCACGATAAACAACACGTTCCGAAATACCACCTGACAATGTAAAATGAATACGTCTGGATAACGCATTTAATAAAACCGTCATCAATTGTGAATTACGACTTTTGCTGTATGTCAACCGATTACGAACAACAAACCATTCTAACGGCGGACGGCGTTCAATCATGCGTTGTTGTCTGGACGACCAAACAACTTGTGCAAAATGACTGGGACCTTTAATCCGTAACGAATTGGTATCTACTTGTGCCAAGACATCTAAATCAACCAAACTGTCGTTAATCGGCGTAATCAATGTGTCAGCTAAAACCATCGCATCTTGAGCCAATTGATTCGTTGTTCCCGGTGTGTCAATGACAATAATGTCAACTTCATTACGTACTTTATCAATCTGCCCCCGCAGGGTATAAATGCGATTTTTTTCTTCATCCCATGCCGTGTGCATGGGAACAGGTAACGGTAATCCCATCGATTTTGCAAACGCATTCCGATTATCAACGTAATGTGATAACGTGCCTTGAGGATAATCTAAATCAAACGAGGCCACTTTTTTGCCCATACGTAACAAACCGACAATAACATGCATAGCTAATGTTGATTTTCCCGTTCCGCCTTTTTCGTTAGCAAAGACAATTATTTTTGCACTCATGATAAACTCCCCCGATAATAGTGAAATTATTTATATAATATACGAGATTTGTATTTTTGTCAAGTCATTTTATCCAAAAAAGTTACGTCTTTTTATTTTTTTTTACAACCACATTAAGAATGTATTAACTTTTTCTTTTATAATCAAAATGTAAGAATAAAAAAAACAAAATTGCTTGCTTTTTGAATAAAGAAACCTATATTAGTATGATAATAAATTATTTTAAAAAAGGAAAAATATTATGACGGAAACATCACAAACAACCGAACAAAAAATTGAATTTAAAGCCGAAGTCAGTCGTGTTTTGGATATTGTTATTCATTCGCTGTATTCTAACAACGAAATATTTTTACGGGAATTGATTTCCAATGCGTCCGATGCGTGTGATAAATTAAGATATGCTTTATTGCTACATCCCGAATTATCTGCACAAACAACTCCTTTTCAAATTACGATTACCCCTGATAAAGCAAACAATACTTTGTCAATTACCGACAACGGTATCGGAATGGACAAAGATGACTTAATCAATCATTTAGGAACAATTGCCCGTTCCGGCTCTGCTGAATTTGTTAAATCCTTAACAGGGGATAAACAAAAAGATATGGCGTTAATCGGTCAATTCGGTGTTGGGTTTTATGCGGCCTTTATGGTTGCTGATAAAGTAACCGTTCAAACGAAAAAAGCCGGTTCGGATAAAGGATATATTTGGGAATCTGCCGGTTCAGATTCGTTTACATTAAATGAAGATGATTCATTACCGTTAGGAACAACGGTTACACTCCATCTGAAAAAAGAAGCAACCGAATATTTGGAGCCGATACGTTTACGACATTTAGTCCGTCAATATTCTGATCATATTTCTTGGCCGATTTTGTTAAAAGATGGTGATAAACAAGAAACCATTAACTCGGCCAGTGCGTTATGGACTCGAAACAAAGCCGATATTACATTAGAGCAATACAAAGATTTTTATCAATCCGTTTCGCATGCGTTTGATGATCCATGGATGACACTTCATTATAAAGCCGAAGGGGTTATTGATTATACCGCTTTATTATTTATCCCGACAAAACCGCCATTTAATTTATTTCAACCTGATAGAAAATCAGGCATTCAATTATATGTCAATCGTGTTTTTATTTCAGATGATGTTCCTGATTTAATGCCTTTCTTTTTGCGGTTTGTAACCGGTATCATTGATACGAACGATTTACCGTTGAACGTCAGCCGTGAAATGTTGCAAAAAACACCAGTTATGGCTAAAATCAAAAAAGGGATAGTCAAACGTATTTTATCTGAATTAAAAAAACGCAGCGAAGATAAAGCCTCTTATCATAAATTTTGGGAAAATTTCGGTATCGTTTTTAAAGAAGGATTATATGAACCGATTGATGAACGCAAAGAAGTTGCCGAATTATGTCGTTTTCATGTAACCGGCAGTGATGATTTTATCAGTTTTGCCGACTATATCAATCAAATGAAAGAAGGACAGGAAAATATTTACTATTTATCCGGTACAGACTTAAAAACACTTCGTAACAATCCGCAATTAGAAGGATTTGAAGCACGTCAAATTCCGGTTTTACTCCTAACGGATCCGATTGATGAATTTTGGGTGCAAACATTCACTGAATATCAAGGTAAAAAAATTGTTTCGGTTATGCACGCTAAAAATGATTTGGATAAAATTGCCGTTTCTTCATCTGATACAAAGAACAAACTGTCTGAAAAAGAAGCAGATAAATTGTTAAAACGAATCAAAGAAATTTTAGGCGATAAAATTCAATCTGTTGAATTAACGGACAGATTAACAAAAAGCCCGCTTTCACTTATCACGCCTGAAGGTCAAATGAGTTTACATTTAGAACGGTTAATGAAAGCAAACGGTCAACAAATTGCTTATAACAGCGAACGCATTGTACAAGTTAATCCGAAACATCCGCTTATTCATAAATTGGCTGAATTGATCAACACAAACGGCAATACGCAACAAATTGATAACGCCATTTGGGTTTTATACGATCAAACATTGATTGCCGAAGGAGAAGCTTTATCTGATCCGGCTCTGTTTGGTTCTCGGTTAAATGAATTTATTTTATCAGGATTAAGCGTTTTATAAACAACCCAAACATCGGTTTAACCAAAAGGATTTGACCAGACCTGCAACGTGTCGGAGTTGTAAAATATCTTGTAAAAAGACTTGTATTTTGTTTCTTTTTCGGCTATCGTGAGAAAAAAGGACTGATAATGAAAAAAATAATACGGGTTTTATTGGGTTTGGCTTTTTTAGGCATAGGTATTTATGCCGGTTTGGCGTTAATTTCCTATCAACCGACAGATACGTCTTGGCATACATCATCAACGATGGCTGTTCAAAACTGGTTAGGAACCGGTGGTGCAAATATTGCCGATATTTTAAAACAGTTGTTTGGCAAGTTATCTGTTTTTGTACCGATTGCCGTTTTTGTTTTCGGTATTTTCTTGTTGCGACAAGTCAAATGGTTATGGTTTCGGTTTATCATGTTTTCATGTGCCTTAGCCGGTGCTTGTTGGCTTATAGGCGGATCTGCCATCATTCGGGATTTAACATCAGACGAAGCGTGGACCAAAGTTGAAGCCGGCGGATTTATTGGTTTTTATTTAAGAGCATGGTTTCCCGCTCCAACAGATATGATAAAAATAATCGGTTGGGTTGTGGTTAGTATTTGCTTTATTTTCGGATTAAAAGTACCGTTCTTTTTAATTTGTCAATGGGGTTCTAAAACGGTGACCAATCAAATATCGCACATAAAGTTACCTCATATATCACTTCCTAGACGGACTGTGCCTGTACAAGAAACACATGTCCTTGTTGAACAAGAAGAAGAAACATCGGAAGATGTTCAACCTGTTCAGGAAACAAAATCTAAATCTTTATTTTCCGGATTTAAAAAATCATCTCGAAAAACAGTGAAAGAACGGATTGAACCAACCTTTGATTCGCTGAATTTAGAGGGGGTTGAAAAGCCAACTAAACCGAAAAAAATCGGAAAAGAAAAATCCCGTCCTGTCGGTAAATCATTACAACCCGTTCAATCGGGTAAAGATAGTTTGGAATTACCGTCATCGGATTTATTAGGGGCTGTTATTGCCAGTACGACTCCGGCACTATCACAAGATAAGATGAATAAAATTTCCCGTGATTTAGAACAGGTTTTGGCTCAATTTGGTGTCAGTGGAAAAGTTGTCGGGGCTCAATGCGGACCAGTTGTTACGTTATATGAATTTGAACCGGCTCCCGGGATTAAAACATCTCGCATTATTGCCTTGGCTGATGACGTGGCAATGAAAATGTGTGTTGCTTCCGTCCGTATTGCCGTTATTCCGGGGATGAATGCGTTGGGGATTGAAATACCAAACCCGAAACGGGAAACGGTTTATATCCGTGAAATGGTTGAAAGTATTAAATTTCAAGGAAACAATGGATTATTACCCCTTATATTGGGAAAAGATATTGGCGGAATTCCTGTTTTTGCAGATTTGGCCAAAATGCCTCACTTATTGGTTGCAGGGACAACCGGTTCCGGTAAATCCGTAGCCATTAACACAATGATTTTATCATTATTATATCGTTTTACGCCGGCTGAATGTCGTTTGATTATGGTGGATCCGAAAATGGTTGAATTGTCCGTCTATAATCGTATTCCGCATTTATTAACACCGGTTGTGATTGAACCGGAAAAGGCGGTTGTTGCGTTAAAATGGGCAGTCCGAGAAATGGAAGATCGGTACCGTTCAATGATGTACTTAGGTGTACGAGGTATCGAAAGTTATAATCAAAAATTATTGCAAGCAGCCAAAGAAGGAAAAAATATAACGCGTCGTGTTCAAACAGGATTTGATCCGGAAACGGGGAAACCGATTTATGAAGAACAAAATTTTGATTTAACACCTTTTCCGTTTATTGTTATTATTGTTGATGAAATGGCTGATTTAATGGGACAATGCGGGAAAGAAGTCGATCCGTTGATTCAACGATTAGCCCAAAAATCCCGTGCTGTCGGTATTCATTTAATTTTGGCAACACAGCGACCGTCTGTTGATGTTGTTACGGGAACGATTAAATCTAATTTCCCATCACGGATTTCGTTCCAAGTTCGCAGTAAAACTGATTCTCGAACTATTTTAGACGAATCGGGGGCAGAACAATTATTAGGACGAGGAGATATGCTTTACATGCCGGCAGGACAAAAACCGCAACGTGTTCATGGTCCATATGTATCGGATGATGATGTCCAACGGGTTGTTGCTCATTGGGAAATGCAGGCTGAACCCGAATATTTGGATGCCGTTATTACAGATGTTGAGGGGGGTTCATCGGGCACGAGCAATTCCGGTAAGGCTGATTTGACGGGAGGAAGTGGAGATTTATATGACCAAGCCGTTCAAATCGTCTTGCGAGATAAAAAACCAACAACCAGTTATATACAACGGCAATTGCGTATCGGTTATAATAAGGCGGCTGATTTAATTGATCGCATGGAAGCGGAAGGAATTGTTTCCAAACCGAATATTGCCGGTAAACGTGAAATTTTAGTACCAACGGATAATGCTTAAATATATGGGGATAAAATGAAAAAATTGGGATTATTTTTGATGATGTGCGGATTGATAATCGGGTTTTCTAATATCGGAATGGCTGATATTGATAAACGCATTAACACACCGCAAAATCGTGCTATTTTGAAAAAAGTTGAAACAGCATATAATCAAATTCGCACGTTAAAGGGAAAATTTGCACAATTTAGTTCTGAAACACAAAATGATTTACAAACAGGTGAATTATATTTATCCCGTCCGGGACAAATGCGGTTGGTTTATGAAAAAGGCTCCCCTTTGGAATTTTATGCAAACAACGGTTATTTGATTTATCATGACAAAGATTTGAAAGAAGTTAATTATTTTCATTTAGATCAAACGCCTGTCAGTTTGATTTTAAAACAAACATTACGTTTTGATGATCCGGAATTTTTGGTAACGGATGTTCGGGATATATTGGACGAATATTATGTAACAGCGATTAAAAAAGATGCTCGGGAATTGGGTAGTCTGACTTTAATTATTGATAAAGAAACGTTGCAATTAAAACAATGGGATGTTGTGGATATTGAAGGAGTCAAATCAACGGTATCTCTCTATGAAACACAATTTAATGTTCCACTTGACAAAAAAATATTTTTGTTTCACAATCCATATCAGAAAAAACGTCAAAAATAAGGAGTTGACATGAAAAAATTCGTTTGGTCTGTTTTATTATGTTCAACATTGTTGTCTTTGCCGGTTCAAGCGGCTCGGACGGAGTGTTCTTATTCTCCCCTACAGCAAGTTATTCGGTTTGCTCGTACGGTTGAAGATATTGAAAAACGTATGAATGACGGTGTTAATTTTAAAGTAGCCCCTCGATGTGGCGGAAACGTTTTACAATTGGCAACATTGCGTGGTAATACGGATATTTTTGAATTATTATTGAGACAAGGTAATTTTGATTTAGATATCAAGGTATCTAATGCTGATTATCCGATTATTGGAGCCCCCAAAGAAATTCCGCTTGCATTTTTTATTGCCCACTATGCACCAAATAAAGATATTATGCGTTTACTGATGGATTCAGATGTTGATTTATTGGGTGTGGATGATAAAGGCGAAACGATTTTATGGTACTTGAATAAAAATCCTGTTTTGATGTACACGGACGTATCAGACGAATTGACTGACAGATTGTTAAAAGCCAATCCGTCTAAAGAATCTCGCCGTGCAGAAAAAGCCGAACGGAAAACAGATAATACTGAAAACAATAATAAAGCACGGTATCAAAAATCATCTCAATCCAATACATCCAAACAACGAAGTCAATATGGCGGTAACACCTCGGATGTGGTTGAAGCAGAACCGGATGCTCCGTATCGTCATGAAGAAAATGTTGATGGTTTAGACGATACCGTTTTTTAGGTGGCAATAAAAAAAGGCAAGGTGATAATAACCTTGCCTTTTTCGTATATATTGAAATTACACATCAAACCGTGTAAAAAGAGATTGAATTTCACTTAACGTTTTATCACGTTCTTTTTCATTTTTAAAAGATTGAGAAACACACGATTGCAAATGATTATTTAACAATTGTCCTTCAATCGACTTAATAGCCGCCCGAACAGAACGCAGTTGAATTAAAACATCCGAACAAGAACGGTCAGATTCAATCATTCTTTTAATACCTTCCAATTGACCGGTAATCCGATTTAATCGAGGTAATTGCGATTGTGCTTTTTGAATAATCGCTGTTTTTTTTGCAAGTAGTTTCATATTAAATCCTTTATATTTGACAAAATAACCTCATCAATTCTTTCATCATATGAAAAGAAAATATTTTTGTCAAGAAAAAAGACAAAAACGATTTTATCACATATTTTCTGAATTTTTGACAGATAAAAACCGTTTGATTAAAAATTGCATTCCTAAAAAACAACCGGCTAACAAAAAAGGAACAAAAAAATACAATATCCGAAAAATAAACAATGCCGACAAAATACCGGCTTTTTCATCCGATGTATGCGGAAATAACAAAATAAAAAAGGAAGCCAAAACACCTAACCCGCCGGGGACTTGTGAAATTTGTCCGGTAATTTGTGCAATGGTAAAAATAACAAAAACAGGTAAAAACGGTGTTTCAATATAATATCTGAATACACTATAAAAAACCAAGGACAATAAAAAATTATCTAAAAAACCGATTGTTAGTTGAGCCAGTGTCATTTTAGATGTCGGGGCAGATAAAACAATTCCACCGATACGAAATTTCCGTTTTTGTAAAACGATAAATACATAGTATAAAATGAACGTGATTAAAATAAGACATGTTGCTCCATACAATCCGTCAAAATGAAAATGCTCGGCTATATCCGGCATACCGAACGTTAAGCCGACCGCAACGATATAGGCCAAACCCATTCCCATAAAAATTGTTAATGTTTCAAATGCAATTAAAAGAAGAATATGAGAACGAGATACCCCTAACGGCTGATAAAACAAAAATCGAACAGCTCCGCCGGATACAAAGGAATGTCCAACGGTATTACTGACGGCAAAACCGATACAGGCCGTTTTCAGAACGGTTTGAAATGGTATTTTTTGACGAATATAATCAAGTGCCAATAAATCATATCCGGTTAGTATGAAAAAATTTAAGACAACAAAAATACTTGCTAATCCGATAACCCAAAGAGGTGTTGATAAAACGGTTTGAACAAGATGATGCCAACCAACCCGATCGATTTCTTTGATAATCAGCCAAAGAGCCAATCCAAAAAAGAAAAAACTAATCAATTGTATGGTTCGATTCAACATGATTGCTATTAAAACATCAAAGTTGCCCGAATGGAAGCAACGGTCGCTGTATTTGATTTGCGATTAACACCCGGATTGATATAAAATTGAATATCCGGCGTAATTGTCATCAATGAACCAATACCCCACGCCCAATAACCTTCTAATACATTTTCAACCGAACGACTGCTTTCGCCGTTCACATCTTTGTCTAATTTATTAACAGCCATGGCTAATCCGATTTGGTCTAATGTATTGCGATTAAGAGGATTATTGTAAACGCCACCTACCACATATGATTGTGTTATTCCGTTTAATCCCTTACTTGCCCCGTTTGCACGAGCAAAAACAGCCCATTTAGCCCCAATATTTTGTTGCAGATTCAAACTCCATCCGTTTGTTTTTTCCGGTTGAGCGTCAACACCGGGCTGATGATATAACAACAAACTGACGGTTGCCTGCCCTAATCGATTTTTGGGATTGATGGTGGTACTGACAAATCCGGTGTATTTACCTTCGTCTAAATGCGTTGTTGAAATACTTTCTCCGCTGATATTGGTTGCATCTTGAAAACCGGCAGATACATTCCAAAATTGATTGGGAGAAACCGTCACATAAGCACCAACACCGGCTGACGCATAGGTCGATGAGGCATTTTGACTTAACGCATCGTTTAAAAAGTTAATTTGTTGGTTCGAATCATATGTCGTTCCGTCAAAATTAAACAATGGGAATTGTCCCAATGTAACGGATACCCAATCTAATTGATGTGTATAACTTAATTGATAAAAATAATTATCATTTTGTAAATAATCATTAACACCACTGATAACACCGATGTTATTATTTAATTGTGTCCCTGTCGCTCCCCAATATCGAACAACTTCATATGATACGTCCAAAGAACCGCTTCCCCACGTATCCGATTGAAACATATCCCAAGATAAGGTACCATAATATTGTGTTTGCCAAGGCGTTACATGCCCATTGGGGGCACCTCTTTGACCTAAAAAAGAAACATCTAATGTATAAGAAATTCCCGTTTTTTTTGTTAAGTCATTTTTGGCATTATTATAAGTTGTTCCCCATGAATCAATATCGTGTCGAATAAATTGATGTATATTTTTTCGATGTTTTTGACGCCCGTCAATAGATTTTGAATTGATATGCTCATTGGATTTATCTGACACAGAAACTGATGATGTTCCCCCGTTCCGACCCAACAAGAGCGGTTGATAATCTTGTTTAAAAACAGGACTTTTGACGGTTGGTTTACGATTGATTGTTTGATTGTAGGACCGTTTTTGATAAGGAAAAGAATTATCTTTGAGAGGGGTTTCTAATTTTTGATATTTTCCTGTATCGGGAATAGATATTTCCTGCCGAGACGTTGGACTGGTTGAACCGGCTTCCATATGGCGTGTTGGTTGTGCCAAAGCAGATACACTTAAAATAGTTGTCATAATAAAACATGTTTGAAATGATAATAAAGACATACATACTCCTTTGTTGATTGATGTATATGAATTAGGATGATACAATATCAGATTCAACAAAAGACACGCAAAAGAATGGGAAAAAATAATAATGCTTTGATAAAAAGGGTAATTCGCTTTCACGAATTACCCGATTATTTTATATCACTTTTTTTACAACACCTTTTCGCAGTAGAAGTTGCCATCTAAATCTGTCGTGACTTCTCGTTCGGATGACGTACAGGCTCGACAAATTTCTTTGGCTTTTGCTGAATTGTAAATTTGTGTTTTGCCGGCACTACACGATACTTTATTGCCGCTGATGTTGATAAAATATCCATCTGTTGCTTGTTGTGAACATTTTTTAATACCGTTTTCTTCAAATGCAACACGGTTACACGATTCGCAATAGCCACTGTAAACACCTTCGTTACCGATAACGGCAATGTTACCTTCGGAACAACTTTTACACATTTTATCCGTTTGTGTGTGATATGTTGACCCTTCCGAACATTCTTCTTTCGCACAATAAAGAGCCGTTTGTGTTTCTGATAATTGTATTGTCATTAACGGACGGGAACACCCTTGACACATATCACGAGAAACCGTTGTATCGGGGATTTGTTGTGTATCTGCCGAACAGGATGGACATTCATTACGGATATTCATAAATGTACTTTCTTGTTCACACAAACCATAGACACACGTATCACCAACCACACGCCGATTACCACAACTGCGACATTGCGTGACTTTATCAACCGGATTCATCGTATAAATAGCGTTTTTATCGTGACAATTTTGACACGTACCATCAACATCTCGTAACAATTGACCATCTCCTGCCGGATAGGGAGATAATGTACCATTATCATAACTGTTACAAACGCCGTTTGTCCCAGGGGTATATTTCATACACTTATTACCAACAGCAAATCGATTCCCACAGGCTTGACATTCGGTTGCCATCTGTTCTGTTGTAATCCCACACATTGTTA
Organism: Alphaproteobacteria bacterium; assembly: GCA_017467335.1. Taxonomy (GTDB): domain Bacteria; phylum Pseudomonadota; class Alphaproteobacteria; order CAAHEQ01; family UBA3637; genus RGIG4140. The sequence goes on from JAFTSJ010000045.1 coordinate 12,575, forward strand.
TCGTATTAGCCGGATCTTGGCAAGATACACAATGCCCTGCTGAACCATGTACATACCCACTAGGACAAGTTGCAACAGTACATGAATACGAATTTGAAGTACATGAATATTTTGATAGTCGATTACAGTTATTACACATTGTTGTTGAATCTGTTTGACGCCCAGTACATTTCCAACCTAAATGTTCTAAACCCGTTTTAGAATTGGTATAATCATCACATTTTACGCATTCATTTGAGTTGTATATAAATGAGCCTGTAGGACAATCTAAAACACAGCCGACAGCACCATCATAACGAGTAAAAACTTTCCGTCCAACTGACGTAACACCATTTGTTGTAACTTCAATACCGGCACAATTATTGACACAGGCATTTCTTGCTTCCTGAGTATCTTCAATTCGAACCCACCCTGCTTTTGTACAAGCATGACATTTACTATCATATCCTAAAAATTGATTTTCTGAACTATTATTACCGTTTTCATCTTTTTTGTTCACACATGTCGCAGGACCGTTTAAATGACAATACCCATTATTTTTCCATCGACCACATTTTTCACATAAATCATGATATTCTTTTGGAACATTGCTTAACAAATAACTGGTTGCCACATCGCATGAATAACAAGATGAATACCGAGAACTATAATTTCCAACAAATGTACGTTTACAATTCGGAGAAGTTGGTCCTTCTTCTTTACAAATGCGAATAGATTCTTCTTCGGTCATATTTGTTGGTTGAGGACAAATTCTACTACATGCACCCCTGCTATCAAGTTCTCTTAATCCCTTACAATTGTCCACACAATATGTTTTTATATTATCACTTGATGCAATATTATAACTAGCTGCATCTGAACATTCTAAACAAGTGCCTAACCAATCTACTTTAAAGAATTTATCAGGACATTTCATATGACCACAAAAAGGGGCTGTTTCAAAAAAATAAGTGCTTAACCCACACGCTTCACATTGTGCTTTTGCTTGAGAATCATTGACGATTTTATAATCTACATAAGGTGGAAAATCCCCACAAGAAACGCATCCTTTACTTTTTGTTTGCACACTAATCCCTTTGGTGCAGGTTGCCGAACAATAATATGTTTTTGAACCGTCTTCATGCGTGACATTTTCCAAAATACGAGCATTTCCTGTTTCACCACAGGCTTGACACATTTCTATTCCTGTTTGGGTATCTTGAACACCCAATATGTTAAACGCTTCTTCACTGACAACAATATTACCACCGTATTTGCATTCAATACAGGCTCCGTTTTTGGAACGGAATGTTCCTGACGGGCAAGATTCGGGAACTTCTACACATTGATTTTCCCCCGTGCTTTCATCACAAATTTGATTCTTCGGACAATCTGAATTGCTTTCACACGTCACACAGGTT
>JAFTSJ010000046.1 GCA_017467335.1 Alphaproteobacteria bacterium
ACGGTTACACCTTTGCGATGGATAAATATCGGGCTAATGATATTGTGTATGAAGTGAACCTGCGTGCGACTGATGTTTGGCATAAATATCAAGAACAACCCCTGCCTGACCCCAGTGAGGATGGCACGGATTTTGATGAATTTCCGGATACAACGGGAACGGGTTATCCGATTTATATGACATCACACCCCGATGTTGCTTTTAAAACATATGTTGAAGGTGTTTCTTCCCGTGTGTGTAAAAATGTGGTTAATATGAACTTAAACGGTATTGTTAAAGGGATTCAATTTGTGCAGGTAAATGGCACAAAATATACCGGCAATGCCTCTATTTGTGGAGAAGATGAAACGGATAATACCATCGTTTTTACATCGTTTGTTGATTCGGATACAGAAAAATCAGATGATAATCAAAATCAACATTGTGTTGAAGAAGAAGATTGTGTTGGTTTATGTTCCCCTTATACCTGTGATAACAATATGACATGTCGTGATAAATGTTATGGGCTTGATGATACACCATATTGCTATGATGATGGAGCAGGCGGACAATGTGTTGCTTGTACCCAAAATGAACATTGTGCCGATTATGGGGATAATTACGTTTGTAATACAGCAGAGCATACGTGTCAACCCGTTCGGCAATGTGTTGCAGGGGAATATCGAGCCAAAAATGGGGCATGTATTCCTTGTACAGACATTAACGCCATTGAAATCAGTTTAGAAAAGTACAGTAATTTGTCGTTAAGCATTGAAGATGATACCACGGGTCAGGAACAATGTAACGCTTGTAATAATACGCATACAGTTACGATTGACGAAGCCAATAATACAGCCTATTGTGCCGTTGCATGTATTCGGGGTGTAACTTATGAATCGTTGAATGAAGGATGTATTCCATGCCGTAAAGCAGATGGAACACCCAATGATACGGCTCATAAAATTCCAAGAACAGGTAAAGCTCGTAAATTATGTGAAGCCTGTGGACTTGTTTGGTGGAGTAGTGGTTATCTTCAAAATTCTTGTGATTACATGCCTGAAACATGCCCAGAAGGAACCTTTGCCGTGTTTGCCGGAACTGATAATCCCCGTTGTGAACCATGCAGTAATAAATCACAAATTACTGTTTATGATTGGGCTATGGGGCATGCTGGTTCATCATTATGGACGGAAGAAAAAATCAAATTGACCTGCATATCGTGTCCTGAACGTACTAAAGATGGTGTTTGGGGTAAAAGAGAACTAGTTACAAGTGCAACAAATGCGGGTTTTTGTCGTCCGCTTTGCGAACAACCTGATGAAGATGAATCAATAACTGCTTGTACCGATGCTGATGACAGTACGCCTTGTGAACGTCAATATCGTAGTGGTGGTAAATGTTACGCTTGTAGCGATACATCAAATAGAGCAATTGAGACAGGTGGAACCGAAGAAATAGATACCTATGAAGAAAAGATGTGTGTTGCCTGTGACCGAACGGCTAAAAACGGGTACTGTATGGTTGAAAAACCATTAAAATTAGGACAATTCCGGGGAAAAGATGGTGAGCCATACGATTGTACAATTAACGGGAAAGACATTGTATCCGAAGAAGATTCTGGGTGTATTAAAAACTGTCGTAAAAAGGATGGTCAGTATAGCACAGATGCTGATGCTGTTCCAATACGCTGGATTTATACAGATTCAAACGGTAATCAAAAATGTTTAAAAATTTGTCCCGAGAATCAGTGGCAAAACAGTGGAGGAGCATGCTTAAATTGTAATAAGGAGATAGGTTGGACGAGCTATATGGTTCTGCCTGCCTTAGACGCCGATCATTGTGATAAGCCCTGTGCCAGTGCCGGTATATATAAACGCACAATAATAAGCGGTTTTTGTGTCTGGGAAGTGTGTCCTAACGATCCGAATGATAGTGATATGATACGATATAGAAGTGTGTATGGTGAATGTTATCGATGTGATGCCACAGGAGAAGGTTTTGTTCGATTTGATAGTACTTCAGACACAGAATGTGCTCGTTGTTCAAATCGTGTATCTAATGGTGCCGGTTGGAATGTTCCGTGTGTTTTAATTGACCCGAGTGTCAGCGGTGTTTGTAACAGTGATAATTGGACTTTACCGACAAAATTAGCCAGTGACCATCCCGATTTATACGATGAAGTTCAAGAATATGTTCGAGGCGACCATGATGGTGAATATTTTAGAGATAACTCCGGTAAGTGTCATGAATGCACAACTGAAAAAGCCATTAGTACGTCTCAAAAACAATGCAATTTATGTAATGTTCATGTGTTGCAACGCACATATAGCGGTGGTGTTTGTTCATTAGGTGGTTGTCAAACGAATGAATTTATGAATAACACACCTGATTGTGTGAAATGTACGCCGGCGACAGAACCAAGTTCTTATATCAATACCACTTATCAACTCAAAATGGGGCATACGGCAACATGTGGACAATGTGGTAACCGTCAAGTTTTAACGGTTGGGTCAAACGGTTTACAATATTGCGTTCCAAACACATGTGGTAGTGACAGTTGGCAATCAGCTCGAAACGGCAAATGTCTTGTATGCAGTGAAGACAACAATGTGCGTGAAATCGGAACAGAAGCCATTTATCGTCAACAATGTGAGGCGTGTAACCGAGTTGCATTCAGTCAAGATGTAAGCGGAAAAACGGTTTGGTATTGCTCTAAACAAGCCGAAGAAGGGTATTTTATTGACAGTTCGGGCAATATCAAAAATTGTTCAACGGCCGGTGATACGCAAATAGCCGATACAGCCAAAGCAAAATCTATTTGTCGGGCAAGCGGATGTAATAGAGTTGCTCAATCCGATTCAAACGGCAATTGGTGGTGTGTAGAAGATTAGTTTAATGTTTATTCATAAATAATAAAAGGGGAGGGTATTATTGCCTTACTAAAAAAAAGGAAGCAAATGCTTCCTTTTAAGGGTTTGTGAATAGAACAATGTTATATCATACTATCAAGAATTTTTAATACCGTTAATGATATTGACGCAGTAAACCAACTAACTGACCTTGAACTTCAACTCGGTCAGCGTCAAATATGCGTGTTTCATACGATTCGTTTTCCGGTATAAGGGCAATTTGATTTCCTTGTACATGTATGCGTTTTAATGTGACTTCATAACCATCAACCAGTGCTACAACAATTGTTCCGTTAGGAGCTGTTTCCGTTCGTTTGATAATAACGGTATCTCCATCCATAATGCCAACATTTTTCATTGAATCCCCTTCAACTGTTAGAGCATAATGTTCCCCTCTGCCCATCATATGGGAAGGAACGCAAACCGTATCCGGATTACAAACGGCTTCTATTGGTGTTCCACAGGCAATTTTTCCGTATAAAGGAATGTCAACAGCATTATCATTTACGACGGTTTTTATTTTTGAAGCCATTGTTTTGATTTGACGTGTCGGACAGCGTTCTTCCGGCAATGTTAAAATTTCAACAGCCCGAGCTTTATTAGGTAATCGGCGGATAAATCCCCGTTGTTCCAACGCATTGATTAAACGGTGTATGCCCGATTTTGAATGTAGTCCTAAAAAAGAACACATTTCTTCATATGATGGACAGATACCATCCGATTGAATCGAACGATGAATGAAAAACAATAAATCACGCTGTTTTTTGGTTAGCATTTATTTCTCCTTTCCTATACAAGAAGGATATTCTCCTTTTGTTCTCATACTAACACTGTCTTTTTTACTTGTCAAGCATTTTATTTTTAAAAATAAATTCAATAAAAACAGTGTGATAATTGATATACCATAAAGTTGTTTGACAAAATATGCAAGATGGCATATAATAATAAGACTAACCCATAAAAAAGGAGGGTGTCATGCAAGAAATAGAAAATGCTTATTTAATGTTGGCTCGTCAAGTTCAACGTTCCATTGAAAACGATGATTTGATTGCGTTGCGTGATGTATCTGTTTTGATAGATTTTAAACGGTTGACTTTTGTTGAAATTGATGAAGAAAACGGTCGTAAAGTCGCTAAACCGATTACGGTTTATGCGGCCGAGCATGGTTCGGTGGATGTTATGTCTTTTTTGCTTGAAGAAGGGTGTGATATCAATGCTCGGGATTCATATGGTAATACACCGTTAATGTGTGCTGTTGGTATGGATAGAATTGAGATGATTTCTTTTTTGCTCAAACAACCGAATATTCAGATTTTTATGAAAAATTACTATGGTGAAACCATTGGATCCATTGCCTATTTGAATAATGATACAGACGTAATTGCTTATCTGAGCAAATTACCGCAACCGATAGATATTTCTCCGGCATTGTCATCTGAAAACGGTATATCTGATACAAACAATACATCACATTTGGTTAGTTGATGTTTTGATGAAAGTTCGAATCTCCTCAAGATTACGAGACATGACCGCCTGTTTGTATATTTTGGCATTGGGTTGTCCGTGAAATAATCCCAATAAATGAGGGCAAATAACAGATAAATGAGATTTATTTTGTTCCAGATATGGTAACATGTTTTCTAAAATTTCAAATCTGGATAAGACAGTATGTGTATCATGAAAGTATATTGAGTCGATATCCGATAACGCATAAGGATTGCCATATGCCCAACGTCCAATCATAACACCGTCAACATAAGGCAGATGTGTGTCAATATCTTGCTTTGAGAGAATATTTCCATTAATGGAAATCAGCATGTCAGGAAAACTTTTTTTTAATCGATATACAACTTCGTAATTGAGTGGTAATCGTTCACTTCTGTTATCTTTGGGAGATAGATTTAATTTTGCTTGTCGGGCATGTACAATTAAATGTGAACAACCGGCTTTTTGAACTAAATCAGCAAAATGAAACAGGGCTTCAAATCCATCTCCCCCAACATCATTTAAAGAAATACGGGTTTTGACTGTAACCGGTAATGAAGAAACCCCAACCATTTTATCTATACAATCAGCGACAAGTTGCGGTGTTTTCATTAAAACAGCTCCAAATTGTCCGGCTTGAACACGAGAAGACGGACATCCTGCATTGATGTTAATTTCTTTATAGCCCCAATCATTAGCATAGCGGGCACATTGAGCCATCATGGAAATATCGCTTCCGCCGACTTGTAAGGCTAACGGATGTTCGGATGTATTATAGTCTAACAAATGATTTCGATTTCCCAACAATATAGCAGGTGCTGCAACCATTTCTGTATAAAACAAAGGTCTTTTTGTGATTAAACGTAAAAAAAATCGAAAATGTCTATCTGTCCAATCAAGCATTGGAGCAATAGATATTTTATGATATGGTATGTTTTTTTCTTGTAAATGTGTCATAACTCATCTATAATACACTTGTTTTGCTTAAAAGAAAAGAAAAAAAGAAAGGAATTGCCATGACTTTTACACCGGAAGAAATGATGAAAGTTCAAACATATCTTCAACAACTCTTTTGGAATCCGGAAATCAATGTACAAAAAGGAACGGGACATGATGCACCGGTTGAAGTCTATGTCGGGAAGGAATTTATCGGTGTTGTCTATAAAAATGATGATGACGGTGATATTTCTTACGATTGGAATATGTCAATTTTGCCGGAAGACATTGAAAAATTTTAATGATTTTTTTTGTTAAATAAAACAGTCTGTTTCATATGGAAACAGACTGTTTTATTTTGAGGTGTATAAATCTCTGCCTTGGCAAGCTAATGTATCGGCTCGTTCGTTTTCCGTATGTCCGGCGTGTCCTTTAACCCAATGCCAGGTAATATGATGACGTTGTAATTGTTCATCAAGCGCCATCCACAATTCTTGATTGAGTACCGGTTTTTTATCGGCTTTTTTCCAGTTGTTTTTTTTCCAACCGGTTAACCATTTTTGACAGCCGTCTAATACATATCGACTATCGGTATATAAATCAATTTCGCACGGTTCTTTAAGGGCTTTTAACCCTTCAATAACCGCTGTTAATTCCATTTGATTGTTTGTTGTTTCTTCGCAACCGCCAAAAGATTCTTTAACGGCTGTTTTATATTTTAAAATATAACCCCAACCGCCGTTACCGGGGTTGCCTGAACAGGCTCCGTCTGTAAACAGTTCAATTTTTTTCATTGAGTATCACCTGATATTTCAAAGTGAGAACTTAATTTGAGCAAGGATGATACAACGTGAGGCATGTTGCTTTTTTTGGCACATTGAACCAGTATTGTAAAATCGGCGTTTTCAGAAGATTTATATGATTCAATAACATCTTTGATGATTTCTTTTCCGCCGGCCAGTTTAACATCAAAAAAACAATCAACAACGGTTTGGTGAATATCGCTAACCCGAAAAAAACCATTGGGTGATTCAATCGTTAAAATATGTTCAGCCGTTGTTTTGGGTGTTTTTTTTAAAAAAACTTTTTGATTAAAATAAGAAACAACCTGATCTGATTCAAATTGGTTGGAGAACAACGTGTAATCATTTGGTTTTGAATCGGTTAATTCATGTATTTCCGCCCCTGTCCATGATGAAAAATACGCATGAGGGTATATTTTGTTTAAAGCCCCTTTAACGTCATCAAAAAAAACATCTTCGTCAATCATTTATCCCTCCTCTTGATAAAGTCTATTCCTTGATATTTTGCCAAGCGCTTGTTTGAGCGCATAATGATATGAAATAATCCCACTGTAAACGTTTGGGAGCTCCTAAAAGTAGTTTGACAATATCATCGTTGTTTCGTTCCCGAGCAACAATTAAGGGTGTTTTGCCGGTAACATTAACGGCATTCAAATCGGCTCCGCCGGCAACGGCTTGATAAATGGCTTTTTGATTAACCCAATGATTTTGATGCGGATTTCGTGCAATCAGGTGTAAAAACGTGTCGTGTTGACTTGAAAAAGAAACAGACCATATGTTTGTGTCCCTGTAACGTTGGGGCATGTTTAATAAAAAGTCCTGATACCGTTCTTTATAACGACCGATTTCACCTAAAATATATTCTTTTTTTATATCGTTTAGTAAAGATTGAAGACGACGTATTTCATCTGGTGTTAAATCACGCATTATTTTATCCTTGATACATATTGTTAAGAGGTAATGATATACAAATAATTCGAATTTGTCAAGATAATTCAAACATGACGATAATGTGACAAATCAATAAAAATTGTTGCAAAGTGTGAAAAAGAATGTTATAAAACGAACGATTTAATTTTCTATAAGGAGAAAAAATGTTTGATTTAACAGGAAAAACAGCATTGATTACCGGTGCTACGGGTGGTATCGGCAGACAAATTGCAAAAAAAATGCACGCACAAGGTGCAACTTTGGCGTTAACGGATATGAACATGGATACGTTAAAGGCTTTTCAGGCTGAATTAGGTGATCGAGTTTATGTTTATTCTGCCAACTTAACCGATTCGGATAGTTTGAATGAATTGGTTAAACAAGCAGAAGCCGATATGGGTCGTATAGATATTCTTGTTAACAATGCCGGTATTACAAAAGACGGTTTGGCTATGCGTATGACTGATGATCAATGGCAAGCTGTTTTAAACATTAACTTGACTGCTGGTTTTAAATTGGCACGTGCTGTTATCCCCGGTATGATGAAAAGACGTTTCGGTCGTGTTATCGGGATGGCTTCCATTGTCGGTGTTATGGGAAATGCCGGACAAGCCAATTACTCTGCTTCAAAAGCCGGGTTAATTGCGATGAGTAAATGTATGGCACAGGAATTGGCTTCCCGTAACATCACATTTAACTGTATTGCACCGGGATTTATTAAAACGCCGATGACGGATGCTTTAACGGAAGAAGTTCGGGCTCAATTACTGAAAGATGTTCCGATGGGACGTTTGGGTACGGCAGAAGATATTGCCAATGCGGTTGTTTTCTTGGCCAGTGATGAAGCCGGTTATATCACGGGTCAAACCATTCACGTTAACGGCGGGATGGCTATGATTTAATGTTTTATTGATTTGAAATGTTAAAATAACACATTGAAAGTCAATAAAAAAGCATTAAATTAAAAAAAGTGCTGGACGAAATGAAAAAAATATGCTAAATACAATTTGATTTCGTCTGTTAGAGACAAAATTTGTTTAATAAAAGAAAAGGAATTTAAAATGAGTAATGTTGCAGAACGTGTTAAAAAAATTGTTATTGAACACTTAGGTGTTGATGAAGCAAAAGTTGTTGAAAACGCAAGTTTCATTGATGATTTGGGTGCTGACAGTTTGGACACAGTCGAATTAGTTATGGCTTTTGAAGAAGAATTCGGTTGTTCAATTCCGGATGACGCTGCCGAAAAAATTCGTACAGTTAAAGATGCAGTAGATTTCATTGAAAAACAAATGTAATTTTCGAATGAAAAACAAAAGCGGGGCGTCCGATACCACAAAGAACGGACGTCCCTTTTTATCTTAATAACATAAAAGGAAACGTACATGACAAGAAGAGTTGTTATAACAGGTATGGGTATTTTAAGTCCTCTTGGTCGGGGTTTAAAAACAAATTGGGACAAAATTACAAATGGTGTTTCGGGTATTTCTACCATTAAATATTTTGATACAGAAGGTTTTGTTGCCAAAATTGCCGGACAAATTCCAGTTGGTGAAGGGGAAGGCGAATTTTTACCGGATTCCATTATGTCTCCCAAAGAACAACGTCATGTTGATCCTTTTATTTTATACGGGTTGTGTGCTGCTACGGATGCTGTTGAAGATTCCGGTTATATCCCTCAAACAGAAGAAGAAATGTTGCGTGCCGGTGTTTTAATCGGATCCGGTATCGGTGGTTTACAATCTATTGAATCCGGTTCAATTTTAGTTCATGAACAAGGACCTCGTCGTTTATCTCCGTTCTTTATTCCTTCGGCGTTAATCAATTTAATTTCCGGACAAGTTTCGATTAAGTACGGATTTAAAGGTCCGAATCATGCCGTTGTAACAGCTTGTGCAACGGGAACGCATGCCATTGGTGATGCAATGCGTATCATTAAAAATAATGAAGCTGATGTTATGGTTGCCGGTGGGGCGGAAGCTGCCATTTGTAAGGTTGGTATTGCCGGATTTTCTCAGGCAAAAGCATTATCAACACATTACAACGATAATCCGACAGCCGCTTCTCGTCCATGGGATATGGGACGTGATGGTTTTGTTATGGGTGAAGGTGCCGGCGTTGTTGTGTTGGAAGAATATGAACATGCTAAAAAACGGGGTGCTAAAATTTATGCCGAAGTTATCGGATATGCGATGACCGGTGATGCACATCATATTACGGCTCCGGGTGGCAATGGTGGTTTGCGTGCCATGAAGGGGGCGTTAGCCTCTGCCGGTTTAAATCCGGAAGATGTTGACTACATCAATGCACACGGAACATCAACACCGTTAGGTGATATGGTTGAATTTAATGCTGTTAAAGAAGTTTTTGGAATGGATTCCAAAGTATCTATGTCCTCAACAAAATCTTGTATTGGTCACTTGCTCGGGGCCGCGGGGGCTGTTGAATCGATTTATTCGGTTATGGCAATTCAATCTAGTATTTTACCGCCGACAATCAATCTGGAAAATCCGGAAGAAGCAACAAAAGGATTTGATTTGGTACCCAATGTTGCCAAAGAAAAAGAAGTTAAGATTGCTTTATCTAATTCATTTGGGTTTGGTGGTACAAACGGTAGTTTGATATTTAAGAAAGTTTAATTTTTTCATATGCTATGCGGCAACATGTTTTAATATATTTCTTAATTGTTTTTGTATTGACTTCACTTATTGGGGGTAGTGTTTTTACAACATATTCGCAATTTGTTAATGAAGGTCCTTTACCGACACATAAAGAAGTTTATATCCCCAAGGGGGTTGGATTAAAACAGGTTGCCGCTCTTTTATATCGGGAAGGGATTATCAATAGTCCTTCCGTGTTTATGTTGGGTGTGCGAGCCAGCGGAAACCGTCATAATATAAAGGCGGGTGAATATTCTTTTCCACCTCGTTCCAGTGCTAAAATGGTTATGAATATTGTTGTCAGCGGTCACACATATATTCGAAAGTTGCGTATTCCCGAAGGATTAAGTTCTTATCAGATTGTTCAATTGATGGACAAAGCGAAAGGATTAACGGGAACGATTGAACAATTACCTAAAAACGGTACATTATTACCGGATACATATCATTATTCGTATGGTGATACCAAAAAAGGGATGATTACCCGTATGCAAAACGCCATGAATCGTACATTGGCTGAACTTTGGGAACAGCGTGACAAAGATTTACCGTTTTCAACACCGCAAGAAGCTGTCACATTAGCGTCTGTTGTTGAAAAAGAAACGGCTTTGTCTAAAGAACGTTCCATGATTGCTTCTGCCTTTGTCAATCGTTTAAAAAAGGGAATGCCTTTACAATCAGATCCAACCGTTATTTTTGCGTTAACAGACGGACGATATGATTTACAACGCAGTTTAACTTATAAAGATTTAAAATATCCCAGTCCATATAATACCTATTATGTGAAAGGGTTACCAAAGGCTCCGATTTCCAACCCGGGTAAAGCTGCAATCAGTGCCGTTTTACATCCGGCTGAAACAAAATATATTTATTTTGTTGCTAATGGAAAAGGGGGACATAATTTTGCAGAAACTTATGCCGAACATAAGAAAAATGTTCAATTGTGGCGGCAAAAAAATAAAAAGTAAATTATCTTTATTTATAAGTTAATTTTTTTCGTTATTTTATCATTGTATTACATCTTATTTTATGTTATGTTGTGATAACAACAGAAGGTAGCATGAAACATTTTTTTGTAATATTTTTATTGCCATTGATTATATCGTGTTCACATACAGTTCCACAATTAGACAAGAAATGTATTGATGCTCGGTATTTTAGGGTTGTTCAACGTATTTTGAATAATTATGCGATTGCGTTTCCTTGTCAATCGGATTGTCTTACTGTACCGATGTTGTTACCTCCTCAGTCTCAGGTTTTTTATTATCAAGGAATGAAAGTTCCTAATCCGTCTGATAAATGTGCGATTGTTATTGGTTCTTTTCGATACCCAACTCAAAATGGTGGTGTCAGAAGAATTCCGATTATTAAATGGCAAGATAAATAAATATTATTGTATGCCTATATTTTATGGTTAAGTAAGATAAAAAATATTTTTTTTCTTATATGAATGTTAATATATAATCATGCTTTTATATTGTTATAAACTTGATATTAAGTATGTAAAAAAAGGTTGCATAAAATAATAATAAAGAACAAAAGTCCCGAAACGAATCGTGAAATAGTCCGGTTATATTCTTTTGAAATCTCATTAAAAAAGCGTTTGGAATTTTTTTTAAACAGTCAAAATAAAAAGATAGTTAAATCAACGTGTTATCTTCTGAAAATGTGTCAAAAAAACGTCCCTTTTTTTGACATAATATTTTAGATTTATTTCATTGTCAACTAAAATTTGTAATTATTTGATTTTTAATGATTTTTTTGTTTTTAAAAAAGTGTAACCCTTACCAAAAAAAAGCGTTCAAAAAAGGGACGTTTTTTTGACACATTTTTGAAAAATAACCGTCTGATTTTGTTAAATTTTGTAGTGAGGGCTCTATGAAAATTTTAAACTCTTTTTTTAACGGATATTTTAAACAAAAAAATGC